>CAZUBG010000101.1:0-18721 GCA_964618545.1 uncultured Bifidobacteriaceae bacterium | reverse complement strand
GGTGGTGGCCAGCATGGCGGTGAACGCGCCGCGCTGCATTTCCTCGCTCATGCCCTCGCCGGTGTCCTTGAATTCAATGGCCACATGACTCACGGGCTGGTTCACGGCGGACGACGTCACGGCATGGGTGCGGATGGTGAGCGAACCGCCGCGGGGCATGGCTTCGGTGGCGTTGAGAATCAAATTCAAAAAGGCCTGTTCGAGCTGGGGGGCGTCGCCCAAAATGACGGGCAGGTCGGCCTGCAGGTCGCGGATGAGCCGGATGTTTTGGTTGGAAAGCTTGTGGCGCACGAGGAGGCCCAACTCGTCCACCAGTTTGTTTAAACTCACCGGGGCCAGGGTGGGCTCGGTGGTGCGGGCAAAATCGAGGATTTGTTCGACGATCTTGTTCAAGTGCTCGATTTTGGCCTCGATGATGCGGGTGTCCTTGGAGCGCGGGTCACTCTCGGGAAAGTTCAAATTAAGGGAGTGATAAAGCAGCTTCATCACCGTGAGGGGATTGCGGATTTCATGGGCCACCTCGGCGGCGAGCAGTCCCAGGGCGGACAGTTTTTCGTTTTGCCGGAGCTGTTCCTCCACATCCACCACGCGCTCGTAGAGGCGGGCCTTTTCGATGGCAATGGCGGACAAGTCGGCCAGGGCGCTCAGAATGCTGATTTCCTCGTTGGAATAGTGATAGGGCCGGCTGGTATAGACGCTCAGCGTCCCAATGGCCTCGCCGACAAACACGAGGGGGACGCTGAGCAGCGAAACCAGCCCCTCGTGCCGGGCCACCTCGACGTTTTGGTAGCGGCTGGACGTCTGCACGTTGGCCACCTGCAGGGGTTTCTTGCGGCGGACGACCACGCCCAACAGGCTTTCGCCGATGGCCAGGCGCGGCTTGTGGAGGTACGCCTCGCCGGCACCGTGGCTGGCGCGCAGATCCAGCCATTCGCGGTTTTCATCCAGCATCATCAGTGAACACATGCGGGCGCGCATCAGACCGCAGGCCTCGCGGGTGACCGCCTTGAGGGCTTCGTCCAGATTCAGTGTGGAATTGATGGTGCGGCTGACGCCGGCGAGGGTTTCAAACAAATGCACCTTCAGACGCAATTGTTCGTAGAGCCAGGTTTTGTGAATGACCTTGGCGGCCTGCACGGCGAGTTCCTGCAACAGCGTTTGATGCTCGGCGTCGAAGGCGCCGGCCCGGTCGGAATCCACATTGATCACGCCCCGGACCTCGCCGTTCACCTCCAGCGGCACGGCGAGTTCGGATTTGACGCCGCGCCGGACCGGGACATAACGGGGGTCCTGCGTGACATCGCCGACGCAGGCGGGCTTGCCGGTGCGCGCCACCCAGCCGGTGATGCCTTCGCCGACCTGCAATTTCAGGCGTTTGGCGGCGGAGGGGAGGTTTTGGGACGCGGAGATTTCCAGGATGCCGGTGGTGGGATTGATGAGCACCAGGGAGCCGGAGGCGGCATTCATGAGCCGGACCGCCTCGCTGACGATGAGTTGCAAGGCCTCCTGCGAATCCAGCGTGGAATGGATGACGTTGCTGACCTGGTAAAGCAACTGCAGTCGTTCGTAACGCAATTCCAGTCCGGCGGGTTCGTCACTCATGTTAAAAAATCAGGCTCATGAATTTACTTCACCGCACGCGGGCGGTCAGGTACACCCCCATCGCGCCAAACAACAGGTTTGGCAGCCAGGCCGCCAGCCAGGCGGGCAGATGACCATGCGTGCCCACGGCGAGGCTCACCTGCAGCGTCACCAGATAGCCGGCCACGATGAAAATACTCCCGGCCACGCCGAAAAACAAATTTCGCCGGCCCGACCCCACGCCAAAAGGGATGGCAATCAACACCACCACCAGGCAGGTCCAGGGTTTGGCCAGCCGGCCGTGAAACTTGGTCAGGAGATCGCTGGAGCGCTGTTTGGGCATTTGGGGATGTTCCCGCAGATAATCCCAAATCTCCTTCAACGAAATGTTTTCGGCGTGCGGATTGAACGCCTCCTTGTTGCCCATCTTGATCTCGCCCTGAATCTGCCGGGGGGTTTCATCAAATTCCGGCATGGCCAGGACATTGGTCTCCAAGAGTTTGACGGTCCCCAGCACGTCCGGACCGGCCTGCGCCATGACCCGGGCGTTGAAAAAGGTCCAAACGCCGTTGGTGCGCACGGCCCGGTCGGCGTACAAGGTGCGGCGGGAACCGTCCGGCAAATCCCACACGACGTATAGATCCCCGCGCATCTCGGAGGTGCGCGCGTCATATTCCCGGCAGAACCAGTGGCGGTGGGTGCGTTCGCTGATCATGCCAAATTGCCGGGCGGAGGCCTGCTGGCGCAAGTCATCCGGCGTCTGCACATAACGGGTGCGAATGCGCTGCGCCCATTCGGCGCTGCGCGGGACGACGGTCTCGTTCAGCCAAAACAGGACGCCGGAGGCAAGCAGCCCCACGCCAAAATACGGGAGGCAGATGCGCCACAAACTGAGGCCCGCCGCGCGCATGGCGGTGATTTCATTGTGGCGCGCGTGCTGGGTGAGGGTGTAGAGCAGGGCGAGCAGCAGGGCGACCGGCAGCACGAGCACCAGAAAGTCGGGCGTCTGCGCGGCGCTGTATTCCAGCACGTCGGACAGATGGAGCTTGTGCTCCTGCAAATCCGGGAGCCCGGTGAAGAGGGAAAAGGAGAGGTAGAAAATGAGAAAGCCGCCAAGGCAGTACGCCAGCGGCGTCAGCAGTTCACGGAACAAATATCGGTCGAGCAGCCGCACGACGGGCAGGTTAAACCGCAGAACACGAGGGGGGCAAGCCTTGCTTGCAGGCTTTCAAAAACTGAAGATGGTGCCCACGACAGGACTTGAACCTGTACGATGTTACTCACTAGAACCTGAATCTAGCGCGTCTGCCAATTCCGCCACGTGGGCAATCAACCGCATGGACAATACCAGCGGAAACGGGTTTGGGAAAGTTAAAACTTACGGAAAAACGAAGCGGGGGGCGGGCGGTTCCTGAGAAAAGCCTCGCTTTTCGCCGCCGCCCGCTGAAAATGACCGTCACATGATTGATTTTATCCGCAAACTGTGGGGATTCGTCCGTCCGTATCGCGGGCGTTTTTACCTGGGCCTTCTTTGCGGAGTGTTTTACTCGATGAGCCAGGCCCTTTTGTTGTGGGTGCTGCGGGTGGTCATGGGATTGGTGTTCAACAATTCGGTCAATCTGCAGGGCCAGTTGGACAAGGCCCCCAAACTGCTCAAGCCGCTGGCCCATTGGGTGGCCGGCTGGCTGCCGGAGTTTCACGCGCCCGGTTCCATGACCGGCTGGATGCTCCTCATTGGCGCGGTTCCCGCAGTGATGCTGATCCGCGTGACGCTGGCTTATCTGAGCATCTATCTGACGAACTGGGCGGCCATGCACGCCATTGCCGACATCCGCACGAAGCTATTCAGCCATCTCCAAAACCTCTCGCTGGGGTTCTTCAGCAAAAACAGCACGGGCGACCTGATTGCCCGCATCACCAATGACACCCAGGTGCTCTACAGCATCATCGGCGGCACCTTTGCCTCCTCGGTCAAGGATCCGGCCACGATTGTCTGCCTGCTCGCAACCCTGCTGATCATGCAACCCACCCTGACGCTGATTTCCGTGATCGTCTTCCCGGTCTGCATCATCCCCATTGTCATTTATGGCCGCAAAGTCCGCAAGTCCGCCCGAGCCGTACAGCAGTACAACGCCGAGCTGACCAATCTGATGCATGAATCCTTCACCGGCACCCGGGTGATCAAGGCCTACAATCTGGAGGAAACGGTCAGCAATCAATTCCGGGGCACCACCCGCAACTATGTCAGCCAGTTGATGCGGGTCATCCGCGCCAATGAAATTCCCAGCCAACTCATGGAACTGCTGGGCGCGACGGGCATCGCGCTGGTGTTCTTGTATATTGTCCATTTGCCGGCCGATCAGCGGCCGGACATGGCGGATTTCACGGCCTTCGTCCTCACCATGGTGCTGATTTACCCGCCCATCAAATCGCTCACCCGGCTGCACAACCAAATGGAACAGGCCCGCGCGGCCAGCGAACGCGTGTTTGAACTGCTGGCGGCCCAAAATTCCGTGACCGAACCGGCCGAGCCGAAAATGCTGCACAGTTCCAACGAGGCCATCGAATTCACGAACCTGGACTTCAATTACGGCGACAAGCCGGTGTTGCGCAACATCAATCTGACGGTCAAGCCGGGCCAGTTGGTCGGGCTGGTGGGGGCGAGTGGTTCGGGCAAAACGACGCTGGCCAACCTGTTGCTGCGGTTTTACGACCCCACGCGCGGGGGCATCCGCATTGGCGGGGTGGATCTGCGCGAGGTGTCCACGCGGGACCTGCGCAATCACATTGCCGTGGTGGCCCAGGAGAACATTCTGTTCAACGACACGATCCGGCGGAACATTGAACTGGGGCGGCTGGGGGCCTCGACGGAGGAGATCATCGCGGCGGCCAGACATGCCCATGCGTACGAGTTCATCATGGACAAGCCGCAGGGGTTTGACACGGTGATCGGGGAAAAAGGGGTGACGCTGTCCGGCGGCCAGCGCCAGCGGCTGGCCATCGCCCGGGCGGTCCTGAAGAATGTGCCCATCCTGATTTTGGATGAAGCCACCAGCGCGCTGGACACTGAATCTGAACGGGCGGTGCAGACGGCGCTGGATGAATTGATGAAGGGGCGGACGACCATTTGCATCGCACACCGGCTCTCGACGATCAGAAATGCGGATGTCATTGTGGTGCTGGACCGGGGGCGGATTGTGGAGACGGGCACGCATGATGAATTGTTCCAGCGCGGCGGGGTGTATAAGAAACTCTGCGATCTTCAGTTTCAAGAATGAGGCCGCCGGAGGTTGCAATGTATTTGCAATGCCAAAGTCATCGCTGGGCGCGTTGAAAGGTCGGATTAGGTTGGATTTACCTGGACTGAAGGGACTTGGTTTGTGTTGCTGTTCAAAAAGAGACAGTTGGGGGGGGGTGAGATTTTATTTTTTTAACCGTTCTTTTTCGTGTTTTGTGGAGTTCTTCTGTTTTGGCTTCGGTTTCGCATGAACGGATGGGGGAAAATTCCACATTCCAAAATTCAAAGTTCAAAGTTCAAGGAAACTCCAAATCACAAACCCCAAGGGAGTGGCGTGACCTGATGCCGTTACTTCCGACGCCGGGTCGGGGGACCCGGCCTACAGGGGGAGAGTGTTTTGCGATATTGGCTTGGAGACTCACCGGGGGGCTTCGCGCTGACGTGAAAGGTCGGATTGGGTTGGATTGAGTCGGAAGAGGGCAAAAGCCGGTTCCAGGATTTTATCTGAATTCCACATGCTGCGGTTCACAGAGCCGCGCTTGCTTCTGTGCGCGGGTCAAGGTTCCAAAACGCAGCCAACTGGACCATGGGAGCCGGCCGGGGGGAAAGACAAATAATGGGCGGCGCAGCAGCACCGCCCTACCGGGGATATAACCGCCGTCCCCACCCCATCGCCTCCTAAATCCGCCGTGTGGCGACGGAATGTGTCAAAGAACTGCCGGAGGGCCGGTGGCCAGGGCCACCGGGTGGGGTTCAATGAGACATCTCAAACCTCCCCTGCTCCGCCGCTGGGAGCCGAAGCTCCGCGCTTTATTCAGATAACACGGCTTTGAGGGTTGGTCAAATTTGGGCGGCGGTTTACATTGGGTGCAATCTTGAGGTTTAGATTTGATTATGCAGCCACAGATGGGGAGGAAGGTGCTCTTCCCACAAATGACACGAATCAAAAGGGACTTCTTTAACAAAAGCAAACGAAGTTAACAAAGGCCGTCCATCCCGAAGTTGTTGGTGAAAGCGGACAGATACGTGCTTGCAAACTCGACGACGTGTCGTCTCGTCCAAAAGCGGCGACTTGTCCTGCCCCTGATCGGCCTCCAGTGTGGACGTACCGCAGGTTTCCCAACCGGCTGGATCGGCAATTTCCCAATCGGCGCGGGTGTCCGCGGGTCGGGCGCGCCAGATTGGAGAACGGTCTGCGGGTTGGGAAACCCGCGATACGGCAGACTTGGAAGTCTGCGGTACGAAAAAAGCGCCTCGTCCACACCGTCGGATTTGAAAACCACGAAATATTCATCAGGTGCAGGACTTGTCGCCGCACTCCAAACTGGGCTGCGGCCGGAAAGCCAACAGCTTCGGGATGAACCGTATCAAGGAGGTGGGGATACGGGTTGCTTAAACCACGTTGCTGAACGACAGTGGGGGCATGGATTCTGAATTTTTTCGCGCGAGCCGGTGGACCCGGGGCAATCATCTCTTTCCAACCGTGATCGAGGTGACCAACCGGGCGGTCATCCGCCACAAACGTTCGTGGCTTCACAAGGATTTGATCAGCATCAGCATCAACAAGGTGGCCTCCGTCCACGTCAAAACAGGCTTTCTCTGGTCGGACATCCTGATTGAATCCAGTGGCGGCTCGGATCCGCTGGCCAGTCACGGGCACTCCAAAGGGGACGCGCAACGCATTCGCGCCCTGGTGGAGGAGGCCCAGGGGACTCAGAGCGGGCCGGAGGAAAGCAAATCGGCTTAATGCGGGGCGGGAATCACCACGGAAACGGAGGGCGGGCAACCCAAGGCCGCGCGTTTTTGTTCTGATTGGGCCTGAAAAAAACGACGCCGAAAGCGGCTTGACGAATGGCCGGGGCGTGGCACAGTTGGAACATGACTGTGCTTTTTCGCTGCCGGGTTGAAGAACCTGTGCTGACCAAGGCGAATGCCGTGACCAAATCGCTCGGCACTTCCACTGCCGAAATGTTCCGGGTGTTCGTCGCTGAAATCGCCCGCACCGGCAAGGTACCCGTCAGTTTGAGAGCTTCGGGTGACGACGGACTGGTGGACGTTCAACGGCGGAACAAAATCTGGAGCGAACTCGATGACACCCAAAGTTGGTGAGGTTTACCTCGTGAAGGGGGCAGTTAATGGGATTGTCCTATTGCCTTCTGACGGCGATCCGTGCCGGGGCGGGGTTGGCAAAAGCTTAAATTGCGAAAGCAGAAAGTTGCCATTCAAAAAACGCAGCGCTGAAAGATCATGCTTGGGTTGGTTTTTGGATGGCGGTTCTATAAATGTGCCAACGCGTTAGGCTTGAAGCCGTTCTCCGGGTGAAAAGGATGAATTGTGAGGGATGAAACCAACCCTCCGCCGGGCTTGGGACGGCAGCGACAATATCAGGGCGGCGCAGCAGCGACCGCCCTGCCGGTTGGAGGTTGTCACGTCTCGCCCGGACGCAAGACAAAATTCTTCCCCCTGTCTTCAGGTCATCGGTCTCATGGTGCCGCCCTTTCAGGGCGTGGGGTCCATTGGGGACGTTATCCCCAGGGCGTCGCATCGTTCTGCCCTGGGCTATCCTGTTTTGCCCCTTCGGGGCGGATGAAGACATTTGTCTCACACCGTTTCCGCGCTTCAGACGAGTTGTTTCCTTGACAAAACTGCAACAACGTGCGATATTGATTTTGTTGGGAGGCATGAGCGGTGCGGTTCGATTGGGTCTGAAAGGCCCCGGAACGGTAAAACACGGAAAGAATCGCCAAACACCCGTTGGAAAATTCCAAAAACGGAATTCCTGACTCCCCAATTGACCCAGCCTGACCCGGAGTTTCATGCCGGGCCGCTTAAATTCAAGGGGTCATCCGGCATCTTTGGGCTTTGCGTTCGGGGGCGGTCGTCTTAACTTGTCGTGACATGAATCAAGACGATGTTCTCCAGGTATTCCGGGCTTCGGGCGCGCTGCTCGAAGGGCATTTCATTCTGCGCAGCGGCTTGCACAGCCGGCAGTTTTTTCAATGCGCGCTGGCCCTCCAGCAAATGCCGGTGGTGGAGCGCCTGGGGGCGGCGCTGGCGGCGCGGGTGAAGCCGCTGGGGGCGGTGACCGTGGTGGCTCCGGCCATGGGCGGGCTGGTGATCGGCCAGGAAGTGGCGCGGCAATTGGGGGTGCGGTTTATTTTTGTGGAAAAGGAGGCGGGCGCGCTGGTGCTGCGGCGGGGTTTTAAAATGGCGCCGGGCGAAAAAATCCTGGTGGTGGAGGATGTGGTGACCAAGGGCGGGCGGGTGCAGGAAACGCTGGCCATCGTGCGTCAGCACGGCGGGTCCGTCGTTGGCGTGGCGGCGATGGTGGACCGGTCGAATGGCGCGGTGGCATTCGGGGTGCCGTTCGTGAGTCTGCTGGCGCTGGCGGTGGAGGCGTTCGAGCCGGATCAGCTTCCGGCGGACCTGGCGGCGCTTCCGGCGACCAAACCGGGCAGCAAATAGGGAACGGTTCAGGTGCGGTCTTTCCAATAAAACGGCCGGCGGTACAAGTGCATCACGGCTTTGATGCAGAGCGTGCCGGCACCCCTGCCATAAACGATGGCGCAGGGAAAACGATGGAAGTTGAGCTTGCGATCAGCTCCCCGGATTTTGCGCCAGCGTTCCGGTTCGGCCACGATGCGCCGCAACGTGCGTTCAAACTGGTCAAGGGAGTCGTCGCCCAACTCCGGTTGCCGTTCCTCATACCAGAGTGCGGCCGCTTCCAGTTCCTCATCCGTTTCAGGATGGCTGACGACGCGCATGGAGCTTGTGACGAATGTCCTGAACGACCTGCTCCACCGGGCGGCAATTGACCTTGCCAGCCTCAATCTCGCGGGTGCGTCGGTCAATGACCTCGTGCCATTGTGTTTCCGCCGCAGCATCCACGGTGTCGTCCAGGCTGGCAATGAGCTGGCGGGCGAGGAACGCCCGGTCCGGCTCCGGCAAGGCCAGCACTTCGGCCATTTTTTCAACGGCAATACTCATGCGGTCAAAATATCGGCTCTGGCGGGCGTTCTGGCAAGTTTTCGTGGTTGTTTTGTTTGCCCGAAAAGGGTTGTCAACGGGCGGCGGCTCATCCTTTAATGTGAAATGAAGTTGAATTTTTGGAGTTACGATTTGCGGCTGACGCACCGGTGGTCCATCGCCAGCCTCAAGGATGACGGCTCCCAGACGCAGCGGGTCGTGCTGGTGGAACTGACGGATGACGACGGCGTGACGGGGATCGGCGAAGCGTCGCCTTCCCGCACCTATGCGGAGTCCGCCATCGGCGTGCTAGATTTTTGCGTCAAGGTGGAGGCCCGCCGCCTTAACTTCGACGATGTGGTTGGCAGCATGGCCTATCTGGACGGCCTCGCGCCGGGTGAAATGGCGGCCAAATGCGCGTTTAACGTGGCGTTGCTGGATGGCGCCGCCCGCCGCGCGGGAAAGCCCCTGGGCGATTTTCTCGGGCTGGGCTTTCGCGAGCGGCAACACATCACGTCGTTCAGCATCGGGATTGACACTCCGGAAATCATCCGGGCCAAGGTGGCGGCGGCGGCGGCCTACCCGGTGCTCAAACTCAAGGTGGGCGACGCCCAGGAAGAGGCCAGTCTGGCCGCCCTGCGCGAAGTCGCGCCGGTCAAGCCGGTGCGCGTGGACGCCAACGAGGGCTGGACCACGCGCGAACAGGCGCTGGAACGCCTGGAATGGCTGGCCCGCGACGGGCACATTCAGTTTGTCGAGCAACCCATGCCGAGGAACACCCCGGCCGGCGATTTGATCTGGCTGAAGGCACGTTCGCCCCTGCCCTTGCTGGCCGATGAATCGTATCACACCGCGCGCGATGTGGCGCGGTGCGCGGAATGTTTTCACGGCGTGAATGTGAAGCTGGTCAAGGCCGGCGGCGCGGGCGCGGCGTATGACGCCCTGCTGACGGCGCGCCGGGCGGGCTTGCAAACGATGATCGGCTGCATGATTGAAAGCAGCGTGCTAATCAGCGCCGCCGCGCACCTGGCCGAGCTGGCGGACTTTCTGGATTTGGATGGCAACCTGCTCATCAACAATGATCCTTATCAGGGCGTGACGGCGGAAAACGGCGTGCTGTCGTTTGCGCAAACGGCGGAGCGGCTGGGGCTGCGGGTGTCGAAACGGGGCTGATAAAAGGCAGGCTCGGGGCACAATGAAGACACGGAAATTTTTCAAAAAACCCGGCCGGACTGTTCCCCTCTCCATGAACCTCGAAAAAAAGGCAGGTTTTGGGCGGCTTGCACTGTCCGGTCAAGGCTTCCAAGAGTGGGACGGGGTTCCAGCCTGGCAGTGCCGGATGAGACAGGCTGGAAGCCTGTCCCGATTTGTAAAGGCATGCCGGCTCAGGAGTTCAAAGCGCGAGCTTGGCTTTGAGGAATTTTCACCCCGCTGTGATTCTGATGATCTCCCGCAGCGTCGTCTGCGGATGAAAGCCGGTCACCCGGGCGAGTTTTTCCACCAGCGGTTTGCGGCGGCGCATGTCGTCAAATCCCGGCGCGTAAGCCTGATCGTACGGGACGAGTTCAATGGGCGAGTTTGACCCCAGCGTGGTCACCACCAACCGCGCCAGGTCGAGCATGGAAATTTCCTCCGTGCCGCCGATGTTGAAGATTTCGCCGCGCGCGGCGGGATTATTCTGGAGCCGCACCAGCGCCTCCACCACGTCGGCCACCAGGCAGAAACAGCGGGTTTGCGCGCCGTCGCCATAGACGCGCAGGGGCTCGCCGGCCCGGGCGGACGCGATGAACCGGGGCAGCACCATGCCATAGCGCCCGGTTTGCCGCGGCCCCACGGTGTTGAACAGCCGGGCAATGACGACGGGCAGCCCCCGTTCGCGGGCATACGCCAGCGCGAGGAATTCGTCGGTGAGCTTGGAACAGGCATAGCTCCAGCGCGACTGGCCGGGCGGCCCGATAAGCAGGTCGTCCTCCTCGCTGAAGGTCGGCTTGCTGCTTTTGCCGTACACTTCCGAGGTGGAGGTGAGCAACAGCGGCGTTGGTTGCCGCGCCGCCGCCCGCAACAAAATCTGCGTCTCATGAAAGCTGGATTCCAAAACATGGAGCGCGGATTTGACCACCAGCTCCACCCCCACGGTGGCGGCCAGGTGATAAATAAACCCGGCCTCCGCCGCCAGTTGCGGCAGCCGGTCGCAGTCGCAGATTTTCGATTGAATGAACTCCAAACCGGGATTTCCGGCGCAGTCCCGCAGGTTGTCGCGGCTGCCGGTGGAAAGATCGTCAATGACCACCACCCGTTGGCCCGCCGCCAAAAGGCGTTCCACGAGGTGCGACCCGATGAAGCCCGCCCCGCCCGTGACCAGAATGTGTTTGCGCGGGTTCATAATCAGGGGAGAGCGGCGGCCACGGCCACGGCCAGTTTCTGACGGTAGGCCGCGGTTTCAATCAACCGGGCTTCACTGGGATTGGACAGATAACCGCCTTCAATCAGCACGGCGGGACAGTGCTGGCCCCGCAAAACGCCCATGAACCGGGCGCGACAGACCCCGCGATCCTCCTCCCCCGTGGCGCGCAGGATGGAGTTGTGCAGCCGCACCGCCAGCAGCAGGCTTTTCGCGTCGAACGCATTGACGGGGTAGGTTTGATACCAGAGATCCGGGTACCCGCGGGTGAGGGTGGAGGGCATGCCCGCGGGGGTGAGACAATAGGTTTCCAGCCCGGATTGTTTGTGCTCCGGGGCCGACGAGTTGAAATGCAGGCTGATGAACAGATCCGCATGGCGGGCCACGGCAAAATTGGCGCGGTTGGTCACCGCCATCTCGGTGTCGTTGGTGCGGGTCAGGATCACGCGCCAGCCCCTGGCTTCCAGCAATGGCGCCAGCCGCCGCGCCCAATCCAGCGTGAACGTTTTTTCCGGCTGGCCGTCCAGCACGCTGATGGTGCCGGGTTCACGCCCGCCATGGCCGGGATCCAGCACGATGAGGCGGTTGGATTGCGGCAGGGAGGGCGGATCGCCCAACAGCGGCTCGAAGTTCTTCGCCAGATCCAAGCCGTGGACAAACACCTGGTCGTCAACCATTTCGGGGGCAAAACCCAGGTGGACCACGATGCCGTTCCAAGTGGCCTCCCGGCTGCCGATGGTCAGGACCAGAACGCCCTGGCTGGAGCCGACGGCATAGCTCACCACCGGCGAGGTGGTGAGCCGGTGGGGTTTGCCAATCTGATGCTCGGCCGCCCAGCGGGACAGCGAGGACCAGGTGGTCACCGGGGCCGGCGGCGCGGGTTTGACGACGGTCACCGGCGGCGGGTTAAACTGGATGGTCGGGCGGTTGACGTTGGTGGAGGGCGGCAACTGGTATTTGGGGGCCACCGGCTTGACGGGCTTGACCGGCTTGGCGACGACGTTGGTGGCAGTCGTGGCCGTCCACGTGGTTGGGACGCCGGGGGGAACGCCGGGCGCGGGGCCGCTTTCCGGGGGCGTGGTGACACAACCGGCCAGGCCCAGGGCCAGGCAGGCCAGGATGATGCTTACAGGTCTGAACACCCCGACATTGTGCGGAACCTGAAAACGGACTCAAGATGTTTTGGCACCGACTTGTTTGCGCCGGGGGAATGCGCCATACTGCGGCCGCGACCATTCGCATGTTTTGAAAATTCTCGTTGCCATCACCGGAGCCAGCGGAGCGCTGTATGCCCAGCGCCTGCTGGATAATCTCGACCCGCGCCAGCATGAAATCCATGTGGTGCTGAGCAATTACGCCCAGCAGGTGATTGCCGAAGAGCTGCCCGGCGGCCTGCGTCTGCCGGAAGGGGTGAAACCCCACGGCCTGAAAAGCATGAATGCGCCCTTCGCCAGCGGCTCGAACCCGCCGGACGCCATGGTGATCATCCCCTGCACCATGGGCACGCTGGGGCGGATCGCCCACGGTTACAGCGAGGATGTGCTGCTGCGGGCGGCGGATGTGGTGCTCAAGGAGGGGCGCAAACTGATCCTCGTCCCGCGTGAAACCCCGCTGAGCCTGATTCACGTCAAGAACTTTGAACTGCTCCTGCTGGCCGGGGCCACGCTGATTCCCGCCAACCCCAGTTTTTACGCCGGACCCAAAACGGTCGTGGAAGTGGCGGACACGGTGGTGGCGCGCGTGCTGGATCATCTGGGAATCAAACAGTCCCTGGTGCCGCGCTGGTCGGAGGAGCGGGAATGAGCGGGTCGGCGAGGTCAGATGGAGCACCGGTCTGTGACCGGCTTAAGTCAGCCAACGCCGAATTATTGCTGGCCCGGACGACCATCCGTCCGCACACTGGGACGCTGAACCGGCCCGCAGTTGCAGCGAAGTTGCGGAGCGGCGCTTGAATCTGAAGTAATATGCTTTCCACCGTCAAAAAGTGGGGTTCGTTTGTCCGGTTTTCGCACACGGTGTTTGCGCTGCCGTTTGCCCTGGCGGCCATGTGCGTGGCGGCGCGGGACCATCGCGGCTGGCCGGGCTGGAAAACGTTCGGCCTCATCCTGGCCGCCATGGTCTGCGCCCGCGCCTGCGCCATGGCCTTCAACCGGATTGTGGACCGCAAATTCGATGCGCTGAATCCGCGCACGGCCAACCGGCATCTGCCCGCCCGGAAGATTTCCCTGCCCGGGGCGATGGGGTTTTGCGCGGGGTCCGCCGCCGGTTTGGTGGCGGCCAGTTACGGTCTCAATCCCCTGTGCTTTTACCTCTCGCCGGTGGCCCTGGCGGTGATTTGCTTTTATTCCCTCACCAAACGGTTCACGGATTACACACATGTGTTCCTCGGGCTGGCGCTGGCCATTGCGCCGGTGGGCGCGTGGCTGGCGGTGAAGGGGACTGATGTTTCGGGAACGGAAATCGCCCAGATGGCGGCGCTGTCCGTGGCGGTGGTTTTGTGGCTCATCGGCTTTGACATCATCTACGCCCTGCAGGATTACGAGTTCGACAAGACCCACGGCCTGCATTCGCTGGTGGTGGCGTGGGGGCCGAAGAACGCCCTGCAGGCGGCGTTTCTGGCACACATGCTGATGTGCGGGGTGCTGTTCGTGTTCGGCGTGTTGTGCCGGTTTCACCTCGCCTATACGGTGGGCTGGCTGATCATCGTGGCCTGCCTGGTGATGGAACACTGGATCGCCCGCCGCCGCAGTTTGAACTGGATCAACCTCGCCTTCTTCCGCCTGAACGCCGTCGTCAGCGCCGTATTCTTCATCGTCACGGCGGCGGAAGTGATCTTCCGGGGCGGTTTCCAACTGAGATAAAACCCGCTTTCCCAATTCTCCCGGCTGTGCTAGAGGTAGGGGGTGAATTTTTTTGTCCACCGCAGCGGGTTGCGCGACATCTACGAACAGGTCGCGGCGGGCGAACGCATTTCCGATGCGGCCGCCCTCCGGCTGTTTGAATCCCGCGACCTGAACGCCCTCGGGGCCATCGCCGATCTGGCCCGCCAAAAAAAGAACGGCAACCGCGCCAGCTACATTGTCAACCGCTACATCAACTACTCCAATTACTGCATCCTTTCCTGCCAGTTTTGCTCCTTCGCCCGCAAGAAACGCGATGCGGACGGTTTTGAACTCACCGTGCCGCAAATCGTGGAGAAGGCCCGCGAAGCCCTGGCACTGGGCATCACGGAACTGCACATTGTCGGCGGGCTGCACCCCTCGCTGCCGTTCAGTTATTACACGGACATGCTCCGGGCGCTCAAGACGCTGGATGCCCGGCTGCAATTGAAGTGTTTCACGGCCATCGAAATATTGCACCTGGCGTGGCTCGCCAAAAAATCCGTCGGGCAAACCCTGGTGGAACTGAAGGGCGCCGGGCTGGACTCGCTCACCGGCGGGGGCGCGGAAATCTTTCGCAAGGAGGTCCGCTCCGCCATCGCCAAGGGCAAGGAATCCGCCGCCGAATATCTGGAGGTCCACCGCATCTGGCACCGGTTGGGCGGACGCAGCACCTGTACCATGCTCTTCGGCCATGTGGAAACGCCGGCGGACCGGGTGGATCATTTGCGGCAGTTGCGCGAATTGCAGGATGAAACCCACGGGTTCACCGGCTTCATCCCCCTGGCTTATCATCCGGAGAACAACGACATTCCGGTGCAGACGCCGCCGACGGGGTTTGATTCGCTGCGGACCATCGCCATCAGCCGCATTTACCTGGACAACTTCGATCACCTCACCGCCTATTGGGTGGGGCTGGGGCTCAAACTGGCGCAGGTGGCGCTGAGTTATGGCGCGGACGATCTCCACGGCACGATCATCGAGGAGTACATCTTCCACATGGCCGGGGCAACCACGCCGCAGTTGCAAACCGAGGCGGCCATGGTGAAGGCCATCCGCGAAGCGGGACGCACCCCGGTGCAGCGCAACACCTTCTACGAACCCATCCGGATTCTGGATGACACGGCCCCGGCCGAAGCGGCCGGGAATCCCGACCGCTCGAAAGTGCTGGATGATAATTTGGCGACGGCGTGAGCCGGAGCCGGAAGCGGCCAGACTGCAAATCTTTGCCAAATCTGGCAACGAGCCGGCGGGCACAAATTCCCGCCGGGGAAAAATTATCCGGTTCTTATCGTGTTGACCGGGTTTTTTCCGTTTTGGACCCGTGGAGGGAGCGGAGGAACGGAAATGCGAAAAGCGGAAAGCGCCAAGGCGGGAAAGCGGAAACGGGATGCCCGCAAGGGCGCGGCGCAGGTCACCGTGGGAACGGAGGTTAATCCGCGTGACCCTCCCGGCAGCCCCGCTTTCAGGAGCCCACCGTCCGCCGATAAAGATCTCATCATCTTCACACCAACAGGATGGCACGGGGGGGTGAGACATCCGCAGAGCATCCCCCTGAATAGTTGAAAAATCTTCAACCGGGGTTAACCGGTTGTCGGCCAAAGGGGTAGGGGGAAACAGGGGGCCGGACCGCAACCCAAGGCAAACAGGGAAAGCAAGGCGGGCGGGTCAATCTTGCAAAATGCCTGATTTCATGGGGCTTGCAATGGCCCAGGAGGCTGCGGTGTGGTTTGCACCCCGAAAACTCCCGAGGATTGGGGCGCGAAACCCAGTCCGGTTTGGCATGTAAAAAGCTTGAGGTTGTGGTAAATGCCACCGGGCGAAATGGGGTGCGTTTGGTGGCTGGAAACAACATGAAAACACAGGCCGCCAGCGAACACGGTCCGGTTGTGTTGGAAAACCGCCGCCTTGCGGATTGGAGCGCGGGGCGGGGCGGCCGGCCGGGTCCGGCCAAAGCGGGGCCGGGCGCGGCGGCGGCGGGAACCCCTCAAGGCCGTCCCGGCGAGGTCCGGGTGTGGGGCATTGTTCGTTTTTCCGGGTTATTGGGCGGCTGGCTGGCGGCGTTGCTGGCCACCGGCTGCTCCGATTTCACGATGACCAACCCGCCCCGCACGGTGACCGAGCAATTGCTGCTGAGCACGGCGGCCGATCAGGCGCTCCGCACCGTGAACCTGGATCTGTTCCGGGGGAAAAAGGTTTATGTGGACGGAACTTATTTCGACAGTTATGACTCCAAGTACGTCCTGGGCGCCATTCGTGACACGTTCAGCCAGGCCGGCGCGCTGCTGACGTCCAATGCCGCCGCCAGCGACATCATTGTGGAGGCCCGGAGCGGCGGTTTCTCGGTTGATTACAGATCCTCGCTGATTGGCGTTCCGAACCTCGGCCTGCCCATCCCCCTGGCGGGGACGCTGACAATTCCCGAGCTGGCCCTCTACAAGACGGGCAAACAAGATTCCATTGCCAAGTTCGCCCTGCTGGCGTACGACACGAAGTCACGGGAACACTTTTACTCCAGCGGGCCGATGGTTGGCAAAGCGTACAATTATAATCACAAATGCCTGGGGTTTCTCTGGGTGCGGTCGGACATTCCGGAGAAGCAGAAAAAAAAGCGTGACTGAAGCGATTGTTCCGGCCGGGAAAGACCAGGACATTTTCGCCGCGAAATGCCGGCCGGAGCCTGGTCAGCGTGACAATCCCATTAATGGGTGACCCGTTTCTTAGTGGAAACTTACGCTGGAAAACGTCGAATCACAGGGATAATCCCCCCAACCGTACACTCGAAAACCAAGGTAACCATCGGCAAAGGTGGCGTCGTGGGCCCTTAGAATGTTTTCGCCGTTCAAAAAAACCTGAATCGAGGACCCCCGGGCCACCACCTTGAGCCGGGCCGACTTGCCGGTCGCGGCCAGTCGTTTGCCCTGGTAAGCGGCAAGTCTGACTTCGTTCCCGGAAACGTGTTTCACGAGCCGGACGAAGCCGTCGTGGTTCGGGACCGTGCCGGACGGCGCGAAGACCGCCAGATAGCCGTTGTTGCCGTCCTGCATACGGAAGGCCAGGCTGGCCTCCCCGTTGGAACTGCTGACGGCCGCCGAAAAGGTGACGTCGCCGTACTTCTTGCGGGAGGCAAAGATGCTGTCCCCGTCAACGGTGTGCGCCTCGACTTTGCCCCCGGACCAGCTCCATTGCCCTTCGTTGCCAAGGATGGCGGACCATTCGGATTGAACGTTCCGCATGGGCTTGCCCAGGTCGTAGAGGGTGAGGGTGGTGGTTCCCGCCGTCAGCAAGACGCACGCGCTGACCACGATGGCGGTTTTTGCTTTGGTCCAGGCCATGATTTTCAATGCTCCTTTAATGAGGGTTAAGGTGGAAAGGGAGGCGGTCGCGCCCCGGGCCAGGGCCACGGCGGTCACCGCCTTGGCCAGCGTCACGGGCGCGGTTTGCACCGCATGGGCGGAAAGGGTTCCGGTCAGACCGGCCACGGTCGAAGTCACGCCCCGTTTAAAAAAGTATTTGCGCAATTTATCCAGCGCGCGCGCGACGCGCTTTTTGGCGGCTTCCTCGCTGGCCCCCAAAGCCAGGCCCACTTCATTCAAACTGCGGCCTTCAAAAAAACGCAGCACGACGGCGTCGTGATCTTTCCCGCCCAGTTGCTCCAGCGCGCCGTCCAGCAAGGGGGCCATCTGCGTCCAGTCCTCGGATTCGGGTTCGTTCAAGCTGGATTGCATGTGCGCCTCCTGTTCGCGTTGTTGCCGCCGCCGCTGGAGGGTCAGCGCGTTGGCGCTGGCGTAGCGCGCGGTGCGGCACAGCCAGCCGGGCAGGATGACCGGGTCGCCCAGCGAACCGGCCTTGCGCGCCAGAATGATGAACACGGCCTGGGTGATTTCCTCCGCCAGATGCGGGTCGCGCACCTGCCGCCGGGCGACGGAATAAACCAGATTGACATACCGGGCGACGAGCGTGGCAAACGCCTCCTCGGAATTGTGCCGGGCATATTCCCGCAGCAACGACATGTCGTCGGTCATCATCTGACTTATACATTTACACGGCGGCGAAAAAGGGACAGGTTATTTTGAGGAAATTTGCGCCGGGCGGCGGCTCCCGCAGCACGGGGAAGGCAAGGCGGGAAAGACGGGGCATTTTTACCACGGATTTCAGGTGTGGGCACGGATGGGAGCAGGCAAAAGCGTGTCAGCGCCCAGGCCCAGCAAAACCACCAGGTCCATGCCCGGCGGGCCCTGCGCCGCAACCGAGCCGCGCCCGCCCGGCCACCGGCCAAACCCGGCCGGATTGGACCGACAGCTCCGAACGCAGGGCCGCTTCGATCTTGCGCGGACCGTCCCCGCCCAATTGCTGGTCCACGCTCTCCAAGCGGCGGATCAAATCCAGCACCAATGGGCGCGGCCAGGGCCCGCCGGCGGCCTCACAAAAGTGCGTGCGACAGCCAAACGGGCGGGCGGTGTAAATCAGACAGCGGCCGGTCTCGCGCTTCAACAGGGGACAGGCGCCGTCCGCCGGTTCGGGCAGTTCCTTGCGGCCGGTGGCGCGAAAGGCCCGGGCCGCGACCAGGGCAACCTTGACCGGAAAGAAAAAAAAACACGGGTCATTTTCGTTACCTAGTAACGCGCCGGGGCACAGATTTTGCCTGACAGTCAT
>CAZUBG010000100.1:0-18863 GCA_964618545.1 uncultured Bifidobacteriaceae bacterium | reverse complement strand
ATGACAAAACTGAACGGGGAGCATGCACACAGCGCGAGTGAAGCGGCCAAACAAGCGCGGGCGGCCGCCGAGAAAGGGGTGGGGGACATGCAGGCGATGAGCGCGGCGATGGAAGCGCTGAAAGTGTCGAGCGGGGACATTGCGAAGATCATCAAGACAATTGATGAAATCGCTTTTCAGACGAACATCCTGGCGCTGAACGCGGCGGTGGAGGCGGCGCGGGCGGGGGAGGCGGGGATGGGATTTGCGGTGGTGGCGGATGAGGTGCGGAATCTGGCGCAGCGGAGCGCCCAGGCGGCGAAGGAGACGGCGGCGAAGATTGAAGGGGCGATTGCCCGGACGGCGCAAGGGGTGGAGATCAACCAGAAGGTGGCGGCGGCGTTGAATGAGATTGTGACCGAGGCCCGGCGGATGGATGAACTGGCGGCGGAGGTGGCCGGTGCCTCACGCGAACAAAGCCAGGGAATCACCCAGATCAATGCGGCGGTGGGCCAGATGGACAGGGTGACGCAGGCGAACGCGGCGAGCGCGGAGCAGAGTTCGGGGGAGGCACAGGAACTCAACTCCCAGGCGGCAACCATGAAGGAAACGGTGGGGGAGATTTTGCAACTGATCGGGGGCCACCAGCCGGTGGAGACAGAGACGCCGGACGACGCCCCGCGTGGCGGAGGGCTCCGCAGGGTCCGGACGGCCAACCCAGCGCCCGCCCCGCAGCCAACGAATGGTCAGGCCCGCGCCGCTGCGGCGATGGCCGGCGATCTTAAGGGTTTTTGAGGTTTCAGGAGGGATGAGTGATTGTTTCCGATGCGTCCTTTAGGAAAATCATTTTCCGCCGATAGGGAATTGATGCATTGCACGAAAATCGTCCCGAGTTTCGGTTGCAGCGTCCTCGCGCAGACAGCGGATTCGGTTTGGGGCTGGGATAGGAACGGCTTCAGGACGGTCCGGCATTTTCAAGCAATATGAAGATTGGCACCAAAATCACCCTGACCTGTCTGGGGCTGGTCATTTTATCCGCCACGATTTTTCTGGGGACGGTCCTGGTGCAGCGCGGCCGGTTGGCCGGGCAGATGCAACTGCTGGTCATGGACCAGGCCCATGAGGACGTCGGCAAGGTGGTCCAGACCATTTACTTTGAATGCGCGGGGAACGAAGCGCGGAATCAAAGCCGACTGGCCCACGATCTGGTCATTGCGCGTGAAGTCATGGCGCAGGCGGGAACCCTTTCGCTGGAAACCAATACGGTGGGGTGGAAGGCGGTGAATCAAGTCACGAAGCAGAGTCAGGACGTGCAGTTGCCCCGCTGGATGATGGGGGGCGTCTGGCTGGGGCAGAACACGGACACCAATCAATTGTCCCCGATTGTGGACCGAGTCCGGCATCTGACGCGCGACCATTGCACGATTTTTCAGCGGATGAATGAGGCGGGAGACATGCTGCGGGTGGACACCAGCGTGGTGACCGCCAGTGGCGACCGGGCGGTGGGCACTTATATTCCCCGGCAAAACGCGGACGGTTCGGAAAATGCGGTGCTGGCAGCGGTGCTGAAGGGGGAGGCCTACCACGGGCGCGCCCTGGTGGTGAACGAATATCATGACGCCGTTTACGAACCGATTTGGGACGCGGGAAAGACCCGGATTCTGGGCATGCTGTATGTGGGGATGAGCCTGACCGGTCTCAACCAGGAAATGCATGACAGCCTAAGCCGGGGGGTGATTGGCAAAACCGGCTATATCTATGTGCTGGATTCCAAAGGCCGGTATGTGGTTTCCCAAGGCGGCAAGCGTGATGGCGAATCCATTTGGGAGGCCCGGGATGCCAGCGGTGGTTTGGTGATTCAAGACATGGTACACAAGGCGCGGGGCTTGTCTGATGGTTCCCTGACGAATGAGAGCTACGGCTGGCAAAACCCCGGGGAGGCGGCCCCGCGCCAAAAATTTGCGGTGTTCACCTATTACGCCCCGTGGGACTGGATCATTGGTGCGGGCGCGTACGCGGATGATTACCAGGCCGTCAACCAGCAGGTGAACACCACCATGAGCAGCCTGGTCAAATGGTGCGGTTTGACGGCGCTGGGCATCGGGTTGATCGGACTGGCGGGCAGTTTTTTTCTGTCCCGGGGCATTACGCGTCCGGTGCTGCACATCATCGGCCTGCTCAACGAGGGGGCGGCGCAGACGGTGTCGTCGGCGGAGCAGGTGTCCATGGCCAGCCAATCGCTGGCGGAGGGCGCGAGTGAACAAGCGGCCTCGCTGGAGGAAACCGGCGCGTCCCTGGAAGAAATTTCCTCCCTCACCAAAAGCAACTCTGAGACCGCGCAGAAGGCCAGCGAACTGGCGAGTCAGGCGCGGGTCGCCGCCGACAAGGGGGTGGCGAACATGCAGACGATGAACACGGCCATGGCGGCCATCCAGACGTCTTCCGGCGAGATCTCCAAAATCATCAAAACCATTGATGAGATTGCTTTTCAGACCAACATTCTGGCGCTCAACGCCGCCGTGGAAGCCGCCCGGGCCGGAGAGGCGGGCATGGGGTTTGCCGTGGTGGCCGATGAGGTGCGCAACCTGGCGCAGCGGAGCGCGCGGGCGGCCAAGGAAACCGCCGCCATGATTGAGGAGGCCATTGCCAACACTGCCCGGGGGGTGGGGATCAACCAGCAGGTGGCCGAGACCCTGCATGAAATCGTGACGGATACGCGGCGGGTGAATGAGCTGGTCTCGGAGGTGGCCGGAGCTTTGCACGAGCAGAATCAGGGCATCACGCAGATCAACACGGCGGTGGGCCAGATGGACAAGGTGACGCAGTCAAATGCGGCCAGCGCGGAGGAAAGCGCGGCGGCGGCGCAGGAGCTCAATGTCCAGGCGGATACGCTGAGACAATCGGTGGCGGAATTAATCCAGCTTGCCGGGGCCAACGACCCGGGCACAGAAGCCGAACCCGCAGCGGGTCCAGGACGCACCCGGGCAACCCGGCAGTCCGTGCGCGCCCCCCAGCGGCCCTTCCCGGTTCAGCGGAAGGGGCGGGGTGCGGTCCCATCACCAAAGGCCGGCACGGCCCGCAGCCGGGAAGAAATCCCGATGGAAGAGGATTTTAAAGATTTTTAATAAAGAGGCCGCCAGCACCATGGACCGGAGACAAGTATGTTGACCAATGCCTTAATTGCCCTCGCGCTGACGTCGCGCTTGTTGACCGCCGGTTCGACGCTGGCGGCCCAAAAGGAGGCTTGCTGTGCCAACCCCGTCAACCAAGACCGGTCGTCGCTGACGCCGGTGGTGGTCGGGAAAGTGAACGGGGCCTGTGTGTTGCCCGCAACAGAAGGTCCGGCGGCGTTGCCGACATCCCGCGTCAAGAACAGTCCCTTGCTTTACGAAGGCAAGTGTGGATTCACCCCCTGGCTGAAGCCAAACTGCTGGTGCCTCCGGTCCAATACAAGCAAGCGGGCATCCTGCTGATTGGTTTGGAAGACTCTTTTGGGGAAGGTTTTTTCGGTGATTTCTGAAGCTTTCGGGAGAACGCAGACTGACTTCCCAAGCCCGGCGGGCCGACGGTTTGGGCCGGGGCGTGATGAGGTGACGAGGGAAACGGTGGCAACCGGAGCCTGTTTTTTAACAAAATAGGTGGGTCAAATTTTCAAGGGTCCCGCCATCTTAGCGGCGTTCCAAACCAAAATTGCCGGCGGTCCGGACTGCCATCACGACCGATACGAAACACGCACATCATGAAATTGAAAGCCACTGGTCTTCCCTTGTCCATCAGCGCGGGACTGCTGCTCGCGCTGGCCAACGTGATCCAAGCCCAGCCCACCGCCCACTATTGTCCGGGGGCGGAGGGTCTGAGTGCGGCCTCGGTGCCGCCGCCGGGATTCTATGCGCGGGATTACAATATGTTTTACACTTCCGACCGGTATAACGACGCCTCCGGGCGCAGTGATGGGCCGCCCAACTACAATGTCTTCACCTATGCCAACGTGCCGCGCGTGATCTGGATTTCCAACGCCAAATTTCTGGGCGCGGATGTCGGTGCGGACGCCCTGCTGCCGTTGGTGGATGAGAGCGTGAAGGCCGGCCCGTTCGACAGCACGACTTTTGGCGTCGGGGACTTGCTGGTGTCGGGCATTCTGGCATGGCATCCGCAACGGTTTGACTTGGTGCTTTGTGACGGCGTGTGGATGCCCACGGGCGATTCCGCAGTCGCGCCGACGACGCGGGCGGGGAAGGGATACTGGGCCGACATGCTCACGGCCGGCGGCACCTGGTATGTGGATGCGGATAAAACCTGGGCCGTTTCGGCGCTCAACCGCTATGAATTCAACGGGGAACAGCGTGACACCCATGTGACTCCGGGGCAGGCTTACACAATGGAATGGGGCGTTGGAAAAACCTTCGAAAATAAAATGTCCGCCGGCGCGGCGGGCTATTATCAGCAGAAAATCACGGCGGACAGCGGCGCGAGCGCCAACTACAACCGCGTGGCGGCCGTCGGACCGGAAATCGGCGGCGTGATTCCAAAGATAGATGTGGATGTTTCCCTGCGATATCTTTACGAATTCATGGCGGAGGACCGTGCGCAAGGCCAGACCATCACGCTGACTTTGACCAGGCGTTTTTGAACGGCGACGCGCTGAGGCCGAGGGGAGCGCGGGCTACAGATTGACGATGGCGGGGTCTGCGTACAGGGTGAATGAACCGGTGCGGGTGACCTTGACGTCCAAGACCTGACCCAGGTGGCGGGGGGCGCCTTCAAGCAACACGATTTTGTTGCAGGAGGTGCGTCCGGTCAGCCGGGCCGGGTTGGTTTTACTGGGGCCCTCCACCAAAATCCGCACGGTGCGACCGAGGTAGTCGTTGTATTTTTCCCGGCCAATGTCGTTGATGACGGTGAGCAGCCTTTGGTTGCGGTCTTCGCGGACGGTTTGGGGCACCTGATCGGGCATCAGGGCCGCCGGGGTGTCGCGCCGTTCGGAATACTTGAAGAGGTAGGCGTTGTCAAAGCGCACCTCCCGGCAGAGCGCAAGGGTTTGCTCAAAATCATCTTCGGTCTCACCGGGAAAACCCACGATGATGTCGGTGGTGAGGCCAATGCCGGGCCGGACGCGGCGGAGTTTGGCGATGAGGCCGGCGTAGTGTTCGCGGGTGTAGCCGCGGTGCATCAATTTCAGGATGCGGTCACTGCCGCTCTGGAGGGGCAGATGGGCCCAGGCACAGAGTTTGGGCAGGCGGCCATAGGCCTCGATCAGATCGTCGCCGTAGCCTTTGGGGTGGGGGGAGGTGAAACGAATGCGCTCCAAGCCGTCAATTTCATGGACGGCTTCGAGAAGCTGGACGAAGGCGGATTTTCCGTCGCGCACGGGCAGTTCGCGCCGGCCGTAGCTGGTGACGATCTGGCCGAGCAGGGTGATTTCGCGCACGCCTCCGGCGGCCAGTTGCCGGCATTCGGCGACGATGTCCGGGATGGTGCGGCTGCGCTCGCCGCCCCGGGTGTAGGGGACGATGCAGAAGGTGCAATATTGGTTGCAGCCCTGCATGATGCTGACGAAGGCGCTGACGGATTTTTTGGCATTGCCGTTGAGGAGGTGTTCGCGAATGGCGGCTTCGCTGCCGGATTCATCGGCGACATCCACGATCTTGGTCCGGCGTCCGGCCAGCAGGTCGGCCAGATAATCGGCGGTGTGGTGAAATTTCTGGGTGCCGAGCACGAGGTCAACGTCGGGCAGTCGGTCAATCAGTTCGCGGCCGCGGCTCTGCGCCATGCAGCCCAGAAAGCCCAGGACGACGCCGGGGCGGGCGCGGCGGGTTTCGGCGGCCAGATTTTGCATTTTGCCGACGGCCTTTTGCTCGGCGAAGTCGCGCACGCTGCAGGTGTTCAGGAGAATGGCGTCGGCCGTGGCTTCCGAGGGGGCAAGGGACCAGCCGCGGGCCACGAGTTGGGCGGCCACGGCCTCGCTGTCGCGCTCGTTCATTTGACACCCGTAAGTTTTGATGTAAACACTCGGCATAATCGTGCTAATGATAGTATAAGTTGACGGTGGTTCGAAGGAAAGCTGAATTGCGGCAACTGAATTGAGTCAATCGCCTATTGCGTCGGCGGGGCAAACTTGTATGTTGGAGTGGGTTGGGTTTTGAGACCGGCCCGTTCACCCGGGCCGGTTCAACTTATGGAATCAGCATTGATGAAAGTACTATTGATCGGCCAGGACGAGGCGTGTGCGGGGGTCCTGACGGAGTTGCTGCGGCGGATCGGCGACGGTGCCTGTGAATTGGTCACGGTGCCGACGCTGGAGGCCGGGCTGGGCAAATTGTCGGTCCTGCGGTTTGATTTGATCCTGATGGAGGTGCCGGCGGTCAGTGTGGCGTCGCTGTTTCAGTTGACCTGGCTGGTCAGCCGGGCGGAGCGGGTGCCGGTGATCGTGCTGGGGCCGGCCAATGACCAGGGATTTCCGGCCCAGGTGGTGCGCAATGGGGCGCAGGACTATCTGGTGAAGGCGGAACTCAACCCGGCCATGCTGGAACATGCGGTGCGGTGCGCGATTGAACGGCAGGAGGAGCGGACGGCGCTGATTGACGAGCGGGAAAATTATTACAGCGTGTTCGACCATCTGATCGAGGGGATTTTCCGCACGACGCCCGACGGTCATTATTTGCTGGCGAATGTGGCGCTGGCGCACATTTACGGCTACGAGACGCCGATGGAATTGATGGCGAGCGTCAAGGACATCGCCAGCCGGTTGTACGTCGAGCCCGGTCGGCGCGAGGAATTTGTGCGGATCATGCAATTGCACGACACGCTGAGCGGGTTTGAATCGAGGATTTACCGCAAGGATGGCACCATTATTTGGATTGCGGAGAACTGCCGGGCGGTGCGGGATGGCCGGGGCCGTTTGATTTATTACGAGGGCACGGTGGAAGACATCAGCGAGCGCCGGCGGGCGGAGGAGCAAATCCGCCGGGCCACGGAGGAACTTTCCCGCAGCCGCGAGGAATTGCGGGCCAAGAACCTGGTGATGGAGGAAAACCTCCGCACTGCGCGGGAGATTCAGATTGCCATGCTGCCGCAACAGTATCCGTGCTTTCCGGCCGGCGTGCCGGCGGCGGACAGCGCCTTTCAATTTGTCCATCTCTATCAGCCGGCGGAGGCGGTGAGCGGCGATTTTTTCAGCATTACCGCGCTGTCAGATGAGGAGGCGGGGGTGTTTATTTGCGACGTCACCGGCCATGGGGTGCGGGCGGCGCTGGTGACGGCCATGATCCGGGCGCTGGCGGAGGAATTGAAGCCGCTGGCGCGCGATCCGGGGTTGTTCCTGCGGAAATTGAATTCCGATTTGTGCAATATTCTGAAAAACACCGGTTCCCCGATGCTCACCACGGCCTTTTACCTGGTGGCGAGCTGTGAAACGGGGGTGGTGCGGTTTGCCAACGCCGGCCATCCCAAACCGCTGTTGGTGCGCCGGAGCCGGGAGGCCGTGGAACCGATGGTGAATGAGTGCGGGCACAGCCAGCCGGCCCTCGGGCTGTTTGACGATCCCCCCTACACCACCAGCGAGGTGATCATGGCCCCGGGTGATTTCATCATGCTTTTCACCGACGGTCTCTACGAGGTGCAGGGGCCCCGGGAGGAGCTTTACTCGCAGCAACGCCTGCTGTTGGACGTCAAGAACCGCATCCAACTGCCTGCCGGACGGTTGTTTGACGACATCCTCGAAGAGGTCCGCACGTTTTCCGTGAACTCGGAGTTTGACGACGACGTGTGCCTGGTGGGTTTGGAATATGTGCGCAGAACCCTGCACTGGAAAAGCTGAGGGGGCCGGGGGTCCTGACTGGTTGCAGGCATAAAAAAAGCGGCGTCCGGGGGGACGCCGCCCTGAAAAAAACGATTTTATTCCTCCACGAATTTGATGATCCGGGATTTTTCCGAGCGTTTGCGCTGGTTTTCATCCAGCACTTTTTTGCGCAAACGGAGGTTTTTGGGAGTGGCTTCCACGTATTCGTCCGTATCAATGTATTCCAGCGCGCGTTCGAGGCTGAGTTTGAGGGGGGCGTTCAATTGAATGCCCTTGCCATCGCCCGTGGAACGCATGTTGGTCAGGCGTTTTTCCTTCACCGGATTGACGGGAATATCGTTTTCGCGGGTGTTTTCCCCCACGATCATGCCGATGTAAACCTGATCCCCGGGTTCGACCATCAGGCGACCGCGTTCCTGAACCATGTTCAGGGCGTAGGCGGTGGCCTCGCCGGAATCCATGGAGACGAGCGAGCCGTTCTTCCGGGCGGCAATTTCGCCGCAGTCCTGGCCGTATTCGTGAAACAAATGGCTCATCACGCCCATGCCCTTGGTGGAATTGACGAGGTCGGTTTCAAAGCCAATCAGACCGCGCATGGGCACCAGGGCCTCGACGGAGACCTGATTGCCCACATGGTTCATGTTGGTGATCTGGGCTTTGCGGCTGGACAGGTTTTCCATGATGTTGCCCAGGTTTTCGCTGGGCACCTCCACGTACAATTTTTCGATGGGTTCGAGGGGGTTGCCGCTGGGGTCTTTTTTCCAGAGCACTTCCGGACGGGAGACGAGGACCTCGTGGCCTTCGCGGCGCATTTGTTCGACCAGAATGGCGATTTGCATTTCGCCGCGGCCGCTGACGGCAAAGATTTTCGGGTCGGACGTTTGGGCCACGCGCAGGGCGACATTGGTGCGGGTTTCTTTAACGAGCCGGTCCCAGATGTGACGGGCGGTGACGAGTTTGCCGTCCTTGCCCGCCAGCGGGCTGTCGTTGACCGCGAATTCCATCTGAATGGTGGGCGGGTCAATGGGAATATAGGGCAGGGCGGGGCGCAGTTCGGAATCGCAGATGGTTTCACCAATGAAAACCTCCTCAAACCCGGTCAGTCCCACGATGTCCCCGGCGTCCGCCTCCTGGACCTCGATGCGCTTCATGCCTTCAAACTGGAAAATGGCGGTGATTTTGCCTTTTGAAATCCTGCCCTGACCATGGCGGCAAATGGCCGCATCGCCCAGCTTAACCCTCCCCTCGTAAATCTTACCGAAGGCGATGCGCCCCAGATAATCGCTGTAATCCAGATTGGCCACCAGCAGTTGAAACCCTTCGCCGGTTGTGGCGCGGGGCGGGGGGATGTGCTTTACAATCGCTTCAAACAGCGGTTCCATGGTGGTGGAAGTCTGCTCCAGCTTGAGTTTGGCATAACCCTCCTTGGCGGAACAAAAGATAAAGGGGAAATCCAGTTGGGCATCGGTTGCATTGAGCGACACAAACAGTTCAAAGACCTCGTCGAGAACCTTTTTGGGATTGGCATTCTCGCGGTCAATCTTGTTGATCACGACGATGGGTTTGGCCCCGGCTTCCAGGGCCTTGCGAAGCACGAAACGGGTCTGGGCCTGCGGGCCTTCGGCGGAATCCACCACCAGCAGCACCCCGTCAATCATGTTCATGATGCGTTCCACCTCGCCGCCAAAATCCGCGTGCCCGGGGGTGTCCACAATGTTGATGTTGAATTCCTTGTATTTGAAGGCCGCATTTTTGGCCCGGATGGTGATGCCCTTCTCCCGTTCCAGGTCCATGGAATCCATCAGGCGTTCCTCCTGGCTTTCGTGTTGGTTGGCGCGGAAAGTGCCGGATTGTTTGAGCAGGCAGTCTACGAGCGTGGTCTTGCCATGGTCCACATGGGCGATGATCGCGATGTTTCGAATATGTAGCATTTTATCTAAAATAGTCGCACATCATATCTTATGTGCGCAAAAGGTCAAGCCGTGTTGGGTTAAATTTTTGATACATTTAAAATCCTCCTGGCGGGGAGCTCAAGCGATCCGGACCGTTTGGCGGCGGGGCAGTCCGGGACCGTTGCTCGCGGTTTTCAGGGGCGGGGGGTCCGTTTTGGCTGCGGGCTGCCTCCCGGTCGCTGCCGGTGTTGGAGGCTGTCCCGATATTGTCGGGCCGACATGCCGGTGGTGCGCTTGAACGCCACACAGAAGCTGTTGATGCTCTGATAGCCGCACAGCCGGGCCAGCGGTTCGATTTTCTGGCCGCTCTCGGACAGGAGTTTTTTGGCATGGGCAATCCTCACCCGTTGCAGTTCCTGTCCGGGGGTGCGCTGGAGATGATCCAAAAAGGCCTTGTGCATGCCGCGCCGGGACATCCCGGAGACTTTCTCCAAATCCTTGATGCAAATCGGTTCGCACCCATGCTCCCAAATGAAGCGCAGGCTCCTGGCCACCCCCTGGTGTTTGATGGCGAGGATGTCGCTGCTCCGGCGGGCGATGACGCCGGCGGCGGGGATGCGCACCGGCTGCGCGGGGACGGGCCGGCCGTTCATCAGGTCATCCAGCAGTTTCGCCCCGCAATAACCCAGGCGGGGCAAATCGGTGTCCACGCTGGAAACCGGGGTGTGCATGGCCTCGGGCGCAAGCAGATAATTTTCCGCGCCGACCACCGCCACTTCCTCGGGAACGGCCACGCCGATGCTTTCGCAGGATTCCAGCACGTCCAGCGCCTGCTGGTCATTGGCCGCGAAGACGGCGAGCGGTTTCGGGGCTTTTTTCATCTCGGCGGCCAGCCACTTGCGCTTGCTCTTCCACTCCCCGCGGCCGGTGGTGAACGCAGGGGACTGGAACCAGCGCAGCCAGGTGCAGGCGTGGCCGGCTTGTTTCACGGCTTGGACGAACCCCCGGCCGCGCTCTTCGTAGGACCAGTTGTCAATGTCGCTGTAGAAGATGAAGTTGGTGAAGCCGCGCGTGAGAAAGTGTTCCGCCACCAATTGGGCCGCGTGTTCATGATCTTCCAGCACCCGGGCGTTGGGGATGTTCGGCCGCCGCAGGCTGAAATCCACCGTGGGTTTCCGACAGTTGCTCACAAACTCGGCCAGGTCATCCCCGGCTCCCAGCCAGGCCAGGATGCCGTCCCCCTCCCAGCCCCAGGGAATCAATTTCTCCCGGGTGAAATCAGCGTACAAATGCCAGCCCTGTTGCCGGGCGTATTTTTCAATGCCCTGGTGCAGCCGGTAATCATACCAGCCCAGGGCCAGCAGAACGCGTCGTTGCTTTTTTGGCATGAATGAGTGGCTGCCGGTAACTTAGTTCAACCCGCCTTTATTTCAAGAAATATTGGGGTTGAGTGCCTTTTTTTCAAAGTGCCGCGGTCGGGCGGCGCGATGAAAAAATCCCCGGAGGTGACCGCCACTTCCGGGGATGATCAAATTTAAACCGGCGCTGAATCAATGATGACAGCCGCAGCCATGGCCGCAGGAACCCTCTTCGAGATCTTCCGCCGAGGGGAGGCGTCCCAGTTCCAGGGTCTTGTTAACCTGCTTGTGAATCGCCTGCTGCGTCTCATGCAGATGCTCCTGGGCGTCCAAAAAATTGCGGGCCACCGGATTCGCCAGCAGGGCGTCGCGATCCTTCTCAAAATCAGCGATTTCCTCGCTTTTCAACGCCTCGGAGTTTTTTTGTTTTTCCTGCAACGCCTGGCCTTTGGCCATCAATTGCTCGTACTGCGATTGCGCCTTGTTGTCCGCCAGGAAGGCGTCAATGCTCTCCCGGGCCGCGCGCAGCCCCGGTTCGTCAATGAGCGCCTGGCACAATTCACGGGTTTTTTGAGTGACAATGGTTTCAGCGATTTCAGTGGCCATAAATGTTCATCCAGCACCCGGGCTTCATGCCCGGACGATGCACGTCCCATAATAAGCCACAAATAAGATTCAAAAGCAAACAGTTTGACATCGCAATGCTGACCCGCTAATTAATTCGCAACACTTATGCAGCCAATCCAACTCAATCTCATTGATTACGCCATCATGATCGCCTATGTCGCCTTTGTCGTCGGCATTGGGCTGATGCTGGGGCGGTACATGAAGAGCTCCTCGGACTTCTTGACCTCGGCCCGTTCCATCCCCACCTGGGTGACCGGGCTGGCGTTCATTTCCGCCAACCTGGGCGCGCTCGAACTGGTCGGCATGGCCGCCAGCGGCGCCAAGTACGGCATCGGCACGGCGCACTTTTACTGGGTCGGCGCGATCCCGGCGATGATCTTTCTGGCGGTGTTCATGATGCCGTTTTATTACGGGTCCAAGGCGCGCTCGGTGCCGGAATACCTCAACATGCGCTTTGACGGACGGGTGCGCGGGCTGAACGCGGTGGCCTTTGCGGTGATGACCATTTTCGCCTCGGGCATTTCCATGAACGCGCTGGCCAAGCTGTTGAACCAATTGCTCGGCTGGGATTACAATGTGGCGCTGTGGGTGTGTTCCGGCGTGGTGCTGGTTTATGTGCTCAAGGGCGGACTGACCTCCGCCATTTACACCGAGGTGCTCCAGTTTTTCATGATCGTCCTGGGGTTCGCCCCGGTGGTTTACATGGGGCTGAAGGATGTGGGCGGCTGGCATGCCATGAACACGTCACTGCAATCGGTGGCCACGCATCCCGCCGCCCTGGCGCTCAATGACAAAGTCTTTGCCACCAACGCGTGGACGAGCGCCTGGCAGCCCCTGCTCGGCGGGTCCGATGCCAACCCGATGGGCGTGAATTTATTCGCGATGGTGTTCGGCCTCGGCTTCGTCCTGTCGTTCGGTTACTGGTGTACGAATTTCCTGGTGGTGCAGCGCGCCATGGCGGCCAAAAACATGACCGCCGCCCGCAACACCCCGCTGGTGGCCTCGGTGCCGAAGATGTTTTTCCCGCTGCTGGTCATTGTTCCGGGCATGATCGCCGTTGCCCTGACCTCGATTCCGCAAAAGGGTTACCGCATTCCGCCCCCCATTCTTTCCAGTGAGATTTACGCCCGGGGTGTTGACGCGGTGAAAAACGCCAGCCCCGCTGATTCCGCCGCCGCCGTTAAATCCGTGGCGGACGCGCTCAGCACCAAAGATCATCCCATCAAGGTTTATCCCGAAAAAATCACGGCGCTGGTGGCCGATAATGCGGCCCACAAGCTGTCCGACCAGCAAATCAAACAGGGACTGTACAATGGCATCGCCGAAAACGACTACGACGGGGTGATTCTGTCCCTCGTGAAACGATACTGTCCGCCGGGATTGCTCGGGTTGGCCCTGACCGCCCTGCTGGCCTCCTTCATGTCCGGCATGGCCGGCAATGTGACGGCGTTCAACACCGTGTTCACCTATGACCTTTATCAGGCCTATTTTGCCCCCAACAAAAGCGACGGCCATTACCTCTGGATGGGCAAATTCATCACCGTGGTGGGGATTCTCCTGAGTATTTTGGCGGCCTACTTTGCCTCCATGTACAACAACGCCATGGACATCATTCAACTGGTGTTCGGTTTCGTGAATGCCCCGCTGTTTGCCACCTTCCTGCTGGGGATGTTCTGGAAGCGGACCACCTCCACCGGGGCGTTCTTCGGTTTGTTTGGCGGCATTGGCGCCTCCGCGGTGTTCCATGCGGTGACGACCACGCACACCAACGTGGATGCCGCCGGCCATGTGATCAACGGCATGAAGGGCGGCTATTTGAGCGTGGTCTCGCAATTCCCCAGTGAAATGGCCCAGAACTTTTATCTGGCCGCCTTTGCGTTCACCGCCTGTTTTGTTCTCACCCTGGTCATCTCCCTGGCCACGGCGCGCACCAAGACCGACGCCGATCTCAAGGGGCTGGTCTATTCCCTCACCCCGAAGATTCAGAGCGGCGACCAGGTCTGGTATCAGCGTCCCGGGGTGATCGGCACGGTCCTGCTGATTTGCTGCGTCATCATGAACCTCATTTTCTGGTAAACCAAACATAGGAAACAAATATTATGGGACTCGACATTCGCTGGCCAATCGGCCTCATGTTCACGCTCATCGGCGCCCTGCTGGCCGTTTACGGCCTCTCCACCGGCGCCAATACGGAACTTTACAAAAGTTCGCTGGGCATTAACATTAATCTCATCTGGGGCGCGGTTCTGCTCGTATTCGGCGTGCTCATGTTGATGGGCGCCATTGCTGGCGGGAAAAATCCACCCGGGAAATAGTCCAAACTGATTCAACGGCATCAATCGCGCCGCAAACAATTTGCGGCGCAAATTTTGTATCGAAATAACATGATTCTTTCTGATTTGGCAGCGCAGGTCGCCGGGCAATTCAAAACCGCTTATGGCCGTCCACCCCGCTGGATCGTCGCCGCTCCCGGCCGCGTCAACGTGATTGGAGAGCATACGGATTACAATGACGGCTTTGTCCTGCCCATGGCCATCGAGCGTTATGCCGTCATGGCGGCGGACACCGGGACCACCCCCGGAACCGTTTCCGTCTATGACACCCAGTTCAAGGAAACCGCGAAGATTGATGTTTCCCGGCCGGTGACCAAGGGCCAGCCCAAGTGGTCCAATTACCTGCGCGGCGTGATGGCCGGTTTCCAACAACGCGGGCAGGCCATCCCCGCGCTGGACGTGGCCATGCTGTCCACCGTCCCCCTGGGCGGCGGCTTGAGCAGCAGTGCCGCGCTGGAAGTCTGCACCGCCACCCTCTTGGAAGCCGCCACCGGCCGGACGATTGACCCCGTGGAAAAGGCGCTGATTGCCCAAAAGGCCGAACACGAATTTGCCGGCGTGCCCTGCGGCATCATGGATCAGTTTATTTCCGCGCTCGGCCGCGAAGGCCACTTGCTGCTGCTGGACTGCCGCACGCGTAAAACGGAACTCGTGCCGATGAGCGATCCCTCCGTGGAACTGCTCATCGTGAACACCAATGTCAAACACGAGCTCGGCAGCGGCGAATACGCCAAACGCCGGGCGGAATGCGAGGCCGCCGCCCGCATCCTCGGGGTGCCCTCCCTGCGCGATGCCACCGCCGACGCACTCGAAGCGGGCCGGGGCAAAATGACCGGAGTCGTTTACCGCCGCGCCCGGCATGTCATCGGTGAAATTGAGCGCACTGTTCACGCCGCCGAAGGCGTGCGCGCCTCCAACTGGACCGCTGTGGGCCAGTTGATGTACGCGAGCCATGCCTCCCTGCGCGATGACTACGAAGTCAGTTGCCAGGAGTTGGACACCGTCGTGGAAATTGCGGAGACGATTGGCATCGCCGGGGGCGTTTATGGCTGCCGGATGACCGGCGGGGGCTTTGGCGGTTGTGCCGTGGCCCTCATCAAGGCCGGCTCCGTCCAGGCCATCACCCAAAAAATCGCCGCCGATTACCGCGCCAAAGCCGGTCGTGAAGCCACCATTTTTAGTTCCCGCCCCGCCGCCGGCGCCACGATTATCCAGGGCTGAACCGGGCTGTAAGAAAAACGACGGCGAAAAAAATCCCGGGGGTCATTCCCGCTTCCCTGGTGGGGCGGTCGCTGCCGTGCCGCCCCAACATTGCCATGGTTCCACCAGGCGTGACGACCGGGCGTTTTCCGATTTCCCGTTCGCGTAGCGGCGTCTCTGGCGAGCGCCGCACTATGCACCCCCTGTTACCTGTAACCGGGCGGAATGGCGGGGGACGCCGACGAGGCGGCTTTTTCGTACCGCAGACTTCCAAGTCTGCCGTATCGCGGGTTTCCCAACCCGCAGACCGTTCGCCAATCTGGCGCGCCCGACTCGCAGACCGGCCCATCGCCTTTGGAGTGCGGCGACACGTCGCCGCTTTTGGACGAGACGACACGTCGTCGAGTTCAAAAACGCTCACCTGCCCGGCCTCTCCAACAACTTCGGGTTGCTCGGCCACTGAGAATGAACCGGTAAACCGGCTTGCAATTCGATGGAGCACCAGCAAGATTATTGAAAATGGCCGGGGCCGTTCCTGAGCCGGAAACTCAATGAAAATACCCGTTTATATGATGAGGACATACATTTGCCTGTTCGCCATCGGGTCGGCCGCTTTGGCCGCCAGCGCGCAAGGTTCCACTGAAGCCATGCTGAATTATGCCGCCACCACTCCGTCCGATGGCAACCCGGTTTATTCCTCGGTGTTTTCCGAAATTAACGGGCCGATCGGCTGGACGTTTCAACCCGTGGACAACCTGGAGGTGACGGCGTTGGGCGCGTTTAATTATCTTGTGCCTGGCACGGGAAGTCTTGAGGTGGGGCTTTGGAATTCGAGCGGCGTGCTGCTGGCTTCCGAGACGATTACTGACGGCAACACACTCGTTGATCAAAGTCGTTACCAAACCATCACGGCGGTCCCGCTGGAGGCCGGTGACACTTATTACCTGGCCGCCTATGACCCGGCGGGCACGCCTTCCGCCATTGTGGTGACCCCGGGTTCCGCGCCCAATGGCTATGCCACCATGTCTGAGAAAATCCAACTGGGGGAAGTGGCCTACAGCTCGGGTGCCGGCTTTGAGTTTCCCGGGACCACCGATGGTACCATTGGTGACGCCATTATCGCGCCCAATTTTGAATATGAAACGGTGCCCGAGCCTTCGGCGCCGGCTCTGCTGGGCGGCGCATCCGTGGCATTGCTCTGGCACCGGCGGCGGTCAGTCAAGGTTCTTTGGCGTTTATAGTGGGTGCCTCCCGGTGAGTGAGAAACCAAGCGTGACGACCGGGCGTTTTCGCCCCGCAGGCACGACCGGACATTAGCCAGCCACGAGGTGGCTGGCGGCCGCACCGCCAAGCCTCATGTCCCGCCAGGGACGTCGGAAAATCACCACCACAATACGGGTGCCCGGCCTCCGCCCATTCGGAGGCTGGCCGATGACCAGATACCCCCTGTTACCTGTAACCGGGCGGAAAGGCGGGGGTGCTTGGACGAGGCGGTCTTTTCGTACCGCAGACTTCCAAGTCTGCTGTATCGCGGGTTTCCCAACCCGCAGACCGTTCGCCAATCTGGCTCGCCCGACCTGCGGACCGGCCCATCGCCTTTGGAGTGCGGCGGCAAGACGCCGCTTTTGGACGGGGCGACATGTCGCCCAGTCCAAAAGCGCGGACCTGTCCGCGCACTCCAAAAAGTGCAGGCATGGATACTCCCCCTCTCCTCCCGCGTGCTTGCCATTTCGATTCCGTTGCCCCACGATTCATCCCGATGAGCGCGCCCACCCTTTTTATCAGTGCCGCGACCGATGATCTCGAATCATTGCGAAATGTCATCCGTGAAAGCAGATCTGGCGAAAGTGATCAATTGCCTCATTGAGGGACGCACGGTGCATTTAATGGGGGTTGCGGCAGAGCAGTCACTCCACCCCACCAGAAAGACCTGATCGGGCGGCGCTTTAAAAGTTACGATGCGTAACTTTTGACTGCTCTGCCCCGCCAAAAAAATTAGTGGGGGCGGTGCCGAGCCCCCTGAATTTCCGGCCCGACCCGCCGACCGCTTCCATCCCGCGTGTCCCGAGACTAACGGGCCGGCGGCCTCGCACTGATGTCCAGGCATTCAAATTTCTTTGAGTATTCAAGTTAAGCTTTAAAAAATTGGAAAAAATGGCTTGAAGGGGATACCCTTAAAACCGATAGTGTGCTTGGGAACATTGGATAAACAAATGAACGACCGGCTCAAAACCGGTTTTCTTTTAAAGCAATCCTCTTTCATAATTGGGCTTGGCAGCGTTTTGAACCTCAGCGGCAGGGTTTGCGAATACAATGAAAGCGAAAACCCCGATCAGCTCGCTATTTTAAATGACTGGCGTGTTGTCGGTCAGGATATTGAAGATTCTTTAGGTAAAGCCAAAAAGGAAATGCGTCCCGCAGCTTAAAATGAGCGACGGCGAAAATTCCGGCAATTCCCCGACCTTCCCCGTTCCGCAAAAGCAGAATCCTGAAAACATTGCGGAAGTCATCCAGCAAAAAGCCCCTGAAATTCTAGATTCCATCCCGGCAGATCAGCGAGAGCGATTGGCCGCCATAAGGCGGTGGAAATAAATAACATTTACAACCAGGCAAGGCGATGCTATTTCTTTGTTCATGGTATTGCTGCAAGAAGTGCGGCGAAAATTGCAGATTCTTTGGCCGCACCTTAACGAACGATCGCGGCGTATGCTGGCCGCCGCCGAAGCCACGCAACTGGGCTACGGCGGGGTGTCCTTGGTTAGCCGAGCCTCCGGGTTGTCTCGGGTCACCATCATGAAAGGCATTCAAGAATTGGATCCGCCCTCCTTGCCCCCGGAACGAATCCGCCATGCGGGCGGCGGACGGCGTTCGTTGGTCGGACACGATCCCCAGCTGCCCGCGTTGCTGGAGGCGTTGGTCGAGCCGCTGACGCGGGGCGACCCGGAGTCGCCGTTGCGCTGGACCTGCAAAAGCACCCGGGCGTTGGCCGACGAACTGACCGGACGCGGACACCGCCTAAGCCACGCCAAGACGGGGCAATTGTTGCGGCAACTGGATTACAGTTTGCAGAGCAACCGGAAGACCGAAGAAGGGACTGAGCATCCACACCGAGATGCCCAGTTTCGGCACATCAACCGAAAGGTGCAACTGGCCTTGCGGCAAGGCCAACCGGTCATTTCGGTGGATACCAAGAAGAAGGAACTGGTTGGGAACCTTGAAAACAAGGGGCGGCAGTGGCGTCGCCAGGGGAGTCCTGAAAAAGTTCAGGGCCATGATTTTCCCGATCCGTCGGTGCCGCGCGCTTATCCTTACGGCATCTACGATTTGGCTCGGAATACGGGTTTTGTCAATGTGGGAACCGATCACGATACGGCCAGCTTTGCCGTGGCTTCCCTCCGGGGTTGGTGGCGCCACGAAGGCCGACGTTTGTATCCGCAAACCACTCGCCTGCTCATTACGGCTGATGGCGGGGGCAGTAACGGCTACCGCGTGCGGCTTTGGAAATGGGAGTTGCAGCGACTGGCCGATCAGACGGGCTTGGAAATTGCGGTCTGCCACTTTCCGCCCGGGACCAGCAAGTGGAACAAGGTCGAACACCGGCTGTTTTCGTTTATTTCCTCGAACTGGCGTGGCGAACCGTTGCGCGACTACGAGACCGTGGTTGGCTTGATTGCCT
>CAZUBG010000099.1:0-19005 GCA_964618545.1 uncultured Bifidobacteriaceae bacterium | reverse complement strand
GCCATCATCATGAACGGCAGCATGGGTAATCCCGGCATGATGGCCATCACCGCCAGCATCACCGAGAGAATCGTCAGCGCGCGCGGATAAAACAACAACTGCCGCCCCAACTCGCGCCCCAGGTCATTCTTCGAGGTCGCCCGCGTGATCAGAATGCCCGCCGCCGTCGAGGTGATCAGCGCCGGAATTTGCGAGACCAAACCGTCGCCAATGGACAAAATGGTGAAACGCTGCAGCGCTTCGCTCATCGTCATCCCCTTTTGCATGATCCCCACCGCAAACCCCCCGACAATGTTGATCAGCGTGATCAGGATCGCCGCCACGGCATCGCCGCGCACAAACTTGCTCGCCCCGTCCATCGCCCCGTAAAAGTCCGCCTCCTCCTCCACCCCGCGGCGCCGCGCGCGCGCTTCATCCTCCTTGATCAGCCCCGCGTTGAGTTCCGCGTCAATTGCCATCTGTTTCCCGGGCAGGGCATCCAAAGTAAACCGCGCCGCCACTTCCGCAATGCGCCCCGCGCCCTTGGTGATCACAATGAAATTGATCAGCGTCAGGATCAGAAACACCACCATGCCCACCACATAATTCCCCCGCACCACCACGTTCCCAAACGCCTGGATGATGTGCCCCGCGTAACCATCCAGCAAAATCAGCCGCGTCGAAGCCACATTCAGCGCCAGCCGGTAAAGCGTGATGAACAACAACAGCGTGGGGAACCCGGTAAATTCTGCCGGGGTCCGCAGGTAAAGAATCACCAGCAACGTCAGCAGCGAAAGACTGATGCTCACCGTCAGCAACAAGTCCAGCAGCAGCGGCGGCACCGGCAAAATCAGCACCAAAATCGTCCCAAACAACGCAAAAACAAGCCATAAGTCGCCGTATTTCAGCAACTTGCGTATTTTGTCGCTCAGTGTTCCCATGTCTTATTTTCCCGTCTGGTTCTGCTCCGCGTAATACCGGTACCGGTTAACCCGGTAAACCCACGCGAGGACTTCCGCCACCGCTGCGTACAGTTGAGCAGGAATCTCGCCACCCACTTTTCCATGCTTGAACAGCATCCGGGCCAGCGGTTTGTTCTCAATGATCGGCACCTGATGCTGCTGCGCAATCTCCCGGATGATCTGGGCGTTCAGGCGGATGCCCTTGGCCACGATTTCCGGCGCCTTCATGGTTTTGCGGTCGTATCTCAGCGCAATGGCGATGTGCGTCGGGTTGGTCACCACCACGTCCGCCTTCGGCACGGCGGCCAGCGACTTGGCCTTGCTCATTGACCTGCGGCGGCGGCGGCGCGCCGCCTTCATCTGCGGATTGCCCTCCGAGCTCTTCATGTCCTCCTTCACCTCCTCGCGCGTCATCATCAAATCCTGATGCGTGCGCCACCATTGGTAGCCATAATCCGCCGCCGCAATCACCGCCAGCCCCAGCACCACCCGGAAACCCACCCCCAGGCACGTCCCCACCAAAAACTCGCCCAGACGCGAAATGCTCACCGACATCGTGAAGATCGGATCATTCAGAATGCTTCGCACTTCCGAATAGGTCAGCGAAATGATGAACGCAAACTTCGTGATCGCCAGGGCCGTGGGCGCCAGCATGCGGGCCGAAAACACCCGTTGAAACCCCTCCACCGGGTTCAGCCGGTTCCAATCCGGGGTCAGCGCCTCCGAGGCCGTCTGGAAACGGTTTTGAATCGCCCCGGCCATCAGTCCCCCCACCATCGCCGCCAGCACCACCGGCCCGGCGCACTTCAACAACAGCCACGTGCCCGTCACCGCATAACCCTGGATCGAATTGATGCTCAGCGAAGTGTCATGCAAATGACTCAGCGACAGCACCATCGCCGCCGCCAGTTGCCGGAACATCTCCCCGCCCGAAAAAGACAGCGCCGCAAAACTTGCCGTCAGCACAAACACCGTCTGCACCTCCGCGCTCTTCGCGATCTGGCCGTGCTTGATGGCCTCCTCCATCCGGCGGCTGGTCGGCTGTTCGGTTTTTTCGCCGCCACTCTCGCTCATGGCCCCCCCGTTCCCAGCATCTGCGCCACCGCCAGCAGATCATCCGGCAGCCGGTGCAGGTAATTCACCACCCGTTGCGCGGTTAATTCCATGGTGAAGCCAAACACAATCAAGCCCGCCACGATTCGGATGCCCAGGCTCTCCCCGAACACATTCATCTGCGGCACCGCCCGGCTCAGCATCGAGAACACCAGCGTCACCACAAACGAAACCGCGATCACCGGCGCGGAAATCTGCACCGCCGCCAGAAAAACCCCGCTCGTGCTGGCCACCACCGTTTCAAACAGCGCGCTGTTCAAATGCATCCCCCCGATCGGCAGCACCGTGTACGTCCGCACAAACCCCAGCAGGATCCAGTGGTGCAGGTTCAGCGTCAGCATCACCACCGTCGCCAGAAAAAACAGAATCGTCGAGGTGGTCTGCTCCGTTTGCGAACTGGCCGGATCAAACTGCGTCGCCATGTTCAGCCCGATTTGCATCGAAATGATGCTGCCCGCCAGGTCCACCGCAAAAAACACCATCCGCGCCACAAAACCCAGCAGCAGCCCCACGCTCACCTCCTGGAACATCAATCCCAGCAGCGACAGGAGATCCAGCCGCCCCGCCGTGAACGGCGGCAGCATCGGCGCCAGCAACATCGCCATCAGCACCGACAGCGCCACCCGCATCATCACCGGAAAATTCGCCACCGAGAAGAACGGCAGCACCAGCAGAAACGCGCTCACCCGCAGAAAAACCAGCGCCCAGTTGTAAATGTCCAGTTCCATCAGTCGTTGTGTCCCCCCGTCCGTCCCCCGCCCCGGAACGCCGCCGCCCGCCTCATTGCACCATCTCCGGCATCTTTTGGATCACCGCCACCGTGAACTCGATCAGCGACCGCATGATCCACGGCAGCAGCACCAGCAGCACCCCGATCACCGCCAGCGCCTTGGGCACAAACGTCAGCGTGTGCTCGTTAATCGTCGTCACCGCCTGGAACAAGCTCACCGCCAGACCGACAATCATGGCGGCGATCAGAATCGGCGCGGAAATCGTCAGCGCCTGGAAAATCATGGCCTTCAGCAGTTCAATGGCATATTCGGGAGTCATATGTTTTTACATTCCAAAGCTGCGCACCAGCGACTGAATCACCAGCGACCACCCGTCCACCAGCACGAACAGCAGCAGTTTCAGCGGCAGCGAAATCGTCATTGGCGGCATCATCATCATCCCCATGCTCATCAGCACCGTCGCCACCACCAGATCAATCAGGATGAACGGCACATAAATTAAAAAACCCATCTGAAACGCCGTGCGCAGTTCACTGATGATGAACGACGGAATCACCACCCGCAGCGGCAGTTGATCCGGCGGCGTCGGCGCCATTTTCGCCATGGACACAAACAACTCCAGATCCTTCGGCCGCGTCTGCTTCAGCATGAACCCCCGCAGATGGCCCGTCGCCCGGTCCAGCGCCTCCACCCCCGTGATTTGATGCGCCTGATACGGCACAATCGCGTCGCGGTTAATGTTCTCCCACACCGGCGCCATCACAAAATATGTGATGAACAGCGACAGCCCGATGATGATCTGGTTTGCCGGCGTGCCCTGCAACTGCAGCGCGCTGCGCACAAACGAAAGCACGATCACCACCCGCGTGAAACACGTCATCAACAGCAGCAGCGAAGGCGCCAGCGAAACCAGCGTGATCAAAAACAGCACCTTGATCCCCGCATCCACATCCGGCACCCCATTCTGCGAGGCCAGCGAGACCTGCACCGGACCAAAATTCACCACGCTGTTCGACTGCGCGCCCGCCGCCAGCGTCCCCAGCAGCCAGACCGCCAAAAACACCCACCCCCAACGGCGCACAGCCGCCGGCCGGCCCCGCCCGGCGGGAGCTGTTTCCGGCACCGCCGGTTCACGCTGGGAACATCGCGTTTTCATTTGCCTTTGAGCAACTGCGTCAGCGTTTGATGGAAAGCGGACGGCGCGCCCCCCCCGGCGGGGGCCTCCCCGCCGACCGCCTCCGGCAAATGAGCCAACAAGCTCACCCCGGCGGGCGAAGAGGCGATCAGAAACCGCCCCTGCTCATAGCCCACCACATAAAGTGCCTGCCGCCCCCCCAGCGAGCGGGTTTCAAGGATGTTCAGTTTTGGCCGGCCCCCGCGCTGCAGCGCCAGCCGCTGCCAGTTGCGGAACAGCCAGACCCCGGCCAGAAAAATTCCGATCACCAGCGCCAGCGCCCCCAGCACCCTCAGAACGGAGGAAGGCCCGACCTCCGGCAACGACGGCGTCACCAGCGGCACGGCCCCATTGGTGGCCTGCGCCCAGGCGGAGCCACCCGCGCACCGCCACGCCGCCACCGGCATCAGCCATGGGCCAAATCGTAAAACAGGGGGGTGACGGTTCATACGGACGACGGTTGGACCGGCTCAGGCCGACACCGAGCGTCCGACGACCTCGGTGATTTTCACACCGTAGCGGTCTTCGATGATGACCACCTCGCCGCGCGCGATGAGTTTGCCATTGATGCTGAGTTCGACCGGCGCATCCGCCGCTTTGTCCAGTTGGACAACCGAGCCGATGTTAAGCTGGAGCACCTCGCGCATCGGCAACTGGCAGCCGCCCAATTCGATGGTCAGGCTCACTGGCACGTCAAGCACCAGATTCATGTTCGGGGGATTTTCAGCAGTGGCGTTCATTATAAATTTTCAGGGGGTGATGTCACCGGTCAGTTGCACGGCCCATTTGCCGCCGGAAGTGCCGGGGCGTCCCACAAACTTGGCCACGTGATTGAGCCGGATTTGCACTTGGGCCGCGCAGGCCGGATCCAGGGACAGCAAATCGCCGGGTTTCAGCCGCGTGATGTCCCCGGCGGACATTTTCAAACCGTGCCACTCGGCAATCACCGGCACCCGCATGTCATCAAACTCCGGGTTCCATTTCAATTTGGCCGCCGCCGCCGGCACCGTTTCCGCCCCCGGCAGGGACGGGCTGAGCAGCCGCATCAGCGGCTCCACCGTGGCGTAGGGAAACACCAGTTGCATCGCCTCCGACTGTTCGCCGATGCCGCCGTTCATGGACAGAATCAGCATCGCCGTGTCCGGCATGGCCGTTTGTAGAAAATGACTGTTGCTCTCATGGCCCAGCAGCGAGGGGCGCAGGTCGCGCATTTCCGGCCAGTGATTGCACCATTCCGTCAGCATGAGCGTGGCCACCTGGTCAAACAGCGCGATTTCAATTTCACTCAGCTCCCGGCTTTCCGCCGGCGCCTGGCCCGCCCCGCCCAGCAACCGGTCCACCAGCGTCAACCCCAGCCGGGGGGGCGTCACCATCAGGCCCACCCCTTTGAGCGGGTCGGTCTTGAACAGCGTGATGTGCGTCGGATTGGGCAGGCTTTCCGTGAATTTCTGATACCCCACAATCTGCACTTTGGAAAGCTGCAGGCTGAATTCCAACCGCAAAAAAATGGCCAGCCGCGCCGCCAGCGAACGGATGAATTGTTCGTGCCGCTGCCGGATCCGGCGCAATTCGCTCGCCGCCAGAAAGCCGGACTGCCGGAAATCGTGCCCGCGGATCTCCGTCGCCTTGCGGATCTCCCTCACCCCCCGCGCGGTGAAGACGTACACTTCACCGTCGCCGGGAGAAGGGAGGGGGGGGGAATCAGATTCGCTCATGATCGTTTGTTACTGGATGGCAAATTCGGGAAAATAAATTTCCCGGACCGTCGAGTCGCCCAGTATGTTGTTGAAACCGGCGATCAGCTCGTTCCGAATCAGATTCCGTTCCCCCGGCTTTTCCAAATCAGCCAGTGATTTCGCGCCCAGCACCCCGCACGCCATGTCCCGCAACTGCGCGTCGTGGTCGTCCAGCTTGGCCTTGAAATCATCCCCCGTCCCCACCACCGACAGGCTCACCAGCAAATAGCGCGCCCCCATCGTCCCGGCCACGTTGACCAGGATTTTGGACATGGTCACCGAAACCGGTTTTGCCTTCGGATCCTCCGCCTTGGACTTGCCCGCCACCGGCGCGGCGCCGGCGCCACCCGCCCCCAACTGCTTTTGCAGTTGCGGCAAAATGATGAATTGCGTCATCGCATAAGCCAGCACCGGCATCATCACGGTCGTGATGATCAGCGGCAGCCAGAGTTTGAAACCGCCGCCGGACGCCGCCGGAGGAGTGGCGGCGTCCGTTGGCGGAGGGGTGGAAGAGCGTTCTTCAGGCATAACCGTTTAGCGTCCCAAATTGGTCAGATCCTGCATGATCTGGTCACTGGTCGTGACCACCTTCGCATTCGCCTCATAGGCGCGCTGCGCCGTGATCAGGTCCGTGAGTTGCGAGGACAAATCCACGTTCGATTCCTCCAGCGACTCGGGCACCAGCACCCCCGTGCCGCTGCTGCCCGGCGTCACCGCCGCCGACAGCGGGCCGGCGGCCGACATGTTCGCATACAAATTGTTGCCCGCATCCACCAGTTCCTGCGGGTCCGTGCAGTTTTGCAGCACCACCTGGCTGATCGCGGCCGACGTGCCATCCGTATAATTTGCCGTCAGCACGCCGGAGGTCGAAAAGCTGTAGCTCGTCACCCCGGACGTGTCCGTCCCGCTGTTCACATTGATCGCGGCCGGCGTCGTGCTGCCCGTCGCGAAGCCCATGACCTCCATCCCCGTGCTCGTCACCAAATTGCCGCTCGCATTCACCGTGAAATCACCGTCCCGCGTCAAATACTGCGACCCCGAAACGGGATCCTGCACCAGGAAAAATCCATTGCCGTCGATCGCCAGATTGGTGGCCACCCCGGTGTTGGTCGGCGTGCCCTGGCTGAAATCGGTCTCGATGTCGCTGGTCTTCACCCCCGTGCCGAGTTGCATCGTCCCCACGCTGTTGCTCCCCAGCGTCTGGCTGAAAGTGTCCGCGAAGTTCATCGTCGAACTCTTGTAGCCCACCGTGTCCACATTGGCGATGTTGTTGCCAATGACGTTCAGATCCTGCTGAAACTGCTCCAGGGCGCTTGCGCCGGAATCCATTGATACAAGCATATTAATTTTGGTTGAGGTTGTCCGCTTTCGTCAAAATTCGGTCTATTGACTGCTCGAACCAGTCGAACTGGTGGCCGGAGTGATCGAGGTCACCTCGCTGATCGGATAATCCGTCCCGTTCACCACCACTTCCGGCGTTCCACTCACCATGGCCACTCCGGAAACCACCCCGCTCGCGCTCGTTTGCGAATCCACCGTCACGTTCACCGTGCTGCCCACTAGGTTGTTCGCCTGCATCATGGACAGGGACGACGACATCGCCGTGGTTTGCTGCAACGAGGTGAACTGCGCCATTTGCGCGGCCATCTGCGTGTCCGATTGCGGATCCAGCGGGTCTTGATTTTCCATCTGCGAAACCAGCAGTTGCAGAAAATCATTTTGGGTCAGCGTCTGTTGCGAACCCGAAACCGTGTCCGACGAAGCGCTGCCTGTGGAAGTATTCGTGATGGATGAAACAGTTGACATAAATTCTAAATTTTAATTCAAGCCCAGGTTTCCCAGCCGTGCAGCAACAGCCCCGGCACCGGGGACGCATTCGCCGTCGCCGGGGACGAACCGGCCAGCGCAAACGCGGCAAAGGCGCTCGTCTCCAGCGGGTCCGTGCTGGCAAACCCGTGTTGCGATTGTTGAAATCCACTCGTATCACCGCCGGTCGTGGCGGCCCCCGCATCCGTCAGCGCGGCCAGCCGGACCCCCCGTTGCTCCAGCCGCTGTTGCAGCTCAGGCCAATGCTGGTTCAACCGCTCAAAATCTCCGTGCTGCAACACCGCCCGGATGTCAATGGAATCCCCGTGCTGGCGCATTTCCAAAGACATCTGCAATCCCGCCCCGGGCTTGATCACCACGCTCAGCGAATCCGATTTCGAATCCACCAGCCGCATCGCATGCAGCGTCACCATGTCGTGCGTCCGCTCCAGCGCGCGCGTATGAAGGTCCACCAGGGGGGTTGCGGTCACCCCCGCCGTGCCCGTGGCCGACACCGCCTCCGCACCGTTGGCCGACGGTCCGCTGACCGCCACCGGCGATTCGTTGAGCGCGGAAACGCGCGCCTGTGAATCCGCCGCCGGCAAATTGTTCCCCGCCGCCGCCACCGTGGCCTCACCCGGCAAAACCTTCTCGGTTTTCCCGGTCAACCCGGCAACTTTGTTCATTTTTTCCGCTTTATTCATCGCCATGGATTGATTAGCAACGGATATGCCATCTTTTTCAAGCGCCGTTGTCCCCGTCGTCTCCGCGCCCAGCCCCCCCCCGCCGGAGGCTTCTGCCTGCGCCGGATGAACCAACGGTTTTTCGACCGTGTTGGACGCCGTCACCCCGGGGGTTGGAGCCTCCGCTTTGGAAGCGTTCCCTTCCAGTTTGGCGGCCACCCGCCCCTCGCCGGAATTTATTTTCCCGCCCGGCGCGTCACCGGTCCGGGCCGGCGCTGTTTGCCGCCCTTCCAAATTGAGGCTGGCCGCCCATTCCGAAGCCGTTTTGTCCCGGGCCACATCCGCATTTGCCGCCGTCGTCGGTGCGCAATCCGCTTTTGCCCCGCTGCGCGCGGCCACCGCCCCCCGGGCCTCCGACCCCGCCGTGCCCGCTGTCGCTGACGACCCGGCGGCGGTCGAACCGGTCGCCTCACTCGTTCCGCCCTTCGCTTTGAGCCCCGGCAAAAGCAGGGACGGCAAGCTGGAGGGAAGCACGGCCGCCAGCAGCCCCAAAGTCACTGGTAAAGCGTCGGCGGCGGCCTCCGTTTTATTCCGGGTGGGGAAGCTGGCTTGAATCTCCCCCCCGCCCTTTTCCGTCTCCCTTTTGGAAACCGGCGCGATGGACGTTTGCGCAGTGGTTTTTTCCGACGACTCCGTCACTCCGTCAGCCCCCGGGGTCGGCGGTTCGTTCGCGGCGGTCCAGGTTCTCTTTGGCGTTTGACCGGACTGCTTGAGACTCGCTGAAGCGTCTGGCTCCCCCTCACCGGCGGCCGCTGAAATCGTGCTGGGTTGCGCCGGGGTGTTGCCCTCCGGCGTTCCGGCAGGGGTCATTGCCCGCGTCATCATTTGGTCGAACGCCTCGCCCCCGCTCCGTTGCCCGACCGGGGACCAGGCCGCGCCGCCCGTGCCCGGCGGAAGCGTCTGCGGCGTCACCAACATGTATTCAAGAGAGGGCATCAGGGGGTGGCGGTCGGAACCGCATTCGTTGAAACCGGCAGGACTTGGTGCAGGCGCTCCGTCAGGGCGGCCGCGCGCTTGGCCTCCGTCACGCCCAGCTTGCTCATCGTGTCCAGCACCAGGCTCGCCTGGTCCGTTTTCATGCTGAACAAAATCCGCACCACATCATCATCCGGCATTTCCTTGAACATCGCCGCCGAACCCTCCGGCGACATCGCCGCCACCAGTTTGGCCTGCCGCTTCACGTTTTCCGCCTCCTGCGCGCTGAACCGGATCACATTCCGGTCAAAATCCGCCTGCAATTGGGACACCGTCTGGGTCACCGTGCTGATCTCCTGCCGCTCGGCATCCAGTCGCGCCTGCCAATCGTTGAGCTGTTGTTCCCGCGCGGCCAGCGTCTCCTTTTCCACCTTCATTTGCGCCACCCACTGGTCAATTTCCGGATTCTTGAATTTCCACGAGGGCGCGTCCTCGGCGGAGGTTTCGGTCGCCGCCGGTCGCAGCCCCGCAAATTTTTGCGGCCGGACCAGCGCCAGCGTGGTGATCAAATACAGCAGACAGCCCGCGAGGACATTCACCCAGGACGATTGGAGGATTCGGATCATGATGGATTCAATTGTTCTGGCGGGTGAATTGCAACGGGCCCGGCGTGCTGTTTAATTGCACCGCCAGCTCGTCAATCGTTTTCTGCTCCTCCCGCTGGGCCTCGCGGTCGTAGACGCGGCGGGATTTGTCATAAAAGCGGTCCAGCGCCTCCCGGTCCCGGGCGGCGAGCGTCATTTCATGAAACGCCTGATCCGCCGTCCGCCGCGCCGTCTCCACGCTGGTTTTGTGATCGGTCCACCGGGTTTCCAGCACATGGCACCAGGCCCGCAGATCCGCCAGCCGGCTGGCCGCGATCCCCTGCCCCAGTTCCTGCCCCAGCAAATTCCACACCACCGCCAGCTCCGTCGCCGCGCGCTGCAATTCCAGTTCGGCCGTGTTTCGGGCCGCCAGCGCCCCGACATAACGCTGTTGCGCCACCCGCTCCTTTTGCTTGCGCAGCACCCGTAACAACTCAAGGGAAAATCGAAATGGTTTCATGTCCGTCCTTATTTTTTAACCGGCGCGGGTTTGCCGGCCGGCCCCGGCGCGACCAGCGTCTTTTCCAGCATTGACCAGCTCTGGCCCGTCGTAAATCCTTCCGTCACCCCCTGCCGCAAAAAACGCGTCAGCGGGTCATGCAGCGCAATCGCCAGGTCTATCGCCGCATTGCTCCCCGCCGGATACGCGCCGATGTTGATCAAATCCTGGTTCCGCCGGTACACCGCCAGGTGCTCGCGCGCCGTCGCCGTCAGCGTCACCTGCGCCGGCTGGAGCAAATCCCGGTTCAGCCGGCTCACGCTCTCCAGCACATCCACCGCCGGATAATGGTTTTGCGTCGCCAGTTCCCGTGTCAGCACAATGTGCCCGTCCAGGATCGAGCGCGTCGCGTCCGCAATCGGATCGTTCATGTCATCCGCCTCCACCAGCACCGTGAACAAACCCGTGATGGAACCCTGGTCCCCCGTCCCCGCCCGCTCCAGTAATTGCGGCAACAGCGAAAACACCGACGGCGTGTACCCCCGCGTCGTCGGCGGCTCCCCCACCGCCAGCCCGATTTCCCGTTGCGCCATCGCAAACCGCGTCACCGAATCCATCATCAGCAGCACATTCTGTCCCGTATCCCGGAAATGTTCCGCCACCGCCATCGCCAGAAACGCCCCCTTCACCCGGTTCAACCCCGGCTCGTTCGACGTCGCCACGATCACCACCGACTTCCGCCGCCCCGCATCATCCAGGTCCCGCTCCAAAAACTCGCGCACTTCCCGTCCGCGTTCCCCGATCAGCGCAATCACGTTCACGTCCGCATCCGCCTGCGACGCCATCATCCCCAGCAGCGTGGATTTTCCCACCCCGCTCCCCGCAAAGATCCCCAGCCGCTGACCCCGTCCGCACGGCGTAAACGTGTCAATCGCCTTGATCCCCGTCTGGAAAACCCCCGTGATCCGCTGCCGCGTCAGCGGATGCGGCGGCCGCAGGTTCAGCCCCACCGTGTGGTCCGAGACAATCGGACCCTGCCCGTCAATCGGCCGGCCCAAACCGTCAATCACCCGCCCTTTCAGCGCATTCCCCACCGCCACCCGCAGCGGCGACCCCGTCGCCGTCACTTCGCTTCCCGGATGAATCCCGTGAATTTCTCCCAGCGGCATCAACAGCAAATGGTGATTCCGAAAACCCACCACCTCCGCCAGCATCGGCTGCCCGTCATGGTGGGACGATTGAATCCGGCACACCTCGCCCATCGCCGCCAGCGGGCCTTCCGACTCGATCACCAGGCCGATCAACTGCACCACCCGGCCGCAGGTCTCCGTCACCCGCGCTTCCCGCACGCGGCGCACGGCGCTTTGCATCCGGCTCAACGGTCCTGCTGGCGAGGTCATCATGGCGTCAGCGCCTGGCGCAGTTGTTCCATTTTCGTTTCCCGGCGGGCATCCACCATGCCGAACCGCGTTTGCACAATGCAACCGCCCCGCGTCACTTCCGCCGAACCCATGAATCGCAGCGGACCGGTTTCCGGCAGTCCGTTCAGCACCGGCGCGTTATGCTGTCGCAGCAGCGCCAGATCCTCCGGATGAAGCTGAATGATAATTTCCGCCGTGTCCTCCACCTGCCGCAGTCCCTCGCGCACCACCGCTTCCACCAACTCCGCAGTGATCGGCTGGCCCGCCACCAGTTTTCGGGCGGCTTCCAGCGCCAGCTCAATGATCGCCGCCTCCGCCTCCTGCGCCACCTGCGGCACCACCCGGCGCAGCGAATCCAAAATCCCCTTCTGCAGCTCCACCGTCTCATTCCGTTGCTGCAGCAACTGCCCGCCCAGCGCCCGCTCCCCGTCGCGCCGGCCCCGTTCATAAGCCTCCTGCTCCCGCTCGCGCAGGTGTTCCTGCCAGTCCTGCGCCGGCGCCCGCATCAGCGTGCGCACCCCCAGCAGCGGATGGCTGAACGGAATGGAATCAGACCATTTCATTTTCTTGCACCCGGGCTTCATCCAGGTCAATTTCACCCTCGGTTTCCAGTTTGCGCACCGAATCAATGATCCGGAACTGCGCCGCCTCCACGTCCCGCAGTTTCACATGCCCCAAAAACGCCAGTTCTTCCTGCACCGACTCCGCCGCCCGCCGCGACACATTCGAAAGCAGCAGCTTTTTGAGCGGCTCGCTCACCTTTTTCAGCGCCAGACTCAGATCCCGCATTTCAATTTCGCGCATGATCCGCTGGATCGCCGCCGGGCTGAGCAGCAGCAGATCCTCGAACGTGAACATCTTCTTCCGGATCGCCATCGAAAGGTCCGGGTTCCGCTCCTCGATGCTCGTCAGCAGCGTCCGCGTTAAAGTCTTGTCCATCACATTGAGAATGTCCGCCGCATTGGTCACCCCCCCGGTCTGATTCAGCGCCCGGGTTTGTTTGACCCCCAGTTTGGCGTTCAACACATCCACCACCTTCTCCGCCACTTCCACCGGCGTCGGCGCCAGCGTCGCCAGCCGTTCAATCACCTGATCCCGCTGCTCCACCCGCAGCAAATTCAACACCTGCGCCGCCTTTTCCGGCGACAGATGACTCACAATGAACGTGATCGCCTGCACCTGCTCGTCCCGCACCAGATTGAAAATGTGCCGCGGATCCATGTCCGCAATCGCCTGCATCGCGCCCGCCACCGGCGCCCGCGTCGAAACGATCCGGCCCATGATGTCCCCCGCCTTGAAACTCCCCACCGCCTTCTCCAGCGTCGTGCGCGTCACCTCCACCCCGGCCGAAACCGACGTGCTCGCCGCCACCGCCACCTCCGAAAATTCCTCCAAAATCTCCATTTGCCGCTCCCGCGTGATCAGGTTGAACCGCGCCATTTCCCGCGAAATCGCCTCCACTTCGCGCGGCTGCATCTGCCGCAGGATCGTTCCCCCGCTTTCGGGCCCCAGCATGATCAGCAGCGCCGCCAGCTTTTGCGTTTTGTTCAGCGGGACATTGTCTGTCACCGCGTCTTGGGTGGGTTCGGGCGTGGAGGGCATGGGATTAAGCTTCCGGGTTGCGGCCGTTGTTCATCCAATTGCGGATGGCCTGGGTCATGTTCGCTGGGTTTTCCTTGATCAGTCGGTTCAGCACCTCCACCGTCACCACCCCGGGCTGGGGTTCCATCATCCAATCCCCGGGCCGGGGCGTGTGTCCGTTGCCATTCCCATTCCCATTCCCGTGGCCGTTGCCATTCGTCTTATAGCCCCCCATCAGCCGCCCCACCGGCACCCCGATCGGGATCTCCTGCACCGGCGTCCGCTGGAACAGCCGCAGCAAAACCACCATCATCAACAGTCCCGCCGCCGGCCACGCCAGGTTCCGCACCAGATTCCACCAAAATTCATGCTGCTGTTGCTGGTCCAGTTCATGCGTGATCTCCGTCGCAAACTGGTCGTTGAACGGCAGTTCCTCCAGCGTGATCGCGTCCCCCCGCGTGGCATCCACCCCCAGCGCGCTCGCCACGATCCCCTGCAGCTTCTTCAATTCCTCCGGCGTCCGCGTCACCGGCTTCCGGTCCGCCCCCGTCCCCGTCATCTGCGCCGCCACCGTCACCGCCGCCGTCAACCGCCGGATCCCCCCCGGCGATTGCATCAGGCTGCTCGTCGTCTTCCCAATTTCATACGCCAGCGTCGACGTCGTCTTGTGGTTGTTCGAGTTGTTCTGCGGCCCGCTCGGCTGGTTGCCATTCGTGCTCGTGTTCGCCGAAATCCCCACCGGCGACGAGGCCCCCGTCGTCGTGTCCACCGTCTCATCGTTCTTCGTCTGGGACCGCAGCACCTGGCCGTCCGGGTCAAATTTCTCCTCTGTCCGCGTCTCTGTGTCGTAATTGATGTCCGCCGATACCCGCACAATCGCCTGCCCCGGACCCAGCACCTTCTCCAGCATGTCCTGCGCCTTCCGCGACAGGTATTGCTCCAGATTCCGCCGCGACGCCAGTTGCGAACTGCTCAACCCCGCCATCGAGTCGTCATCCGTGTTCTCCGACAGCACGTTCCCCAGGTTGTCCACCACGCTCACATGGTTGGGTTTCAACCCCTCCACCGAATTCGCCACCAGAAACCGGATCGAATTGATCGCCTGCGGAGCCAATTGCGCATTCCCGCGCACCCGCACAAACACCGACGCCGTCGGAAACTTGTCCTTGTCCAGCAGCAGCCGGTTCTCCGGCAGCACGATCATCACCCGCGCCGACTCAATTTCGTTGATCTGCCCGATCGTCCGCGCCAGTTCCCCCTGCATCGCCCGCACATAATTCGCGTGCTGCACAAAATCCGAAATCCCGAAGTTCGGCTTGTCGAAAATCTCAAACCCCACCCCTTCCCCCTGCGGAATCCCCTTCCCCGCCAGTTGCATCCTCATCGTGTACACCTTGTCCTCCGGCACCAATATCGAGCCGCCCCCGCTCCCCGCCTTGTACGGCACCTTCGCATCATCCAGCGCCGCAATCACCTTCGCCGCCTCGCTGTCCGACAACCCCCCGTACAGCAGCCCGTAATCCGTCCGCGACGACCAGATCATCATCGCCGCCAGGCCCGCCACCAGCACAAACGTGGCCGCCCCCACGCTCACCCGCTGGCTCACGCCCAGTTCGTTCCAAATGGTGCGCAATTGCCCCAGAAGCTTGAGAAGGTTTTGGTTCATTCAAAAAAAATTAAATCTGCATGCTCGTGATTTCCTTGTACGCGTCGAGCAACCGGTTGCGCACCTCCACCATCAGTTGAAAGGAAACATTCGCCTCCTCCATCGCAATCACCGCCTGGTGCAGCGGGACATTCTGCCCGCTCTGCAGCGCCGTCACCGTCTGCGTCGCCGTGTTCTGCTGCGTGTTGATGTCCGACACCATGTTCCCCAGCATCGTCGCAAACGAATCCCCCCCGGCCGCCGCCCCCGGCGCCACCCCGGGCGTCCCCGCCAACCCCGTCGTCCCGGACAACGGCGACACCTGCGAACTCATCAGGTCCGCCGCCGGTATGGACCCGGACTGGAGGGGGGTGATTCCTGAAAGGGGTGACATGGCCGGTGCTTAATGATCAGTGTTTCCCAATCGCCAGCGTCTCCATCGCCATCGAGCGGGAATTCTTCACCACCGACAGATTCGCCTCAAACGCGCGCGAGGCCGATATTAAATCGGCCATTTCCTCATGAATATTGATGTTCGGCATCGAAATCATCCCCTGCTCATCCGCATCCGGATTGCCGGGGTCATAAATCTGCACCGGCGGCCGCGTGTCATTCTCAATCCGCGCCACCTTCAGCGCCGGCATCTGGTCCGCGCTGTCCGCGCTCATCTTCTGCTGCAGCGCCGTTTCAAACACCACCACCTGCCGTTGATACGGCTTGCCGTCCAGCCCGTGCGCGGTGTTCGCATTGGCGATGTTTTCCGAAATGACATCCAGCCGCGTCTGCTCCGCCTGCAGCGACGCCGTCGTGTTTTGAATGCCGGATAATATGTGAATCATATCACTCAGGATTTGCCCGTGATCGCCAGCCGCATCTTCGCCAGCATGTTGCCCACCAGTTGCGTTTCCAGCGCATTCGTCACGCCGTTTTGATTCATCTGCATCAGCTCATTTTCCAGATGCACGCTGTTGCCGTCCAAACCGCTCGGCACCGCCGTGGCATCCACATCCAGCGCCGGTTGCAGCGCCGTGATCTGCTGCGCATCCCCCGCCGAACACGCCTGCTCCAATTCCGACTGGAACGTCGGTGCCAGGTCCATCCGCTTGTAACCCGGCGTTTCCAGATTCGCGATGTTGTTCGCAATCGCCTCCTGGCGCAGCGAAACGGCGTCCAGTTCCTTCTTCGCGGCCAAATACCCCGGCTGATTGAACAATGCCTCGATCATGCAAATCTTTGGAATCATTGGTTAGCAACGACAGTGCCAGCGGAAAAAAGGGCCGAAAAATAAGGCATCCCGGGACTTCCGGCCCCCAAGGTGGGAAAATGTTACCCGTTGACGCCCCCAACTAGGCAACTGTTGTCCGGCAGGACGCCGACCGGCGGAAAATGCCTGTCCATCGCAAAATGACCGTAGCAGCCGACGTCAGGGCGTGTTGCCCAAGTCCCGGAGCGCGACTCTGTGAGCCGCAGCCCGCGGAATTCAGCAAAAACCCCGGAATCATCTTTTACCCTCTCACGCCAGCGTGTCGCGGACTGGCAGTCCACTGTATCGCCGATTGGCAATCGGCCGGGCCTCCGAGCGTAGCGGCAAACTGGCGTTTGCCGCACTTATTTTTGCAATCCTGACGTACGCTGACCAGCATCACCGAAAAGTCCCGGGTCCGGCGAACCGTTCCCCTCCCCGGGGGAGAAGGCCGGGATAAGGGCGGACGTCTCCCCGGTAGGGCGGTGCTGCTGCACCGCCCACTATTTGTCTTTGCCCCAACCCGTCCCCATGTTCCCTTCCCTCACGCCTTGGAACCCCGACCCGCGCCCGGCGACGGAGCGCGGCTCTGTGAGCCGCAGCCCGCGGAATTCAGAAAGGGGTCGGTTCTTGATTTGTGCATATTTTAGGCTGGCGTAATAATTTCTGTAAGAAGTCAGTGGGTGGTATAGTCATATTTCCTTCTGATCGCGGTTCGTGCTGGGGCGCGGTCGGCTTTCCCACCCGCCAGCTTGGGTTCCCGTTTGATCTGCTGGCCCGGATCAACAGCAACCGGATAATCGCGCCGCGTTCATGCCCCCATCTGCGGCCAGCAAGCTTCGTGGCCTGCCTTTGCCTTTTCCCTCTCTGCGTTCTCTGCGTTCTTTGCGGTTAACCATCCCCGCCTTTTCTCCGCTCTGTGGTTTAAAATCCCGTCTTCCTTCGCGTATTTCGCGTCGTTCGCGGTTTAAATCCCCCGCCCTTCTTCGTTTCCTTCGTTTGCTTTTGTTCAGATTCCCCTGTGTTTCCCGTTCCCGCTTTCCCGATTTCTTGCTTTCCGCTTTGGCGTCTTCCCATCCGTGGTCAAAAATGCCCCGTCTTTGCGCTCCCTGCGTTTTTCAGTAGCAATACTTAACCACAACCCAACGTCCGCTAGAAAGTGCCGCCCCAATTTGACTCCACCCCGAAACCGGTGTACTTAAATCAAAGCAGGAAGCTTCGGCTCCCGGCCGGGAAGGATTCGCTCGTCCGCCACCTCTTCCGCGAGGGCGGCTGGTTTCAGTCCCCCCTCCGCTCTTTGACATCGTGAATGAAGTTCCGTTGCCGGGCCGCCACCCCGGGGCCGGCCAGTCCCCCATAGGGCACCTCGGCAGAGGGCCGCAAAAATTAAGGCTAATTTCAGATAATTAACGCTATTTGGAAAAAATTAACGCTAATTAACGCTAATCAGCCCCCCAAAAAAATAAAATCTATTCCCGCAGGAATCTGTCCCTTGAGGTGCCAAGCCACAATCGCAAAAACGCTCTCGCCCTGTAGGCCGGGTCCCCTGACCCGGCGTCAGGAGTAACGGCCACTCACCTGTTGAAGTTTGAGATTTGAAGTTTCCTTGAATTTTGGATTTTGAAATGTGGAATTTCCCCTCCTCTGCGGGTCCCCTGGGCCGGCGTCCGACGACAAACCATCCCGGGTCATTCAGACCATTTTGTCCGCCCAAAAAATCAGCCGATAAAACGACTGGCCAACGTGAGATTGTCCTTTTTTCGCCCCCGGTTCGGTCAAACCCGGTCAAACCGGGTCAAACCCAATCCAACCTTTCAAAGTAGCGGCGTAACCGGAACACCCGATGCCACCACGCCGGATTAACATCTTGAACCAAAGGACTTTACTCCAAATCAGACCGATCCTCCCACTCCCATCCCGGCCAAGGTCGGTCAAATCCTTGATTCAGGCAGTTCTTTCGCCAGTCTGATGGGATTAATCAACTATCATCCAAGTCGCAATTTTCTTTTTTCCGCCCCCGTTCAGGCCGGATCACCGGCAGGATCGCCGGCCGGATCTTCCTCCTCGCCTTTCGGCGTCGTCCCGTTGTATTCGTGCAGCTTGTTGCGCAGCGTCCGGATGCTCACATCCAGCATCTTCGCCGTGTGCGTCCGATTGCCCTTGCAATGATCCAGCGCCGCAAAAATATGATGCTTCTCCAGCTCCGCCAGCGTCGGAAAACCGTTGGCCTGCCCCGGCACGGCCGTCAGGCCGCCCGCAGGAACCGCCGCTTCGGGTGCCGACGCATTGCCCAACCCCAGATGCTCGGGCTCCAGCATCCCGTTGTCACCGCACATGATCACCGCCCGCTCCACCACATTCTGCAGCTCCCGCACATTCCCCGGCCAGGCATGCGTCATCAACAAATCCGTCGCCTCCCCCGTGAATCCCTTGATGTGAACCCCGTGTTTGCGCGCAAAGCGCCGCATGAATTCCTCCGCCAGAAACGGCACATCCTCGCTGTGGTCCCGCAGCGACGGCGCGTGGATCGGCACCACGTTCAGCCGGAAAAACAGATCCTGACGAAACTCCTTCTTCTCCACGCTCGACTCCAGATTGCGGTTCGTCGTTGCAATCACCCGCACATCCACCTTGAACGTTCGGTTTCCCCCCACCCGTTCCAACTCCCGCTCCTGCAGCACCCGCAGCAGCTTCGCCTGCACGCTCGGCGAAATCTCGCTGATTTCATCCAGCAAAATCGTCCCCCCGTGCGCCAGTTCAAACCGCCCCTCCCGCTTGTTCAGCGCCCCCGTGAACGCCCCCCGCTCATGCCCGAAAAGTTCGCTCTCGATCAGGTTCTCCGGAATCGCCGCGCAATTCACCTTGATGAACGG
>CAZUBG010000098.1:0-19141 GCA_964618545.1 uncultured Bifidobacteriaceae bacterium | reverse complement strand
CCAAAGTCCATCTTAATTTCTGCGCTCCGTGGTCTAAAATATGGGGTCCGCCTCAGGTTACCAAAAACTTTCACTGGTTTTAAGCTCGTGGTCCAAGGCTTCCATCAGGAAGTAATCGCCCCAACTGGTATAGACATTTCTGGCCCGACCGACTTGGCCATTTTTCAACACGCCGGGACAAGCGTCATCAGGGTTGAGGTAATCCGCACAGCAGATCCGCTGCAACAAAGCCTGCTTGGCGTGCAAGATCCGGTGGTCGGCGGCCTGGTGCCTGGCGAGTTCCTGAAAACCACAAACCGCGACGGCCGCCGCCGAGGAATCGCGCAGCGGGGTTTCACCGGCGGAAAGTTTAAAGTCCCACACGGGCACCACTTCTTGGTCGAGTTGCGAGATGAACCTCCCGGCCAGACGAATGGCGGCGTCCAAGTATTTATGATCACGCGTATAACGGTAGCTCAACGCGAAGCCATAGAAAGCCCAAGTGGCGCCGCGCGCCCAGTATGAGTCCGTGGCGTGACCGCAAAAATTGTCGGGTCCGATGGGCTCGCCAGTCTGCAAATCAAAGCGGAAGGCATGGCAAACAGAATCGTCCGTCCGGACAAAATAATTCAGCACCATATCCGCGTGGCGGATGGCGATCTGATGGTATTTTTGGTCGCCGGTTTCCCGGGACGCCCAATAGAGCAGGGGCAGGTTCATCAGGCAGTCGACGATGGCCAGATTTTCATTTTCAGTGGTGTTCATGTGTCCCCAGGCCCGGATGAATCCGCCTTTTTCATTGAACCGCTCGGACAGTACTTGCGCGGCGCGGAGGCCGACTTCACGATGTTGCCGATCCCCGGTGAGCTTGAAGAGGGCGACGGAATAGAGGGAATAGAGGAAGCCGAGATCGTGGTGGGTGTCGAGCTGGCGGGTGAAGACTTTCTCGCGGTAACTGGGTGCGAGTCGCAGGACTTGCTGGAGGAAGTATTCGTCTTCGGTTTCCCGCCAGGCCAGCAGTGCCATGCCGGTGAAGAAGGAGGAAGTCCAGTTTCCGATTTCGAAGAAACCTTCCTGATAATTGCAATAATGGCCGTCGACCGCATTGGACCAGGCCCGGGGCTGGTCGGCCAGTCGCGTGATGTTGCCGCGAGTTTTTCGGACGCATACGGTGAGGGCGGTTTCGAGAACCGCCAGATCCGGCGGTGCAGGACTTTGGCGTTGGTCGGTGGCGGTTAAGATTGCGGCATTAGTTTCCATGTCAAATTAGTTTGATTGCTGCCAGCACCCTAATTTGCCGGGAAGAGAAGCACGAATTCAATTTCACTCACACAGTTGAGCTTGCCGTGTGGCGGAGGGCTAAAAACCCAGCGCGGGGCCGCGACCCCTTAAGCTCGTTTGCGCGGGGGGAGGGACTTGCCGTCGTGCCAACTGCTTTCCACCAGGATGCGGGTGGGGAAGGTGGGGATACCGCGTTCACCGACAGTGATTTGCTTGACAAGGGTTTCGGCGGCAATGCGCCCGATCTCTTCTGAGTGCTGGTCAATGCCAGAGTCCAGCGGAATGTCGGAGAGACTGGTTCCCGCCACGGCGACGTCCTGAGGAATCCGATAGCCAAGGCTTTTGAGCAGGTCTGGGATTTCTGCGTCGGTGGTGAGGATGGCATCCGGTTGATTTTTAATCAGCCATTTTTTCAGCAAGGCACATTGTTTGGCCAAATCGGTGGGGGTGTGATGCGCGTAGTCGGTCAGCAAGGGCGGCAATGCCGGACGGAGCTTTAGGGAGTTTTGCACCCAGAAATAACTGCCGCAATAGGTGCCGTTGGTGCGCAAATCCAAGTTTTTCCCGACCAGAAAGCCGATGCGTTTATAGCCGTAATTGATAATGCGGTTCAAAGCCATTACCGTCGCGCCTGAGCGGTCGGACGTCACCGAATTGGAATCGGGGACGGGCATGGACGTGCCAAAGCGGACCACGGAGAATCTGGCCCAGTTAAAATCCCCCCAATCCAGTACGCCCACATGAGGGGGGAGAAGGATGCCTTGAGTGCCACGGGCCAGCAAAATGCTTTCCAACCGTTTGGGTGAGCAGTCAGCCTCCCAAACGACTTCCTCCAACCGGAAGCCAAATTGCTTAAAGGCTCCGGCCGCGCCGTGCCAATAGGAGTCAAACTCACGGAATTGGCGCAAGCTGGCTGGAGGCTCCCAGCGGTTGATCCAGGCAATCGCACTTCGAATCCGGCCAGTACCCAGTTTTCGGCGATAGGTGGCCAGGGCAGAAAGAAAGGGATCCGGGTGGTAACCCATCTGTTCGGCCAGACGTTTCACCTCTTCACGGCGTTTGAGGGGGATGGAGGGGTGGTTGCGGAGGGCCATGGAGACGGCCGAATGGGAAATGCCAATCCGTTCCGCCACGTCGCGCATGGTGGTTTGTTTGTTCGGGTTCAATTTAAGGTCAGCTTACTGAGGCGGAAAGGTTTTGACAAGCACCCCGTGAAATCACGGCGACTGGCACCTGATTGAAAGATAACAAAAGGATAATAATCCCATAAAATAAGGTAACTCAACTGTGTGAGTGGAATAACTTTTGAGAAGGCCACGCCGCGATGGTAAAGTTTAAAACATGCAAGCCATAACCAGATCATCGTTGCGCAACAACCATTTTTGCATCGCTGTCAAATTCGGCATTTAATGACCCCAACCAGCCTCCCAGCATGAAATCCAACCAAAACAACCCGCTACGGCAAATGAACCTCTCATCAACCATCACACGCCTCGGCCAGTGCCTTTTTTTGTTCGCAGGCATTTTTGTGGCGGCACAGACCACTCCTTCCGCCCGGGCCGCCACGCGCACGTGGGTGTTAAGCCCGACGGATCCAACCTGGTCGGATGGCGCCAACTGGGGCGGTACCGCGCCGGGGGGGAATGACGCGGTGGCCTTCAATGACTCGGTCATCACCAATTTGAACAATGACATTGCGCCCCAAATGATCAGTGGCATTACGTTCAACGACACTACGAATTCTTCGTATGTGGTCACCAACAACACCATCTGGCTCAATGGCACCATCACTGACGACAGCTCGCAGCCCCAAACGCTTGATGTTTCCCTGCTGTTGACCAATGGCACGAAGACCATCACGGTCGTGCCGGGCGGCAATCTCATCCTCGGCGGCTTCCTCGGCGACTATCCTCTGGCTGGACAGAATGCTGGCCTCACGATTTCACAAAGCTATGTCGCCCCAAACCAGTTTATTTCGGGCGCGGGCTTTAATTACGCCGCCCCGGCAACCGTTACCTTGAACGGCAACCTGGCCAATGCCTTGACCAATACGACCACGATTGGGGTCGGCACGGCCCTTATTCTGGAGTTCACCAACATGAGCGTACCGGTGAATCTATTGAGCACCAATATTGTGACGATGAATGGCGGCAGCTACAGCATCATCGGCAGCCCCAGCACCGCCACTTTCCAGAGCAATGCCCCGGCGGGAACCCTTACGATGGGGACTGGTGGTAATGCCATTGTGGTGAACGCCAACGGGGGCCCGGGCACCACGCTGGCCGTGGGAAATACTTGGACTCGCAACTCCCCGTCGACGTTGAATGTGGATATTTCAGGCGGCGGCACGTTGGTGGCCAGCCCGGTTACCGGCAACGGCGTGCTCGGTTACGCGACCGTAAAGGATGCCACGGGCATCGGATTTGCCACCACTAACCTGCCGACGGGTAATATTATCCGTTACAATAGTGCCACTGCCCTGACCAGTGCCGCAAACAGCACAGTTACGAATTTTGTCACCTCCGGCACGCTGACCATGAACGCCACCAGTTTTGCCGTCAACTCGCTGAGCCTGAACGCCAGCTCTGGCAACGGCGTGCTTGATTTGGGCGGCCCGGGAGACGTACTGACCAATACTTCCAAGGGAATTATGATGGTTGGGGCAAATAATTTCACCCTCCAGGATGGACAGGTTGCGCCCGGCGGTACGGAAATCATTCTGCATCAAATGGGTTCAGGCGTGCTTACAAACAACGCCACCATTGGTGCCGGAGCGGCTTTTTTGACGAAGAATGGTCCCGGCACCCTCGTATTGAACGCAGCGAGCACCAATACCGGAACTTCGGTGATCAATGACGGCATGGTTCAGTTGGGCATTTCTTCTTCGCCGGGATCAGGTCCGTTTGGCAACACCACGAATGGTTTGACGATCAACGCGGGTGGCGTTTTGGACCTGGACGGCCATGACTTGACGGTGGGGGCATTCAATGCCAATGGCATCGGGGTGGTTACCAATTCGGCCGGTGGCGCGCCGGCGGTGTTCACCATTGGTAATGGAAACAGCGTGATTGCCGGTTACAATTCGACCTTTTTCTGTGGCAACATGACTCTTAAGGTGACCGGCACAGGCACCTCGGCCAACCTGAACAACCTTGCCAATGCTCATACGGGCGGCATCATTTATGCCGGCAACAACAGCGCGGACCGGGTTTACAACCCCGCCAGTTTCGGCAGCGGCCCACTTGTGTTTGGCGGTGCCGGCCAGTTTTTGATCCCCTCCTCCAGCATCACGGGTTGGAGCACCGGCTTTTCCAATGCGATTATCGTTAACGGCACCGGCAACGTTTGGAACATGCAAAACAATGGTCCGACAACCCTGTTATCCACTGGACCATGGACGGGTGCGGGCACGTTGACAATGAATAACAGCTACAGCCCCACTTTCACCTTTGGCGGGGACATCAGTGGTTTTCAAGGCACGTTGATTTTATTGGGTACTGGAACGACTTATAGCCTTGCTATTGGCTACGTGAACACCAATCTGATGACCGCAGGCTCCGCCCAGGCAGTCTTTGACCTGCAGTCCACCAACACCGGCGCCGTGAATCTGCAGTACAACAATACCAATACCCCGGTCACCGTTCGGCTAGGCGATCTCAATACGGCCGGAGCCACTGGCACCGGGACGATTCAGGTGCGAAACAATGCCGCTGGAACGGTGTCAACATTTGAAGTGGGCGCCCTCAATGCCAACAGCACGTTCTCCGGCAATATTGTCAACAATTCCGGCACGGTCGCCGTCACAAAAGTCGGAACCGGCACCTGGACGCTCACCAGTTCTTCGCTGTCCTATACCGGTCCGACCACTGTCAGCAACGGGGTGTTGACGCTGAACGGAGCGTTGAGCAGCAGCCCGGTCAATGTCTTCGGGCCCGGCGGTCTGGCCGGTAGTGGCAGTGTTGGTGGTCCGGTGTCCCTGATGGCGGGCAACGCGGGAATTCTTCTGACCAATAACGGGGCTGCGACGCTGACCTTGAATGGCGGACTGACCTTGAGTAATGGTAATGTCCTGGCCTTCGACATTGGCACACCTTCAGCCTCCGATCTAATTGCCTTGGGTGGCTCCGCCTTCAGCCAGACGGGCACGGCCAAGATTTATTTCGCGACGATCTCGGGTTTTGGCGCGGGGACTTATACGCTCATCAGCGGCGCTTCCGGCATTAATGCGGCGAATTTCACGGTGGGGAACACCCTGTCGGGTTACTCGCTCACCCTCAGCAACGATGCCTCCGATCTCTACGTGACAGTTGCTGTGGCGGCACCGGCGGCGGCGTTTTGGGACAATCGCTCCGACACGAATTGGACCACCGTTAACAACTGGGATACCGACCAATCCAGTGGCATTGCGCTCGTGTCGCCGCCTTCCATTCCCACGGATGTGACTTTTGCGGCCAACGGAGCCAGCCGCTTTAATACCACGCTGGGCGGCAATTTCAGCATTCATAGTTTGACGTTGAGCACGCCGAACAATGTGACAATTAACGGTGCAAATACGCTCACCATCAGCGCTGGTATCAACAATAGCGGTGCCAGCAATGTGATCAATGCCAGCGTCGCCTTGGGAACCGACCAGGCCTGGGCCAACAACGCCTCCTATCCGTTCACGGTCAACTCGAATATCATGGGAGCCCATGCGCTGACCATAAATGACAATGGCCAAGGGGTGGTTTTGAATGGGGTAAATTCCTACACCGGGGGCACCTATCTTGAGTCCGGCACGTTGATCCTTGGCAACTGCACGAACACTCTGGCTGACAGTGGTACGGTCTTTATTGATAATAACAGTACCTTGAGCCTCGGGACCAATAATGACACCGTTGGCGCGGTTGGTCTGAGCGCCAACGGAGGGAATATTACCGGCACCGGCATGCTTACCGCCTCGTCCTATGCGCTGACCAACGGTACGGTCAGCGCGAAGCTGGGCGGTAATGGTTCCACTTTGCTGGTGGATGGTTCTGGCACTGTAATTTTGTCTGGCGCCAATTCATACACCGGTGCAACCACCATTAATTCCGGCACGCTGGTGTTGGCGGGTAATAATTCGGCAGCCACCGGCCCCATCGCCGTCAATGGCACCTTGGAATTGTTGACCTCCCCGACGGCGGTCAGTCCGTCTTCCCTCATCAACCTCGCCACCTCCCAGATTATTCAGTTGGAGTCGGACACCACCACCACCTTTACCTGTGGTGGCATCAACGCGGGAATGGTGGCAAACTTTACGGCGAATGAGGCGACGGGGGCCGGGATTGCCGGTTCCACGCTGACCCTCAATGGTCCCCTGACGTGGACGGCCTCCGGAACCACGCTTAATGCGGATGGCGGAAACAATTATAATCTGGGACTGGGTGATTTGTTTGGCGGTAATGGCGGGAATGCCACTTTGAATGCCGACAGCATTAATCTGATCATTCATTCCTTCAATGGCTTAGGTAATTCATCCTCCCTCACGTTCACGGGTCCGAACAACATCTCCGTTATGGGCGGCATCACGAACAACCCTACCAAGGGTTTGGGACTGATCTTCAACCAGGGCGGCACGGTTACGCTATGGGGGGCGGAGAGCCTGACGGGTAGCGGGCCTGTTACCGGCAGCGCCTTTACGGTGAACAGCGGGGCGGTGGTCATCAATAACAGCGGGGCCATCAGCGCTCCTCGGGGGAGCGTGACGCTGGGCTTGGTCGTGGGTACCGGTGGTGACAGTGGCGCTGAATTGCTGTTGGGCGGCACGGATCCCAGCGGGCTGACGGGCGGTATCACGATGATTAAGAACATCATTGTGGAAGATGGCGGAGCGACGCCCAATAACGGTCCGATGATCATCGGTGGCCAAAACACTTCCGGCACCAATGTTTATACCGGCACCATCACCTTGGGAACGACAAACAGCGGTGCCAGCGAGGGCATGAGTGCGACCTTGCTCTCGGCCACCGGCGGCGAAGTGGATGTCACTGGCGGCGTGTTACAGGTTGGGACTGATACCATGGCTGGCGTGACGGTGGGTGATGCGGTTCACGCCGGAATTGTCAAACTGCTGGGAGCCAACACCTATGGAGGGCCGACCATGGTAACCAACGGTACGCTTGCGATCTCGACGCTTCATTCCGGCGGCGGTAATTTTGTGATGAATGACGGAACCACCTTGGGTGTCACCAATGCGCTGAATGACGGCAGCGCGCTCATGGGCAATTTAACGCTGGGGGGCAATGGTCCGACCACCACTCGGTTTGACAACGTCGCCAGCACGACGCTTCCGGTCATTAACGCCGCGAGCACCGTGACAGTCAACGGGAGCAGCACCATCATCATCAGCACCAACAACGTGATTGGCGTGCCCGGGGAATATCCGCTGATCAAATACGGCACCCTCAGCGGTGTTTTTCGGCTGACCACGCCGACAAACTTTGTGGCCGTACTGACCAATGATGTGAGCAACTCGTGGATCGCCCTGAAAGTGCTGTCCGTTTATACGCCGGTGAATACAAATCCAACGAACCTTACCGCGACCACCTCCGGCAGTACTTTGACGCTTTCCTGGCCGGCGGATCACACCGGTTGGCGGTTGTTGATGCAGACCAACAGTCTAGCGGCGGGGCTCAGCGCCAACACCAATGACTGGACGCCGGTGGCCGGCTCGGCCGAGATCAATCAAACCAACCTGCAAATCAATCCGGCATTGCCGACGGTATTTTACCGGCTGGTTTATCCGTGATGGGTGAATGGTTTCAATAATTGGGACACACAAGGGGTTGTGCGTCCTGTAGACAGACGGGCCGCCAGTGGGGTGCTGGCGGCCCGTCATTATAAAGGAAAACCGATCAATGAAAAAAACAGTGGGTAAAACAAACGAAACAAACGCCCCCAACACGGGCAAAGGCTTCACGCTGATCGAACTGCTGGTGGTCATCGCCATCATCGCCATTTTGGCGGCGATGTTGTTGCCAACGCTGGCCCGGGCGAAATTGAAGGCCACGGAGGCCGCCTGCTTTTCCAATGAAAAGCAATTGACGCTCGCCTTATTGATGTATGCCAGCGAGTACAGCGATCAGATCGTCACTTTTGCCGACCCGGGGGCGGCGGATGCCGATGGTTATTGGAATCCAACTTACAACGGAACCGTTGCGCCTTGGAATGTGTCTGGCGTGACGGTGGCACAAGCCGAAACGCTGGTCACTTCCTGCTTAAAAGCCAACGATCCCCTCTTTCCATTTGCGCCGAGCGCCAATGTCATTCATTGTCCCGGGGACACGCGGTATCAATTGAAAACGCCAGGCAATGGCTGGGCCTTCGACAGTTATTCCAAACCCAATAGTCTGGCGGGCGACAGCTATGGCAGCTATTGGGGACAGGGGGCCAATCAGTCCACCGCCGTTTACCTCAAAGTGTCCCAGGTGAAATCCCCTTCCATGACCTTCGCCTTCTTGGAGGATGTGGATGACCGGGGTTATAATGAAGGCACTTGGGTTTTGAATTGGAGTTTGACGAGCGCCCAGGGCGGCCATTCGGAATCGTTCACGTGGGAGGATCCCATCCCTATGTATCATGGGAATGTGAGCACGGCTTCGTATTGTGATGGCCATGTGGAAGCGCACAAGTGGATTGACCCGTCCTTGGTCAAATACGGCAAATCCGTGGCGCAGGGAGGCAGTTTCTCGCCGCCAAATCCCCCGAATTATACCAGCGTGGATTACAATTATGTTTTTATGGGGTATCGGTTTCCGGCCTGGCAGCAATAACTCACGAAAGTTGCATATAAAAAAGCAAACAAGTGGGGCGATTAATGATGGTTTTGGCTCGTTTACGAGGCTGAGAAGCCTTTGGTTTTGCGGCGTGGTCATGTGTGCCGCCAACTTGGTTGGGATGGAAAATGTGGCTCGGGCGGAGACCGCGACCCCTTATGCGAATACCACCAACCAGGAGTCCACGGGCTTTCAGGATGGGACGATTGATCCCTTCACCAGTTGCACGGTGGAGGCTCCGAATTACGGCATCGCCGACACCAACAACGGCACGCCGTGCCTGCACTTTTACTGGCAGGCCAACGGTTATGATGGCACCCGGGACGACCGGGGGACGGAAGCGTGCAGTGATTTGCAGTCTTTCAAGGAGGGCTGGTATGGATTTTATATTTATCTGCCCGCCTTCAACTCTTCGTTTGTCAACAGCTACCCCACCAACAAGCAGGCCGGCTGCGCCCAAATATTCCAGAATGGATACTGCGGCGGATCCTGGGCTGCGCTGATGATTGTCACGAACAATTCGCTGTATTTAAATTATCGCTCTTATTGCGGCACGCCCAACCTGGTTGAAATCGGCGGTGTCATTCCACGGAACGCCTGGGTGCCGGTCATCATCCATTTCATTGCCTCTCATACGAATGGCGGAATGATGCAGGTTTGGTTTGACGGTGCGCCGCTGGGCAGTCCTTCTTATGGCGTCACGAACATTAATTTTGGTTTCGGCACTTGGAACGATGATGACTCCCTGGTCAGCACGAATCCTTTGACCTACAAATTCGGACAGTATGATTACGATGACGGCAATTACACCACGAATGAAACGCGGACGAGTTATTACAACAATGTTTGCCAGTTGGTTGATCCGCTGCCGGCCAATGGGTGGGCAGTAGTTAATCCCGGCGTCGGTTCGCCCCCGGATTTGACGGCCAATAACGGGGGCAGTGGTGAGATTCTGTTGAACTGGACGGCGGTGCCGGGTGCCACGAGCTACAACATCTATCGTTCACCCACCAATGGCACTGTCTATGGTTTTTGTGCCAATGTTGCGGTCACCAATTTCCTGAACACCGGGCTGACCAACGGGAAAGCCTATTACTATTTCGTAACGGCGACCAACGTCAATGGTGAGAGTCCTCCTTCTCCTTCGGTTGTGGCCACCCCCAATGTGGGTTCGGCGAATCTCATCTGGTCGGGGGGTGTCAGCGGCGATTGGGATATCAACAGCACGGCAAACTGGCGGAGCAATACAAGTGCGTTTGTCTACCTGGACGGGGACCTCGTGTGGTTTGACGACAGCAGTTCCGTCACAAACGTGACACTGGTCAATACTGTCAGGCCGGGTGGCGTGATGGTGAGCAACAACACTTCGAGCTACATCCTGTTTTCAACTGGTGGAAACTTAATCACCGGCGTGACCGGTTTGACCAAGGACGGTAGCGGTTCGCTGTTTTTCTCCGATGAGACCAACAGTTTTGGCGGCAGTCTGGTTGTGAATGCCGGGACCCTGGATTTGGGAACGCTCAACCAGTCTGCGGCGACGGTCACGCTGGCCGGAGGCACCATCCAGAACGGCATCCTGACTGCCGGGAGTTATTTATTGCAATCTGGCTTCATTTCGGCCGGCCTGTCCGGCAACGGTGCGCAAGTCGCCAAAACCACGACCGGCACTGTTACTCTGTCTGGTTCCAACACATTCATTGGCACAACTACCGTCAATGCGGGCATCCTGGAGTTGGCGGGTGACAATTCGAGCGCGTCCACAAGTATTAGTGTGGCCAACGGGGCCGTGTTGCAATTGGCCGGTGCGAAGGCGGCCGCCGCTTCGAGCCTGCTCTTGAACAGTGGGGCGACGATGCAGTTGCGCGGTGATCGCAACACCGTGTTTTCCTCTGGAAATGTCACTCCCGGTGCCACCGTCGACTTTGATGTCAATGAAGCCAGCGGCGCTGGCACCACTGGCACCCTGTTGACGTTGACTGGGCCGATCAGTTTCGCCGGAAGCGGAACGACGCTAAACGTCACCGGGGGCAACGGTTATAGTTTGGGTGTGGGAGCCGTTTCGGGCGGTCAGGGCGGTAGTGTGACTTTGAATCCAACCACGGCCAACCTAACCATGTCCTCGTTCACGGCTTTGGGAAATTCATCGTCACTGGTTTTTTCCGGATCGGGAAACACCACTGTGACCGGTGGCATCACCAATAATAGCACCAAAAGTCTTGGGCTTGTGTTTAATCAAACCGGAGTCGTGACGCTGTCCGGTACAGAAAGCCTGACCGGTGGTGTTAATGCCCCGAACTCGGTGATCAGCCTCAATCGTGGCACGCTGGTGCTCAATAATAGCGGCGCGATCAGTGCTGCGAGCGCCCGGGTGACTCTGGGGTTGATAACGGGAAATGGCAGCAATTCAGGGGCGACCCTGCTGCTTGGCGGTACGGACACCGCAGGCGTGCTGGGGGGAATTGATTTTGGAAAGAACATCGTCGTTGAAGATGGCGGCGCCACGCCAAATAACGGAGCGTTGATCCTTGGCGGTCAGAATACCAATGGGGTCAACCTTTTCTCCGGCGTGATCACGCTTGGGGCTTCCACCAACACGGGTAAAAGCTTGACCCTGCTGGCGGCCACTCGCGGTGAGGTGGATTTCACCGGTGGCATCATGGCAAATGGCACGGATGACACCGCCGGGGTAACTCTTGGGGATGCCGCTCATGCCGGGATCATCAGGTTCGCCGGTACGAATACTTATGCGGGTCCCACCACTGTCAGCAATGGCACCCTGTTCATTGCCACCACCCAGCCAGGCTGGGGCGGTTTTGTCGTGCAGGATGGAAGCACCCTGGGTGTGATTGGTTCCGGCAACGGTTCGACGGTCCTGATGAGCAGCCTGACTTTAGGCAACGCCGGCGGGCCGACGACCCTGCTGTTCTCGAATGTGGTGGGCACGGCTATTCCCCTCCTCACAGTTACAAACCGTTTGGCGGTTATCCTGACGAACACAATTCAAATTGCCGCCACGAATGGTCTGCGGGCAGGCGGGGTTTATCCGCTGGTCAAATTTGGTTCGCTGGCCGGGGCGGGTTTTTCCAGCATCGGGCTCGGGCTGCCGCCGGGGATGGCGGCGGTTTTGACCAATGACACCGGTGATTCATGGATTGCGCTCAAAGTCATCAACCCATCTGTGAATACCTCCCCGCCCGCTCTCACGGTGGCACTGGCGGATGGTCAATGCCAGTTGTCGTGGCCATTGGATCACATTGGCTGGGAATTGCAGATGCAAACGAATGCACTTTCGGTTGGTCTCGGATCAAACTGGATGACGCTGCCCGGTTCCAAGGAGACGAACGAAATGACGGTGCCGGCCATGGCCAGCCAGTGGGATGTTTTCTATCGCCTCGTTTATCCATGAATCAAGCGGCACCACATCCTTTGGGACGATACAAACGCCTTATCAATCCTGGCAATTGGGTTGGCGTGATGTTCTTTCTGGCGCTGTTCACGGGCTGCCAAACGCGGCCGGTGGAACATTATGCCGTTACGCATCCCGTGTTCACACTTGCTGAATTACAGGCTTATGTTAAGGCCGGTGGCGTCCCTGTTTTTGATGCCCGTGATGAGGCCGCCTACGCCGCCGGGCATGTTCCAGGAGCCATAAATCTCCCGGTCGGACCCGGCTTTGAAGCCGATTATCATCGAATTGAAAGGATTCTGTTCCCACAGAAGCAGCACTTGGTGATTGTTTATTGTGGCGATCAATGGTGTTCTCTGGCCGACGAATTGCAGAATCGGCTCATCGTTCTAGGCTATTGCCATGTTGGGCGATTTCCCGGCGGATGGCAGGAATGGAGCAGGCAAAATGACACTTTTTAACATGATTACCAGTACCAGCAATGCCGCCAGGTCGCTGAGAGAACTTGCTCTTTCGGCTGGAGTTTCTTTGCTCACACTTTTTTCATCCGAAGTTGGCCTGGCCGGCACGAGCAATGATGACATTTTTCCACCGGCACCGGCGGCTGCCAAAGCCATCAATTTTGACGGTCGTGGCTTCCTCATCAACGGCCAGCGCACTTTCATCACTTCGGGCAGCGTGCACTATGCGCGGGTTCCGCGGGAAAATTGGCGCGACATCCTGCTCAAGTTGAAACGCAGTGGTTTCAACACGGTTGAGACTTACGTATTCTGGAGCTACCACGAGGCCCACGAGGGCCAGTTCGACTTCAAGACGGATAGCCGTGACCTTGGGGCCTTTTTGGACACGGCCAAAGAACTCGGCCTGTACGCGATCATTCGCGTTGGCCCTTACAGTTGTTCGGAGTGGGAGAACGGTGGTTTTCCCAATTGGTTGTATTTCAAGCCCGGCCTGGAGGTCCGCAGGGATAATCCGGTTTACTATCGATATTTGGATGCTTGGTTCAATCAGATGCTGCCGATCATTTCGTCGCGGCAGATTCACAAGGGCGGTAGTGTGATTCTGGTTCAGTTGGAGAATGAACTGCCCACCGACGGCTGGAAATACTGGGGGACGGAAATGGACGGCCGGTATTATCAACATCTGCTCGACCTCGCGCACACGAATGGACTGGAAGTGCCTATGTTTTTCAGCGGTCTGCATCATGCCCACGATCCCGCTCCTGATGTGCCGGTTGATTCGCTCAAACGAACAAGTCCGTGGATGAGCACTGAACTGTGGACGATCTGGTTTGACCGGTATGGCGAGAATGACCAGGATTTGATGAAAGGTGAGCGTTCGGCGTGGCGCGTGCTGGCGGAGGGCGGCAACGGTTTCAACCTTTATATGTTTTACGGTGGAACCACCTTCGGGTATTTCAATTTCAACGAGGACCAGAAATTCGGCGATAATCGCGAGAAAGGCACGGCGTGCTACGACTTTGGGACGCTCATCGGCCAGGCGGGCGAGACCCGGACGCTTTACCGGCGGCTCAAACGGCTGGCTTATTTCGCCGAATCTTTTCCGCAAATTCTCGCCAACAGCACGAATTCGACGGATCATTACCAAGGCTTCGCCAACGGCCCCATGGTTACGGCTCGAACCGCCCCCGGCGGTACGTTGGTCTTTCTGGACAATGCGGTTCGGACGAACGTCCTGATCAAGGGCAAAGCCATTGTCAAAGTGGTTCCTGGGGCCGAAATCAATGTCCTAATGAAGAGCGGCATTAGCATCAGACTAGCCGCCGGAGAAATTGTCGGTCTTCCCATCGATGTTCCGTTGGCCCCCGGTCTGACCATGGCTGAGGCGGATACGCGCATACTCGGCATCGTTCTGCAGGGTGGCATTACGAGCATTATCTGCTACGGGGACCCGGGTGAAACTGGAAAAATCTCATTTAAAACGGACACCGTCGTCAAGGCAGAAACCATCCATGATGCCGGTTTCAAGTTTGATCCAGAAAACAGCCCGAGCCTCACGTTCAGATTTCCCGAGCACGGCGTGGGTGAGGAATTCCTTGGATCCGGTACGAACAGATTCCGCGTGTTGGTGATGAACAAAGATACTGCTGATCAAACATGGTTTGTGGATACTGTGGCGGGACGGCAGGTGGTCGTCGGGGCTCCTTATCTCGGGAAGTTCGCCACAAGTTCAGGTAAATTTCAGGCGTCCGTGAATTATCCATGGACAGAAGCAACACCGACCAGTTTGACGATCTATGGTGATGGCGTATCCCGGCAAATTGATTTGTCAGTTCCAACACCTCCGAACACTTCGGAGTCACTGAAGCTGGCCGCGTGGAGAATGAGTTCGGACAGCGCCGCGTTATCCCGCCAGTTTGAAGATGACTCTTGGTTTGCGCTGCCCGATGGCTCACCGCCGGAAATGGGTGAAGATGGCGATTATTCGCCATTCGCCTGGTATCGTACAAAAGTGACGAACAGCACACCTATCAAGTCGCTGGCATTCAAACGCATCGGTGACCGTGCCACCTTCTTTGTGGATGGCAAAATGACGGACTCCTACGATTTTAAACAGGACCGGGAGCCGGTTGTTGCGGTCAACTTTCCTCCCGGTGCCCATGAACTGGCGGTCTTTGTAGCCCACGCCGGACGTCGTAAATTTGCCGGCTACACCGGCTCAATCCACCGACTGGAATCCCAAAAAGGCTTGCGCGGACCGGTTTTCGCAGACGGAACGAACATGGTGCTCTTCCATTGGAGAATGCATGGTGGTGCGAACCCGGCCAATCAGAACCTGAAATGGTCGTCAGTGGCCACGAATGGTGCCCCGGCATTCTATCGGACCAGCTTCCACCTGGATACCCTGCCGGAATCCGCCGCAGTTTACCGCTTCCACACAGACGGGCTTTCGTTTGGCAGCATCTGGCTGAACGGTCACAATTTGGGCCGTTACCCGGAAATTGTGAAAGGCTGTCCTGGTTTGTGGCTGCCGGATTGCTGGCTGACAAACGGCGCCAACACGCTCACGATCTATGACGAACGCGGCTACCCTCCCGGGAAAACCTGCGTGAAATTGGAAGTGGCCGCCAGTCAGCATTGTGTTTCTCTTGGCACGGAGGGAAAACCATGAATACCATTTCGCAACAACTATTGAAACGCGCCAATGGTGGGGGAGAAATGAAGCCATAATTAATTAATGATTACCCGCTACGACTACCTCAGCATCGCATTTTATTTCACTTTTGTCATCTCGGTTGGGGTGGTGTTCTCGCGCCGCAACAAGAATACGTCGGACTATTTTCGCGGCGGGGGCATTATGCCGTGGTGGATGGCGGGGGTGTCGGCGTGGATGGCGAGTTTTAGCGCCTGGACGTTCACCGGCGCGGCCGGTAAGATTTATTCGCAGGGTTTTTTTGTGGTGCTGCTTTATTATTCGTCGCTGGTGCCCTTGTTGATCCTGTTGTTTTTTACTTGTTATCGCTTTCGCCGGATGCGCGTCGTGACACCGCTGGAGGCCATCCGCATCCGCTACGGTGCAGCAACCCAGCAATTTGTAACTTGGATTCGCCTTCCGTTTCTCCTTTTGTTTGGTGGCGTGGGGTTAAACACCGTGGGGGTGTTTATGTCCGGTGCTTTTGACGTTCCCCTGCCGACCGTGATCGTGATTCTGGGCGTGATGGTGACCTTCGTTTCCCTGGTGGGCGGCGCGTTTGGCGTGGCGGCCAGCGACTTTGTCCAGATGTTCCTGGTGGTGACCATCACGCTGGTGATTTCCGTGCTGGCACTGGCGCAACCGCAGGTGGGCGGCTTCCACGGATTATGCGAGAAATTGCCCGTGCAGGACTTTCACTGGGGTGCGTTTGCGCGGCCGGAGTTCATCACGCTTTGGTTTCTCGCGCTGCTCCTGAATAATATTTTTGGCTGCAACACCATGGAGATGTCAGGAAAATACCTAATGGCGCGCAGCGACGCCCATGCGCGAAAAATGTTGATTTTCCCGCTGTTGGGGACGTTGATCGGGCCATTGATGTGGATGCTCCCGCCGCTGGTGGCCGCAGCTGTTTACAGTCCGGAACAAATTCAACACGTCTTTCCCCACCTCGGCAAGCATCCGGAGGAGGGCGCGTTTCTCCTCACTGCCCACGACGTTCTGCCGCAGGGAATGCTGGGGTTGCTCATTGCGGGTATCTTTGGGGCGACTTTGTCAAACCTGGATGCCAGCATGAATCAGGGCGTGGGCATCCTCGTCCGCAACTTCTATCTGCCGGTCGTTAACCCGCAGTGCCCTGAAAAGAAGCTGCTCATCATTAGCAAGTGCTGCACGGGCACGTTTGGCGTGGTCATTATTGGCATCGGTCTGGTCATCAGCCAGTTGCGCACCCTTCCGCTGTTCGACTTGTTGAACCAGCTCGGCGTTAGCCTGTGGTTGCCGCTGGCCATCCCCATGTGTCTCGGCCTCTTTTACAAACGCACGCCGGAGTGGTCGAGTTGGACGACGGTGTTGATTGGCTTGATCATGTCCTTTGCGATGAAATTCTGCACCACACCGGAAATGTTCTGCTGGCTGCCTTTTGTCCACGGACCATTCAAGGCGGAGGAAATCACCGAGTACTATCTTTTTGCGACAGTGGCGGGCGTGAGCATCACCTGCATCGCGTGGTTCTTCTTCACTTCGCTGTTCTATGAATCGTCGCCCCCGGAATACAAGGTGCGCGTGGAGGAGTTTTTCAACCGCCTGAAGACCCCCATTGAAGCCATGACGGCGGAACAGGTGAAGGAAAACCACAAGGTGGTTGGCGCGATCGGAATGCTTTGTATGATCTTTGGCTCATTTGTGCTGCTGCTTTTTTTGGTGCCGCACAACGATGCGAAGCGATACGCCTTTCTGTTCTGCGGCGGCATCGTCTTCAGCGTGGGTTGGCTGCTGCGGCGGGTTTCCTCACGCAACCAGGCCAGGGCCGCTGGGCGAATTTGATATAGTTATGACCATTGAACTTAAAACCAGCGCCGGGGCTGTCGGCCGGCCGTTGATACATTTTTGGAGCGAATGCGTCGGCGCCGGCCGTGCCAACGAAGGCCTGCGTGCCGACTGGCAGGAGCAGTTACGCCTCGCGGTCAGGGAATGCGGGTTCAAATACATCCGTTTCCACGGCCTCTATCATGATGATATGTTCGTCTATCGTGAGGAAAACGGACAGGCCATCTATAATTTCCAATATGTGGACATCCTGTTCGACAAGCTGTTGGAAACGGGCATAAAGCCCTTTGTTGAATTCGGTTTCTGTCCGAAGGATCTCGCGGCCGAAACCGGCACCGTGTTCTGGTGGAAAGGAAACGGCGCGCCGCCGAAGGATTATTCCAAGTGGGGCGAACTAATTAAGCGTACCGTGGAACACTGGGTGGCCCGCTACGGTCTCGCGGAAGTGCGCTCCTGGTATTTTGAAGTCTGGAACGAGCCAAACTTGCATCCCTTTTTCCGGGCCACCAAAAGCCAATATTTTGAACTATACCAGGTTACCGCCCGGGTGTTGAAGGGAATTGACCCGCATTTCCGAGTGGGCGGTCCGGCTACCAGCAATTTTGTCCCGGATGCCCGCTTTGACGGTGAGACTGAGGACTTTGCCCAGCACAAGGTGGTCACCCAGGCCAGCGACATTAACGCGCTTGATTGGCAGCCGGTCTGGGTGAAACAGTTTCTGGCTTATTGTTGGCGCGAGCAACTGCCGGTGGATTTTGTCTCCTGCCATCCGTACCCAACCGATTGGGCGTTGGACGAACACACTCCTGGCGAATTTAAAAGAAACACCCGCGAGGTCGGCGCGCTTCCGCGTGATTTGCGGCTCATCCAAAAAATTGTCGCCGAAAGTCCGTTCCCTGAGGCGGAGATTCATTGCACGGAATGGAGTTCCAGCTCGTCGCCGCGCGATTTTACACATGACTTTTTGCAGGCGGCCACTTATGTGGTCCGGGCGAACCTGGAGGGGCTTGGCTGTGTGGATTCCTTGTCCTATTGGACATTTACCGACGTGTTCGAGGAGGGTGGCGCGGGGGACACCGTGTTTCACGGTGGTTTCGGCATGATCAACTTGCAGGGAATCATCAAGCCGGTGTTCCACGCGTATCGCTTACTGAATCTGCTGGGCGACGAATTGCTGGGCACGTCTTCCGGAGGCGTGGTTACGCGATGCGCCAAAACTGGAAAACTTTCCGCCCTGGCGTATCATTATCCGACGGAAATGGCGCAGACGATATTGGCGTCGTTCGATTCACGTGCCAAGGCTTGTGAGACGCTGGCGTTGGGCCAACCCCAGCAGTTGTTAGTCGAATTCACCGGTTTGAACCCCGGGGCCACTGTTTTTGTCGAGACTCTCGACCAACAAAACGGTAACGCGCTGGCGGCTTGGGAGGCGCTCGGCAAGCCCGATAATTTGTCGCGTGAACAGGCCGCTCTGCTCCGTGAAAAAGCCGCTGCCACCCGCCTGGAGCTTCTCACCGCTGATGCTTCAGGCCATTTCGAATTGAGCCGTCTCATTGAGCCGTGGAGCGTGGTGTCAATCCGCGAGCAATCGCGTTGATCGCACTTAAAACCCATGAATTGGAAATTACGTAAATCCCGCTCAGGCTAGCAGCCTGTCGGACTTAGGGCAAAACCCGCCTTATTTTACAAATAAGTACTT
>CAZUBG010000097.1:0-19205 GCA_964618545.1 uncultured Bifidobacteriaceae bacterium | reverse complement strand
CGCCGTCATCGCCCACCCCCTCGGCATTTTGCAGGGCGTGGACCATCTGTTCACCGGCAAGGTGGAGCGGGTGGACATCGAGTTGCTGCAAAAGCTGCTCGACAACGGCATTGTGCCCGTGCTGCCGCCGCTCGGGTTTGACGGCGATGGCCGGACCTACCGGGTCAATTCCGACGGCGTCGCCCTCGCCGTGGCCGAGGCGCTCAAAGCCACCAAGCTCCTCTTCATCACCACCCAGGACGGCATCCGGGTGCGCGACCAGATCATCCGGCAAATGCCGCTGGGCGATTTGGAATCCGTCCTCGCCCTGCAAAAGGCCGATGTCCATCCGGACATGCTCTCCAAGGCCATCCATGCCGTCGCCGCTTGCAAGGCCGGCGTGCCCCGCGTGCATGTCATCAACGGCTGCGTGGACGAGGGACTGCTGGCCGAGGTTTTCACCAACGAAGGCATCGGCACGCTCATTTACGCCAATGAATTTCAACAAATCCGCCGGGCCATGAAAAAGGACATCCGGAGCATCCTCGTTCTGACCAAGAGTTCCGTGGCCAGCGAGGAATTGATGAAGCGGACGCGTTCGACCATCGAGAAACAACTGCTGGATTACTACCTGTTTGAAATTGACCGCAACCCGGTGGCCTGCGTCGCCCTGCATGTCTATCCCGAACAAAAAAAAGGCGAACTCGCGTGCCTGTATGTCAGTTCCTCGCATGAAAACCAGGGCATCGGCCAAAAGTTGATTCAGTATGTGGAAACCAAGGCCCGGGAAATGGGACTGAACGAACTGATCACCCTCTCCACCCAGGCCTTCACCTATTTCCAATCCAAGGCCGGATTCGGCGAGGGCTCCCCCGATGACCTGCCCCCGGCCCGCCGCGAAAAATATGATCAAAGCGGACGCAACTCGAAGGTGCTGATCAAAAGATTCAACCGATGACCTGACCGCATGAGCGGACGCATCCTGATTCCAGCCATTACTTTGATGCTCATTTCCACCTGCGGCTGCGTCTGCCATTCCCCTTTACACCCCATGCATCGCCCCGTCCCCTTTCCCGCCCAATGGCCCGCCGCCTGCCAAACGGCCTGCGCCCGGCTCCATCTCACCCCCACGCAGTGGCTGCTGGTGATCCAAGTCTCCACCCAGACCCTGGCCCTCTACGAAGACGGCGCATATGTCCGACAGGTCCCCTGCTCCACCTCCCGTTATGGCATCGGCCAGACCGAGGGTTCCAATTGCACCCCGCTGGGCCTGCATGAGATCGCGGAAAAAATCGGGGCGGGCGAACCGGCCGGCACCGTGTTCAAAGCCCGGCAGGTGGTGGGCCACACTTCCGAGCCCGGCCTGGCCGACGCGAAGATCACCACCCGCATCCTCTGGCTGAACGGCCTGGACCCCGGCTTCAACCAGGGCGGCAGCGTGGACAGCCACGCGCGCTACATCTACATCCATGGCACCGCCGATCAATCCAGCATCGGCACCCCCACCAGTTGCGGCTGCACCCATCTGGCCGACCCGGACCTGATTGACCTCTTTGATCTGGTCCCCTCCGGGACCCTGGTGTGGATTGAGGAATAGAAAAAATTTCCCGCGTTTTCCCATCCAACAGATATTACGACTTGGATTGTCGTTGATCGGTTGGCCCAGATTGGGGAAACAACCGCGTGAATCAGAGGTTTGACCGGTCTTGACCTGGTTTGACCCGGATCGGAGGTGGAGTGGAGTCCTGTTTGTGGATAAAGTCCGTTGGTTCAAGGTCTTAGCCTGGTGGGGTGGTCTCCAGGGTTCCGGCGGCCCCGCTAATTTGAAAGGTTGGATTAGGTTTGACCTGGTTTGACCGGGTTTGACCGAACCCGAGGAGAAAAAAAGACAACCTCACGTTGGCCAGTCGTCTTATCGGTTGATCTTTTGGGCGGACAAAAGGGGCTGAATCACCGAGGATGGTTTGACGCCCGACGCCGGGTCAGGGGACCCGCAGAGGAGGGGAAATTCCACATTTCAAAATCCAAAATTCAAGGAGATTTCAAATCTCAAACTTCAAGCGGGTGGAGACCTTGCGCCGTTACTCCTAACGCCGGGTCAGGGGACCCGGCCTACAAGGGGGAGAGCGTTTTGCGACATTGGCTTGGTACTTCACCGGACATCTCCCTGCCGAAATAGAGTTTATTTTATTTTTTGCTGAATAGCGTTAATTACCGTTAATCACCCTTAATTAGCGTTAATTTTTAAAAAATTGCCTTAATTATCTGAAATTAGCGTTAATTAACTTAAGGCGGCACGCAGCCGAAGGTGCCGCTACGGGGCCTGGCCCGCAAGGGGAATGGCGGCCCGGCAACAGATCTTCATGATGTCAAAGAGCGGAGGGGGGAATGAAACCAGCCGCCGTCGCGGAAGCGGTGGCGGACGAGCGAATTCTCCCCGGCCGGGAGCCAAAGCTCCCTGCTTTGATTTAGGTACACCGGTTTCGGGGTTGGGTCAAATTTGGGCGGCACTTTTTAGCTGGCGGCGGTTTATTTTTAAGCGTTGCTACTGAAAAACGCCGTGGTTGCGTGGGTTACGTCGAAAGGCGGGGACCACGACAGAGAGACGCCAATATATGCAAAAGCTGAAATTGAAAAACCGGGACAGGGCCAGGTCCGGGGGGGTCGCTGGCGCTCGACCCCCGGCTACTTTCTGGCAACCTTCCGGGTTGGCCGGATGCCTGCCGCGCCGCTTCCGCAACAAGGGTGTTCGGGTGCAGGCGGCGGGACGCCGCCGCCACGCTGGCTACCGGCCGCAGCAAATCTTGAATTTCTTTCCACTGCCGCAGGGACAGGGGTCGTTGCGGCCCACCTTGGGACCGGAACGCACGGGCTTGGGCCGTGGTTTGTTTAAATCCGCGGCCGCCTGGCTGACGATGTCGCTGGGCTTGGGCTGACCCGGTTGGGATGATTCACCATAGGCCGAAGGCGCCGCCGGCTGGTGGGTGGTGGTGGCGGGCACATTGCGCAGGAAATTCTCGAACGCCATCATGGACGAGGCGCTGCGAAAAATGTTGTGACAGATTTCCGTCTTCACATTGACCATGAGCTCGTCAAAAATCTTGAAGGCTTCGGCCTTGTATTCCAGCAGCGGATCCCGCTGGCCGTGAGCGCGCAGGCCGATGCTGTAACGCAGGCTGTCCATCTCATAGAGATGTTCCTGCCACAGCTTGTCAATGGCGCTCAAAATCGTAAACCGCTCGACTTCCTTGAGCGCCTCAGGATTTTCAAACGTGATTTTGATGTCGTAGGCCTTGCGGATGCTGTCCGTCAGAAAGGTGGCCACGGAGAATTGCGCCGGCGAGAGACCGTCGAACAGCGAATCGGCCACCGGGGTTTCCCTGCCGGATTGGGCGGCCTTGATGATTTCCCCCTCGGGGAGGCCCATGGGGAAATTCAGGTTCACCCAGTCGGCCAGCGCGCGAACCTTCCAATCGCTGAAATCATCGCCGGTGCCGGTGAACTGCCGCACTTTTTCCACCACCACCTCCTCCATGATGTCCATGAGCCGGTCACGGACGTCGGCGGAGCTGATGATCTCATTGCGAAATTCATACACGACGCCGCGATGCGTGTTCATGACGTCGTCATATTCCAGCGTGCGTTTCCGCTGCTCGAAATGGTGCTGTTCCACCCGTTTTTGCGCCTGCTGAATGGAGCGGTTCAGGAGCGGATGGGTCAGTTCCTGGCCCTCTTCCAGCCCCATTTTCTCCATCAGCTTGACAATGCGGTCCGAACCGAACAGGCGCATCAAATCGTCTTCCAGGGAGATGAAAAAGTGGGAGGAACCCGGATCGCCCTGGCGCGAACAGCGGCCGCGCAACTGGCGGTCAATGCGGCGCGATTCATGGCGCTCGGTGCCCAGCACATGCAACCCGCCGCACTCGGGAACGCCCGGGCCGAGCTTGATGTCCGTGCCGCGCCCGGCCATGTTGGTGGCGATGGTGATCGAACCGCGCTGGCCGGCCCGGGCCACAATCTCGGCCTCCTGCTGATGGTATTTGGCGTTCAGCACGGAATGGATCAATCCCTCGCGCTTGAGCTGACGGGACAGCATTTCGCTGGTCTCCACACTGATGGTGCCGACCAGCACCGGCCGGCCCTGCGCGTGGAGGGCTTTGATCTCCCCGACCACGGCGTTGAATTTTTCGCGCCTTGTTTTGTAAACCGAATCGTGCGTGTCCTTGCGGATGTTCGGCTTGTTGGTCGGAATGGTGAGCACGCCGAGCTTGTAAATGTCGAAAAACTCCTGCGCTTCCGTTTCCGCCGTGCCGGTCATGCCGGCCAGCTTGGCGTAGAGGCGGAAGTAATTTTGAATGGTGATCGTCGCCAGCGTCTGGGTTTCGCGTTCAATCTCGACGCCCTCCTTGGCCTCGACGGCCTGGTGCAAGCCGTCGCTCCAGCGACGCCCGGTCATGAGGCGGCCGGTGTGCTGGTCCACGATGATCACCTTGTTTTCCTGGACGACGTACTCGACGTCCTTCAGGTACAGGCTGTAGGCCTTGAGCAACTGGGAGATGGAATGGATTTTCTGGGCCTTGGCCTCGAAATCGGCCTGCATTTTCGACTTGATCTCCAGGCGTTTGCGCGCGTCCGTTTCCGGCCCGGTGTCCACATCATGCAGGGCCGTGGTCAAATCCGGCAGCACAAAGGCATCGGGGTCCTGGGGGCTGACGAAATTGCGGCCTTTTTCCGTCAAATCCGCTTCGTGGCCCCGTTCGTCAATCGCGTACAACAGTTCCTCTTTCTCGCGGTACAGGTCCACTTTCTTTTGATCCTTGTGCAAATCCAGTTCCGCCCGGTTCATCAGGTTTTGATATTCCGGGTTTTCGAGGATTTTCATCAGAGCCTCGGATTTGGGCTGGCCCGTTTTGACGCGGAACAACAGGATGCCAATCTGGTGGCCAAGTTCCTCGGGATTTTGCACGTTGGAGCCGTCGGCCGGGGAATACTTTTTGATCAGTTCCTGGGCTTCACTCAGGAAACGCGCGCACAACCGTTCCTGGGCGCGCACCAGCGATTCCACCAGCGGCTTCCACTGGGCGTATTGTTCATCGAAGGTGTGGACGGCCGGCCCGCTGATGATCAGCGGCGTGCGGGCTTCATCAATCAGGATGGAATCCACTTCGTCCACAATGGCGAAGTAATGGCCGCGCTGCACCTGGGCCTCGCGGCGCATGGCCATGCCATTATCGCGGAGATAATCAAAGCCAAACTCGGAATTCGTGCCGTAGGTGATGTCGCACCCGTACTGCTCGCGGCGGACGCGCGGCGGCTGGTCGTTCAAAATACAGCCGACCGTCAGGCCCAGAAACCGGTAAACCGCGCCCATCCACTCGGAATCGCGCGCGGCCAGGTAATCGTTCACGGTCACCACATGCACGCCCCGGCCCGTGAGGGCGTTCAGATAGACTGGCAGCGTGCCGACGAGCGTTTTGCCTTCGCCGGTGGCCATTTCGGCGATTTTCCCGTTGTGCAGGCCGATGCCGCCGATGAGTTGCACGTCAAACGGCACCATTTCCCATTTGAGCGGCAGGTTGCGCACCATGATGTCGCGGCCGCACAGCCGGCGGCAGGCGTTTTTCACCACCGCGAAGGCCTCGGGCAGGATCTCGTTCAGGCGGCGGGCGAGCACGACAGCGTCCTCGATTTTGGAAAGCTCCTCCTTCCAGGCCGCCGTCTTTTGGCGCAACTCCTCCTCCGGCACGTTTTGCAGGCCGGTTTCAATTTCATTAATGCGGCGGACGACGGGCCAAAACCTTTTGACCTCCCGGTCGTTCTTCGACCCGAATATTCTCTTAATCAATCCAATCATGACAATCTGTGAAAATAGAACTGAAACGCTACGCTACTCGAGCCCCAGCGTCAAAACCAATCGCTGACGCTTTTGGGACGCCCGGCCGCCGCGTCCTTGCACCCCGGGTGGTTCCGCGTTACCCTGCCCTGATGCAACTCGGAAAGTTCTGGGGAAAAACGTTCTGGATTTTAACCGCCATCCTCCTGGTTTTCTGCGCCCGGACCCCGGCGCAAACGCCGCCGCGCACCGTACTGCCCGGACATGTGCCGGCGGTGGTTTCCCGGCTATCACCCTTGGGCCGTCTGGACGGTTCCATCCTGCTGAAGCTCTCCCTCAGCCTGCCCCTGCACCAAGAGGACGCACTCACCAACCTGCTCGACCAACTTTATGATGCCGGCAGCCCGCAATATCACCACTACCTCACCCCGGAGGAGTTTGACGGCCGCTTTGGCCCCACCACGAACGATTATCAAACACTCATCGCCTGGGCCGAACACAACGGACTGACCGTCACCGGCCGGCACCCCAACCGGATGCTGCTGGAAATCCGCGCCCCCGTGACGAACATCGAGCACGCCCTGCAGGTGACGTTGCGAACCTATGTACACCCGACCGAAGCCCGCACCTTTTTCGCGCCGGACACCGAACCCTCCGTCAGCGCGGGGCTGCCGCTTTTATCCATCGGCGGACTGGACAATTATTCCCGGCCCCACCCCAAAAATCTGCGGCGCACACCGCTGACCGCCGTCACCAAAGGCCGCCTGCGGATGGGCTCCGGGCCGTCCGGCAACCTGGCCGGTTTTGATTACCGGGCGGCCTACGCGCCGGGCGTCAATCTTACGGGAACCGGCCAGCAGGTCGGCTTGTTGGAATTCGACGGCTATTACCCGGCCGACATCGCCACCTACGAGAGCCAGATGGGGCTGCCCTCGGTGGCTCTGCAAAACATCCTGCTGGACGGGTTTGACGGAACGCCCACCGGGGGAACCAACAGCGCCAACGGCGAGGTGGCGCTGGACATTGAGATGGCGGTTTCCATGGCCCCCGGCCTGGACCAGGTGGTGGTGTTTGAAGACAACCCCGCTGAGGCTCTGCCCTATGATGTGCTGCAAGCCGTGTCCACCAATAAACTCATCAAGCAATTCAGTTGTTCCTGGGACTTTGGCTCGGTCAACACCGGCACGATGGACAATTATTTTGAGAAATTAGCCGCTCAAGGACAGTCTTTCTTCAATGCCTCCGGGGACGGCGGGGCGAACAACGACCCCGTCCCCCCGGATGACGACCCTTACGTCACCCTGGTGGGCGGCACCACGCTGGCCACCACGGGACCGGCTGGAACCTGGCTGGCCGAAACCGCTTGGAATTCCGGGGAAGGGCCGGGGCACTATGACACCAGCGGCGGGGTGAGCGCCATCTACGGCATTCCGGTCTGGCAACGAGGCGTCAACATGTCGGCCAATCAAGGCTCCACGTCCATGCGCAATTGCCCGGACGTGGCCATGGTGGCGGCCAATATTTATCTGGTGGCGGACAACGGCCAATCGGAAACCACGGGCGGCACCAGCGCCGCCGCCCCGCTCTGGGCCGGCTTCGCGGCACTCGTGAATCAGCAGGCCGCCGCCGCCGGTCAATCCTCCGTCGGTTTTCTCAACCCGGCCCTCTACCACATCGGCACCAACTCAGCGTATACGGCCTGCTTTAACGACATCACCGCCGGCAACAACACCAACCGAAACGCGACCCAATACTTTGCCGTGCCCGGTTATGATCTTTGCACCGGTTGGGGCAGCCCCAACGGCGGCAGCCTGATCCTCGCCCTCACCCAACCGGACGGCTTCCAAATCACGCCCGGCCGGGGCGCGACCGCCAACGGCCAGTCGGGCGGACCGTTCACCGTTTCCAGCCAGACGTTTGGGCTGACCAACACCGGCAAAGCCACCCTCAACTGGTCGCTCGTCTGCGACTCGGCCTGGGTGAACATCCCGACCAACGGCGGCACCCTGGCGGCGGGGGCGGGAACCACCCTGACCGTCACCCTCAACTCCGCCGCCGGCGAGCTCCCGGCGGGGGCCTATGCGGCCGGCCTGTGGTTCACCAACCAAACCAGCGGCCAGGGACAACTCCGCCAATTCAGCCTTCAGGTGGATCAGGAATTGGTGCGGGACGGCGGCTTTGAATCTGCTGATTTCTGTTATTGGAACCTCTCGGGGAACGCCTCCGTTTACACCAACGATCTCGTGGTTTATGGACCGGAATCCGGATATTATTCCTATGAGGGAGATTTTTTTGCCGTCCTGGCGCAGATTAACTTCCTGGCCAACCTGTCCCAAAGCCTGCCCACACAACCGGGCCAGTTTTATCTGCTGTCGTTCGAACTGGCCAATCCCTCGGGCGGCATCCCCAATCAATTTGAGGTCCAATGGAATGCCAGCCCCGCGTCGGCCAATATCATTTACAACCAAACCGACCTCGGCACCTTTGACTGGACCAACCTGCAATTCATCGTCATGGCCACCACCAACCAAACCACCCTCCAGTTTTCAGCCCGCAACGACCTCTATTTCTTCGCCCTCGACAGCGTCAGCGTCACCCCCCTGCCCACGCAAACCCTCGGCGTGTCTTCCGTAATCCTCAACAACATCGTCAACACCGCCGGTCTGGCGCCCACCTCCGACCTCCGGTCCCGGGCGACCGCCCAGGCCTCCGCCACCCATTCCGCCGCCCGGAAAGCGAGCGCCATTGCAAGCCCGAACTAACTGACTGTCAAACCGGCTTCCCTTCGATGGCGGCGGCAATCGTGCTGACCGTTTGCATGGTTTTCCGTGCGGCTTCGGGGTCGGACAGTTTCAGGCCGTGATTTTTATCCAGCGCCACAACCAATTGAAGCGCATCCACCGAATCCAACCCCAGCCCATTCGGGCCAAACAGCGGCTGGTCATCGCCGATTTCCTCGGGGCTGATTTGCAGCATAAGGTTTTCCACGAGCAGGCGCTTGATTTGTGATTTTAGTTCAGTTGAGGTGCTCATTAAAATATGCCGCCGTCAATTTTGAGCACAGAGCCTGTAATATACGACGCATCGGCGCAAGCCAGAAATCGCACCGCCGCGGCCACCTCTTCGGGCCGCCCAAACCTCCGCATGGGGATTTTCGACAGCGCCTGCCGCCGGGTTTCATCGTCCATGCCCGCCAGCGACCCCGTGTCCACATAGCCGGGGCAGACGGCATTGACGGTAATGCCAAGGCGCGCCACTTCTTTGGCCAGTGACTGGGTCAGAGCCAGCACCCCGGCCTTGGCGGCCGCGTAATTGGTCTGTCCCGGCGGGGCGAGCAGTGCGCTTAAGGACGCAACGTTGACAATGCGCCCGCTGCGCTGGGAAATCATGGCCGGCAACACCGACTGGCAGCCATGAAAAACGCTGTCAAGATTCAGGGAAAGCACGCGGCCCCACGACCCGGGATCCATCCGGGCGAGCAAGGCGTCCTCGTGCCGCCCGGCATTATTCACCAGCACATCCACGCGGCCATGCACCGTCAGGATCCCGGCGACGGCCGGTTGCCACGCCCCCGGGTTGGTGACGTCCAAGAGGGCCAGACGGCAGCGCCCGGGATGTTCCGCCGTCAGAGCTTCCGCCTGCCCGCGGTGATTATTTATTCCCAGCCAGACAAAATTCTCCGGCGATTCGGCGAGAAAATTTTTGGCGATGGCGGTCCCCAGCCCGCCATTGGCACCGGTGACCAGGATGATTCGCAGACTCATGGTTGATCATTTTCAGCGTTCAGAAAACGCGCGCCAATGGCCTGTTGGTTGGCCCCGACGACACTGACGCAGGCGCCCGGGGCGCGACCCTCACGAACCAGGTCACTGGCGATGACACATTGCCAGGCGGAGGAGGCGGCGAAGGATTCGCCCACGATGGTCTTGGGAGACAGCCGCCGGCCGGGCCAGTCAAGCCGGACGGAATCAGCCGTTTCGCTGTCACAAAGCACTTCGTTTGCCGTGCCATGGCCGAGCTGGCTCCGCATCCGGCCTGCGGCGGCGGTGCGATTTTGTGATGTTGTGAACGGGAATGAGTCGGTGACGGCAGACAGAACCGTCCGGGCCCCCGGGTGCATCTTTAAATAAACCGCCCCCGCGCCGGCGGCATAAACGGTGGATCTCCGGAACAGCCGTGCGGCGTCAGCGACGATCCAGTCCAATTCCTCCGCTCCCACCACGAGACAACCGTCGGCACGGCCGGATTCCAGCCAGCCTGCCGCCAGGGCCAGAGCCTGCAAGAAGGAGCCGTCATCGCCGACGAGCGTGTAATTGATCGAGGATGAATTCAGACAGGCCGCCAAGTGGCTGGCGGGGGCGTTAAAGACGGTTTCGGCAAAAAACAGCGGGCTGGCCGTGGACGGTTCTTGTAAAACCTCTGCATAAAACCGGCGCGAATAAGTAACGCCGCCCGCCATCGTGCAAACGATGATGCCGAGCCGAAGGGCGCCAGTTTGGACCGACGCCACATCCGGGCCCAGGGCTTCCAGCGCGGCGGCCATGACGTGCTGGGACATGATCCCGGCCCGGCGCAAACGCGGATGCGCCAGGAATTCCATACGCGTCGGGGACGGAGGCACCGGACGCACCGGGAGTTTCTTTTCCCAACCGGGCCGCTCACACAATTGCACGGGCAGGGGCAGGTTCTTTTCCAGTGCCGCGCGCAAGGCGGGCACGCCCCAACCGGCAGGAGAAACGGCCCCGATGCCGTGGATGAAAACGGCACTCACGACCACCTCCGAAACACCAGCGAGGCATTCGCCCCGCCAAAGCCAAAGGAATTGGAAAGCGCGACCTCCACCCTGGCGTCCGTCGGCTGGCGCAGGAGTTGGAAACGGCAGACCGGGTCGGCGGTGGCCAATGAACTTTCCGGCGGCAGCCACTGGCCGCGCAATGCCATGAGGCAGACCACCGCCTCGACGGCACCGGCCGCCCCGAGCAAATGGCCAATGCCGGCTTTGGTGGAGCTGACCGGCAGATTGCTGACACGCCCCCCCGCCCAGCGGTTGATGGCCGCTGATTCAGTCGCATCGTTTTGGGGCGTGGCCGTGCCGTGGGCGTTGACATAATCAACCTGTTCCGGCGCGATGCCCGCGTCCGCGCACGCAGCATTCATGGCGGCCAGAGCGGCACGGCCTTCGGGATGGGGTTGCGTCAAATGATGGGTGTCGTTGGCGGCCCCGTACCCAATGATTTCGCCGAGAATCTCCGCATTGCGTTTTTTTGCATGGGCCAGCGTTTCCAAGGTCAACATGGCCGCCCCTTCGCCGAGGGTCAAACCGTTGCGTTGCGCATCGAAGGGGCGGCAGGGGGTCGGCGCGAGGGCCTGCAAGGAATCGAATCCGGCAAAGGTCAACTGACACAACGCGTCGTAACCGCCGGTCAACACCCGGCTGGCGCGGCCGTGGCGCAGGGTTTCAAAGGCGTGGCCGATGGCGTTCGCCCCGGAGGCGCAGGCGTTGGATATAATGGTGAGGGGTCCTTGAAAGTCAAACGCATCACACAAAACCAGCGCGGGTCTTTGAACCTGATAATAAGCCACGCGCGTGGCCTGGCATTTAAAATCGTTCGGGGCACACAGGGCCTGGCTAAGATATTCCTGGCCCAGCGACATTTCACCGCTGGTGGTACCGAGAACCACGGGCAAAGGCTCGTCCGGTTGCCAGCCGCTTTGCCGCCAGGCTTCGTGGGCGGCCAGCAGCAGCATCCGGGTGGCGCGATTGAGCCGACGCAATTGATTTGCGGAAAGCCGGGTGGCGGGCAAGTCTTCCGGCAGGTCTATTTCCGCCGCTATTTTGGCGCGCTGGCGCGAAACATCAAACAGCGACACCGGTCGGAACGCCCTGCTTCCGGCCCGGAAGCCTGCGGCATTCGTTTTCCAGCCGCCCCCGAGCGCGGTGATGATGCCGGCACCGGTGATGACCACCCGGTGGGGCGTTCCTGATTTCTTTGGCGTAGGAAACAGCACGCGATCAGAGTTGGCTGGCAGCCACTGGAATTGGCCCATTGGGGGCGCGTTGACGGTAAAATTCGACCAGCCCGGTCGGAGAGGGGGTCAAGCCTTCGGCGGCAATGGCCTGGAGCACACGATCCTCAGTCATGATGAACCGGTCGCGTTTGTAGATGACATAATCGTCGCGCACTTCCTCGGGGGTGAGATTGATGGTCACCAGATTCGCCCCGGCGCGCAGGCCGCGCCGGTAACCCTCCGGGGCCGCGAGATTGAAGGCGCTCACGGCGGGAATCACCCAGTCGGGCCGCAACAGACGCAACGCACTCACGCTGTTAAAGGTCCAGTCTGGGTTGGCCGCCGGTTCCGCCGCGAGCGGGGTTTCATTGCCGGGGATAAACGGGCTGACACTGCAGCCGCTCAACGGCAGTTGGCGCGCCACCTCAAAATTATCCAGCAGATCACGCAAGGTCTGGCCGGGCAGGCCGGCGATAAAACCGGAGCTGACCCTCCAGCCGGACCCGGCCAGCAGTCGGAGGTGGCGCAGGCGTTCCGCCAGTGTGCCGGGGGCTGAAAATCGTTCATACTGCGCCGCGTCACCACTCTCAAACTTCATGATGAAAATGTCCGCCCCGGCGGCCCGCAGGGTGTCGTAAAGCTCCGGCGACAGGGTTCCGAGGCACACGCTGATTCCGAGCCGGGTCTCCCGCCGCAAGGTCTCAATGAGGGGCAACACGACTTCACGCACCGCGACCGGGTCCTCCCCGGTTTGGATGTTAATGTCCGTCACACTGGCCGGACGGTGGTGGATGAGCAACTCAGCAATCTGGTGGTGGCGGGCGCGAAAGCGGTGCAACCTCCGATTATCCCGGCGCATCCCGCAATAAGAACAGTTTTGGCGGCAGACGTTTGAAACTTCAACCACGGCGCGCACAAACACGTTTCCACCGAAGGCGTCACGGGTCGCGGCCGCGGCGCGTTCGTGGAAGGCCGCCTGCGCCGCGCCATGCAAAGCGAGTTCGGACTCGGTTGGAAAATAGTCGTAACGTAACACCGGTTATAACATAATAGGCGGAACCCGAACACGACCAGTGGGGTAAACACCCCATATCCACCAAACACCACCCGATTTAACTTCGAGCAGTGGAGCCAGTGCATCTCCTGGTTGCCGCAACCAACACTTGGCATTATATTACATTACTATGAAACTTAAACAAACAAATTACCTTCTGAAAGCGTTGGGCGTGGGGGCGATGACCCTGGCGCTGGCGCGGGTGGCGGCCCTGGCCGCCGATCCACAGGCTTATGAGTTGGTCAAACTGGGCGATCCCTATGTCGGCATCCAATCCAAGGACAAGGTGGTCCAGATCCGATCGGAAAAATCCATCGCCAGCCTCACGCCGGAGATCTGGTACGTGGTGTATTATGATCCCGATGCGACGTTCCGGGCGGTCGAGGTGAAATTCGGGGCCGGGCAAAAGCTGGATGTCTCACATCCGGGCCGCATGCTCGAACGATTCGGCGACGACAAAAATCCGCTGGATGCGACCAAATTAAGCATTGATTCCGACCAGGCGATCAAAGTCGCCGCGAGCCAGCCGCTCCTGAAGAATCTCACGATCAAGGCCACGCAACTCTGGCTGGAACACGGGGATCTGGGGCCCCAATGGCGGGTCAAGCTGTGGGCGGCCAAATTGAAAGACCCCAGTGACGACGCGGATATCGGCGTCGTCATTCTTTCCGCGGCGGATGGCTCCGTCATTAAAGAGGATTTACACCCCAACAGCGTGGATTAATTGAGCCGTCCCGGTTCCAAAATGTGATGGATTGGAAACGCCAGTGCGCCGCGGTCATTCCGTGCTTCAACGAAGCGGAGCGGATTGGGATGGTTGTTTCCCAAGTTCAAAGGCATCTGCCGACCGTCATCGTGGTGGACGATGGCTCCACTGACCCGACTGCGGAGAAGGCCCGCGCAGCGGGCGCACAGGTCATCCGGCTGCCGAATAATTTGGGCAAGGGTGCGGCCCTGCAAACCGGCTGGCAGCGCGCGCAGGAACTGGGCTTCTCCTGGGTGCTCATGCTGGATGGCGACGGTCAGCACACGGCAGACGACATTCCCCGGTTTTTTGCCTGCGGCGGGAAAAAGGGTTCCGCGCTGGTGGTTGGCAACCGGATGGGAGATTGCAGGGCCATGCCGTGGCTGCGCCGCAAGGCGAACCAGTGGATGTCCAAACGGATGTCCCAAATGACCGGCATGGTGCTGCCGGATTCCCAGTGCGGTTTCCGGCTGGCGCATCTGAAAACGCTGTCCGGTTTAAACCTGTGCGCAAACCGGTTTGAAATTGAGTCGGCCGTACTTTTCGCCTTCTGCCGGGCCGGGCGGAAAGTTGAATTCCTTCCGATCCGGACGCTCTATGGGAGCAGCGGGAGTAAGATCAATCCGCTGACGGACACGTTCCGCTGGTTGAAATGGCGGTTCCTCAATTCGCGCCCCCCTCCGGCAGGCGACCTCCAGTCCGCCTCGATAGCTGAACCATCCTGACTGAACGAGCGGCCTTTGTATTTTTATATGGACAGACTGGTGGCATGTCAAACCTGCGGGTTGGTGCAGGAGGCGGAGGAGCCTCCGAAAGGCTTCGTCATCAGATGCGCCCGCTGTCATTCTCAGATTTATCACCGACGCACCAACAGCCGGATACGCACCCTGGCATTTTCACTAGCGGCTTTGATTCTCTATTTTCCGGCAAACCTGTATCCCGTGGTCACCGCTGAATACCAGGGGCGCCAGAGTGAGACAACCATCATCCAGGGAATCAGTTCGCTGTACGCACACCAACAGTACTTCATCGGTTCGCTGGTTTTTTGCACAAGCATTCTGACCCCCGTGGTAAAAATCATCGGGCTGATCCTGATCACGCTCACGCTGGACTGGCCCGGCTGGAAAAAAACGCGCTCTTGGGCGTATCAAATCATCCGGATCATTGATCCCTGGAACATGCTGGAGGTTTTTTTGCTGGCGATTGGCGTTTCCATGGTGGAAATGGGCGAAATCGCGACGGTACATCCGGGACGCGGGGTGTTTGCGTTCTCGGCGGTTGTCGTGCTGACCCTGCTGGCGACGCTGAGTTTTGATCCACGTTTGATCTGGGATTCATCCGAGGAGAATAAGCATTATGAATGAAAACAGGCAGGCGCCGCCCAAGGCGAGAATGGAAAAGAGCCTACTGAGCCGGTTCCTCTGGCTCATTCCGCTGGGAGCCGCGCTTTTGTGCGCCTGGTACGTCTGCCGCGACGTCTTGTTCGCCGGGCCAACCATCACCATTTATTTTCAGAATGTGGAAGGGCTGCAGGAAGAAAACTCACTTGTCCAATATCGCGGTGAAAAGATCGGAGAAGTGGAAACCCTAAAACTCACCCAGGACCGGCAACTCGTTGCGGTCAAAGCAAGACTGAATTCCGATGCGGCAGAGATTGCGCGGCAGGGCTCGGTTTTTTGGATCGTCCGACCAGAGCTCAAACCGGGTTCGGTGAGCGGACTGGGGACCCTCGTTTCGGGAAACTACATTAACGTTCAACCTGGCGACGGTGTGCGCACCAATACATTCAACGGCGTGGAAAAAGAGCCGATTGAACCCATCAAAGCACTGGATATTCTGGTGCTGGTGCCGAAGTTGGGTTCATTACAGCCACGATCACCGGTTTTCTATCGGGAAGTGCAGGTCGGCGAAGTGTTGGCCTGCCGTCTGAGCGATGACGCCCGCGAAGTGATCATTCATGCCCGGATTGATGATGAATACGCTCCGTTGGTGCGGTTGAATTCAAAATTTTGGAATGCCGGCGGCATCCACATTCATGTCGGCTTGTTCAGCGGAGCCAGTATCAGCGCCGAATCCGCCCAAACCCTGATCAGCGGCGGCATCGCCTTTGCCACCCCGCCCGATTATCAAGCCGCGGCGACCAATGGAGCGGAATTTATCCTGAATGAAAAATCCGAAGATGAATGGGAGAAATGGTCCCCCTCGATTCCGCTTCATTTTGTGCCGGAGGCCGTGATCAATAAAACACCGGTGCCGAACCTTAATCCCAAGTAAATCCGCCCACTGTCATCGCATGAGCCGGCGAACGACTTGTCCAAGGCGGGGCTGGGAGAAAGGCTGCAAACAATTGAAATCACCCTGCACTTTTTCGCGCCTGCAGCACAATCCGCGTTCCATAATACAGCCACACACTGGCCTTGGGAATTCCAGCCCGGGCCGCCAATTCGCGCCATTCGCCCTGGTGGAAGCCGCGTTTAACCGAGATCAAGGCGTCTTCGCGCACGGATCGTTCCGTGCCGAGCAACAACGTCGTCAGCCATAACAGGGCATATAGCCCGGCATTGCGGTGGATGTCGCAAATGAATATGGCATCGTTCGAGACGCGCCACGCCTCGCGCCAGTGGGTGGTGATTTCCGCATTCGTCAGGTGATGGGTCATTTGCGAGGCAATCACCAGATCAAAACTGCCATTGGCAAACGGCAGGTCCAGCGCCGAACCAACCACGGGGTCGGCGGGGGGGCAGGACTTCAGGACGACCGGATTCAAGTCCAAATTGGTGAAATGCCAGTTCCAACCCTGCTCTCGCGCCCAAGCCGACAATTTTTTGCCGAGGAACCCGGTGCCAGCCCCGACGTCCAAAATCTTTAAATACCGGCATCTGTCCCGGCCAAGCCAGGGTGGCAAGCGGCTCGCAAAGGCATGTTGGAAACGAAAAAAGCGGTTGAGGCGGTCCAGTTCACGGAACGCCACCTCCGTCTCGACCGCCGGCCGGTCCAGTTTGTCAAAAGATTCTGCTTGCGTGGAACGCTCGTTAAAAAACATGATTCCCAATAATACAAACATGGATTCCCATCAAATTCCAGCAAAGAAGCACGCCTCGTGCCTGTTTTTACTACGCAAGGCGTTGGTGATTGCCTTGGTCACGCTGGTGTTTGGCTGGTTGTATGCCTGGGCCGCGCCCTGGGCGTATGCCAAAAAACAACCCGCCGGCTTTACTGATGGGCTGTTGCATGGAGCCATGATGCCGCTCTCGCTGCCCAGCCTCATGATTGGCAAGGATGTGCCGATTTACGCGGTGGAGAATTCCGGCCGACCATACAAAATCGGCTACATCTGCGGGGTTAATATCTGCGGGATCGCATTCATCGGCCCGTTGTTCTGGCGTCCCCGCCGCCCGGGAGCGCTCACATCAGCCAGCTTCGGAAAATCTCAATGACTTTCAATTCGCCGCCCGCCCAGTAGGCATTCGCCGGCAAAAAAAAAGTTTGGAAACGTCGGTCAAACGTCAATTCCGCAGGGCTCTTTGGGTTGTTCGGATCGTAAGCGGAAAACTTGAATCCATCGGGCGCACTGGCCACCGCGAATAAAATCATCCCATGATTGATGGTGAGCGAGGGGAATTTGACCAGATGGATGATGGGCGAGCGGGACTGTTCCAGCACGGCGGCCAGGGTCCGGGCCGTATTGGCCTGGTGGGTGCGCGAAATGGGGAAAACCATCCGCCAGTGACTGCGTAAAACATAGGACCGCCAGGCACCGCCGCACTCCGCCTTCAGCAGCTTTTCCCGACCGGCGCTGAATTCGCGCAAGCCGGCGTAACCGGGAATCACAATCTGGTTTTCCGGCGTGCACGGGGTTCGAGGATTGCGCCTGAGAATTTGGCGGATCAGGGTCCGATAAATTTCATCGCTTAGGGGTTCCAAATTCGCCTCAAATCGTGCATGATAGAGAAACTGGCGGGCGGCCCGCGTGAGCACAAAACACCGGAGCGCGTACTCCGGCTTTGGTTCGCGTTTGCGAAAATGCGTCCGGCCGGTCTGCGGGTCGGATTGATACTCCCAGAGCAATTCGTTGGCAAAGGCGAAACTGTCGCGGTCGAACTCGAAGCGGCGTCCGCCGGGGGTGCTGGATTTATTATCAGTCATTAATTCGCTTGCGAAAGAAGTTACGGGTGCTTTAACAAACTGACAATGCTTTACGATCACTGGCGGGAAGTTGCCGCAGAGCGGCGCCACGAACTGGCGCTGCATGATTTTGCCTCCGGCCGGCGCTGGACCTTCGCAGAACTCTTCGCACAGGGTCAAAGCCACGCCATTGGTCCGGCGGACCTGGTCTTTCCCCAAGGTCATTCACCGCAATTTATTCTCGACCTGCTCGCCGCCTGGCGCCAAAACAAAATCGTTTGTCCGCTCGAAGCCGGACAAACGACGCCGGAAATTCCCCGGCCGCCACGAAACTGTGTCCACCTCAAATCCACGTCCGGCACCGGTGGGCTGGCTCGATATGTGGTTTTCACCCCCGGCCAGCTCATGGCCGACGCGGATAATATCGTTGCCACCATGGGGTTGCGTGCGGACTGGCCCAATCTGGGGGTCATCTCGATGGCGCATTCGTATGGCTTTTCCAATCTGGTTTTACCGCTGTTATTGCACGGCATTCCGTTGATTCTGGCGCCCGCCCCCCTGCCTGAAATCATCCGCCGGGCGGCGGAAAACGCCGGAGCGATCACCTTGCCCGCCGTCCCCCCCCTGTGGCGGGCCTGGCATCAAGCCGGAGCCATTCCGGCGAAGGTGCGGTTGGCGATTTCCGCCGGGGCGCCCCTGCCGGTGGCCTTGGAACAAAATATTTTTGAAGCGTGGGGCCTCAAAATTCATAATTTCCTCGGGGCTTCGGAATGTGGCGTCATGCTTACGATGGCAGCGCCACCCCGCGTCTGGATGAAACCCTCGCCGGTTCGCCCATGCGGAACGTCACCCTGTCACTCAATCATTCCGCCTGTCTGGTGGTGCATGGTGGCGCGGTTGCGGAGACCTATTGGCCGGAGAAATCCGGGTTGTTGGGGGCGGGGAGATTCCAAACCAGCGATCTGGCGGAATTGCAGAATGACCGGGTTTTCCTGCGCGGCCGGCTGAGCGATGAAATTAATGTGGCCGGACGCAAAGTGTCCCCGGAAAGCATTGAAGGCGTGTTGCTAAAGCATCCGGAAGTGCGCGAATGCCTCGTCTTCGGCGCTCCCAGCCGCGATGCGGAACGAACCGAGACCATCGTGGCCGTGGTGGTGTCGGGCGCGACGGAAGCGGAATTGAAACGGTTCCTGTTGCAATGTTTGCCCGCGTGGCAGGTGCCGCGTGAATGGTGTTTTGTCGAAACGCTCTCCGCCAACGACCGCGGCAAGATTTCGCGGGTGGAATGGCGGCGGCGGTGGCAGGCGGAAAAAAAGTAATAACTTGCGACTTCCTGAACTGCAAGGCCACACCTGGTGCGGACCACGGCTGGGGTGTGAGACAAATTTCTTAAAAAGTGGATTTTTTGCTCTTTTTTTATTGCCAAAGTATATGTGTACAACATATGCTTAATGGCCATG
>CAZUBG010000096.1:0-19243 GCA_964618545.1 uncultured Bifidobacteriaceae bacterium | reverse complement strand
GGCTCACAGAGCCGCGCTCCGTCGCCGGGCGCGGGTCGGGGTTCCAAGGCGTGAGGGAAGGGAACATGGGGACGGGTTGGGGCAAAGACAAATAGTGGGCGGTGCAGCAGCACCGCCCTACCGGGGAGGGGAATGGTTCGACCGGCACTGGTGCCTGCGGCAGTTCCAGTGGTGGTCCGTCCGGAGGTTCATGGGCAGGGTAAAAGCTGATTCCGGGGTTTTCGCTGAATTCCGCAGGCTGCGGCTCACAGAGCCGCGCTCCGTCGCCGGGCGCGGGTCGGGGTTCCAAGGCGTGAGGGAAGGGAACATGGGGACGGGTTGGGGCAAAGACAAATAGTGGGCGGTGCAGCAGCACCGCCCTGCCGGGGAGACGGGGAATATAGACGTTGAAAGGATTGGTCCTGGAAGAATAACAGAAAGGAGGGTTCGGAAACGGTCCGTTTGTGAGGGTGATGAACCGAGACCGTGGTTCAGCCGTCCCTGCGGGACTTTTGCAATACGAAATTCGACCCGGCGTGGAAACGCCGGGCCACCACCGGATTGTCCCTCCGGGACGCCCGGGCTTTTTACGGCGCCTGGAGGAGGAGAAAATTCGGGGACGAGCCGGGGTTCACTTCGTTGGTGAAGGTGAAGTTTCCGCTGCTGTCGAATTGGTTGGTCAGCAGGGGCGTCCAGAGAGTCACGGGCAGGAGCAGGTTGGTGGTTGCCAGGACGGTGTAGCCGCCGCCGGGCAGGCCGCCGGAACCGCCGATCACCAGGCCGCCGGTTCCGAGGCTGAGGGTTTGGATCAAGGGGTGCGTCAGGGTGACGATGGACAGGGTGCCGCTGGTGTTCAGGGTGTTGGTGTTCCAGGCCAGACCGGCGGGCAGGGGCGGCAGTATGACGCTGGCAAAGGCGCCGGCGCCGACCCCGGCGCTGAATAATTTGAAACTGTTCCCCGAGGCCAGCGCGGTTCCACTGCTGTTGGTCACGAACAGGGTGCCGCCCTTGGTGAGGGTCCCGGCCACTTTCAGTACATTGTTGGTGACGGGGGAGGGTTGGACTTGAAAGGCAACCGTGGCCCCCGCCGCCAGGGTGAGGTTGTTACTGAGGGTCAGCGTTCCCAGCGGGTTGCCCGGGGCCAGCACGCCGCCGGCGTTCACCGTCACGGAGTTGGAGATGATGCCGGTGCCGCCCAGCCACCCGCCGCCGGCCACGGTGACGGGGCCGACGCCGGTGCCGCTGCCGGCGGGGTTGTTGACCAGCAATGCGCCGCTGCTGACGGTGGCGCCGCCGCTGAACGTGTTCGCGCCGGTGAGGATCAGCGTGCCGGTGCCGACTTTGACCAGTGAAGAGACCCCGGAATCCGCGATGGTTCCGGCAAAGGTGTTGGTGGTGTTGCGCGCGCCGATGCTCCAGGTGGGATTGGCGGAGGCGCCGCTCCCGCCGCCAATATAAGCCCCGCTTGCGCCGCCGAGTTCGCCGATCGAGGTGGTCTGGCCGCTGGCATTGATGTTGTAAAGGTTGACGTTGTCATTCAAATACAGGGCGGCGCCGGCGTAGCCGTCGGGGTTGTTGACGCGAAAATCGCCGGTGGGGTTGCTGGGGCCCGCGCTGACGTTGATCCGGCCGGTGAAGGCGGACCAGTTGCCGGTGAAAAAGTCGCGGACATATTCCACGGTGACATTAAAAGTGCCGCCGCCGGTCAGCGCGCTGGTGAACTGGGTTGTATAGCCAAAGCGACCCGGGAGCAGGATCGCACCGGTTTGCGCGTACGGCACGTTGAACGTGTTCGAGCAGCCGCCCCAGTCCGTTCCGCCGCTGCCACCGTAGCCATAAAATTGAAGGGTGCCGCCGTTGAAGGTGACGGGGCCGGCGCCCCAGGCCGAGTTGTTCGCCACGGTGCCGCCGGGATAAAGGGTGCAACCCGGGTTCAGGGTGGTTCCGCCGGTGAACGTGTTCGTCCCGCTCAAGGTCACGCTGCCGTTGATGGTGAGGCCGTTGGCGGCTCCGACGAGGCTGCCGGACAGGGTCAGGGTGTTGGTGGCGGCGTTGGTGACCAGCAGGCTGCCGTTGATGGTCACGGGGGCGGAAATCGTGTCGCCCCTGCTGGTGGCCAACTGCATCAGCACGGCTTCTCCGGGGGTGTTGTCCAGGGTGAGCGCGCCGCCCGCGCCGGTGACGTTGTAGGCCGCCGCCCCGCCGGAGGAGCCGATGTTCAATTGACCAAGGGTGATGGCCTGGTTCAGGTCAATGGTCTGCGCGGCCGAGATGGCGGTGTTGACGATGGCCAGGGCCTGGGTGCTGTTGGGAAAGGCGGTGAGGTTGCTCCAGTTGGTGCTGACGTTCCAGCCCTGCGGCGAGGCGGTGATGGTGTTGATCCAATAAATCCCGGCCGGGCCGGCGAAGGGGGTGGCATTGGCCTGGGAAGAGAGCGGGCTTGGTCCATAAGGCCCCACGGCAGACACGACATAATAATAAGTGGTGCCGTTGGCCAGTCCGGTGTTCACCTCACTGGTGTTGGTGGTGGAGAGAATGGAGGCGTAGGGCCCGCCACTGACGGTGGAACGCTCCAGCACATAATTGGTCGCCCCGGCGGAAGCGCCCCAGAGGAGGGTGACCTGGGTGTTGCCGGGCACGGCGATGAGGCTGGCGGGCGCGGCCGGCCCGAGCGTGACGGCCAGCGGGGCGGAATTGGTGCTGAAACCCGCGAGGTTGGCCGACGCGACCTCATAATAATAAGTGGTGTTGTAGGCCAGCGGGCCGTCGGCGTAGAGGCTCAACCAGCCCGGATAATAAATGAGGGTGTAGGGGCCGGCGGGAGCGGTGGCGCGCTGGAGGACGTAGGAGGCGGCGTTGCCGACCGGATTCCAGGCCAGGTTCACCTGGTTGGTGGTCACGGTGGCGGCGAGTCCGGCGGGGGTTGCGGGCAGGGCCGGTTCGGTGACGGCGGTGACGGCGGCGGAGGCCGCGCTTTGACCGTTCGCATTGGCGGCGCTGACGGTGTACGCATAGGTGACATTGTCGGCCAGGCCCCGGTCGGTGTAATTGGTGGTGGTGATGAAGGCGTTGACGACATTGGTCGGCGCCGCGCCGTTGGGCAGGGTGGCGACGGCGGCCCCGGGATCGTTGGGGTTGGCGCCGCCGGTGATCACAGTGCGCTGGAGGGTGTAGGTGGCCGCGCCGGTGGCGGCGTTCCAGGTGAGCGCCACCTGCTGGTCCCCCGGCGTGGCCGTCAGGCCGGCGGGGGCGGGGGGCGCGGCCGGAGTGGACGCGGACGGGGTGGCGGTGGCGGGCGTCGAATCCGCACTCTGGCCGTTCGGATTGACGGCCGTCACGACATAGTAATAAGTCGTCCCATTGACGGCGGCATTGTCCGCATAGGTGGCGTCGGGAACGTCGCCGCCCACCACCGGACCCACCACATTGGTGGCGAGGAGGGTGTACCCGCCGCCGGAAACCGTGGAGCGCAGGACGTTGTAACTGTTCGCGCCGGAACTGGCGGGCCAGTCCAGCACCACCAGCCCGTTGCCCGCGAGGGCCGTGAGCCCGGCGGGAGCCGGCGGCACATAACCGGTGAGTTCGAGCCGGAGGTAATCATACATGATGTCGTCGGAAAAATAACCGCCCTTGCGCATGTTCAACTGGATTTCATTCTGTCCCTGCTTCAGGAGGTTGCCGGCGAAGTTCTGGCGGAAGTCGCAGAAGATCCCGTGGGATTCCATGCGGATCATCGGGTCAGAGGAATAATAAGGAAAGGTGCCCGTGCCGTTCAACGTGGTGCCGTTGACGGTGACCACCACCGGTCCTGAGTAATCGCCGCTAATGGCAAAGTACAGGGAGGCCTGGGAACTGCCGGCGGGGGCGCCGGGCAGATTGAAGAAAATATTCCGGGTGGTGCCGTTCAAATTGCCGGTGGTGGGGTCGAGCGAAGTGGGCTGCGCATAATCCCAGTCCACGGACCAGCGGCTCACGCCGTTGGTGAAATTCACCCCGTTGGGAAAATCGAGATTGTAGTCCTGCCACTGCGCCCAGTTGACGGGGTAGTTGGTGGCGTTGCCGAGGTCGCCATGCCAGTAGTCGGCCCCGTGGCGGAATTCCGTCGTATCGCGGTCGGGCACGCCGATCTCCCAGACCGTGGCCCCCACCCGTGTCGGGCTCCAAGTGACGTTGCCGAGGCTGTTGGTCTGGCCGCCGGTCACGCTGATGGCAAAGGGCGTGGGTGGAATAAAAAGCTGCACGGGCGGGGCGGCCCCGAAGGATTGTGATTGATACAGCCCGATGGCCCCCGGGCCGAAGGCCAGCAGGGTGTAGTTCGTGCCGGCGACGACATTGGGGATGGAAAAATTTCCGTTCGCATCCGTCTGGACCCAATACTGGTAGTTTTTGGAAAAGTCCTGGAAATCGGTGGTGGGCGGACTGAGGGAGGAGGGGGGCTGCTGTTCCACGCCCACCCACAGGCCGGCCGCCGAGGCGCTGGGATTGCCGCTGTCGTTGATGACCAGTTTGCCGGCGACGACGCCCCGCGCCGAAGCCGGTGCATAGTTGGTGTCCGCAGTGAACCAGGTGTACGGCCACGCTCCGGCCTCGGCGGCGGCCTGAGCCTGGGCATCGGCATACAGGGGGAGCTGGGGATTGGCGGTGCCAGGGGGGACCTGGTTGGCATAGAAAAACACGGGTCCGCAGACGCGTGACCAGGTTTCCCCGTTCGTGAAATTCAGATCGCTGCCGAAGCCAAAATGAACCGATTTGAAGGTGCAGTTGATCATGTCAATCTGGCCGACAATTTCGGGATGCTTGGGTCCGCCGGAAAAATATTCACGGCTGGGATGGATCAGCCAAAAGCCGATGTTGGTGCTGAGGGTGTCGGTGGCCCAGCCGGCGAAGTGCAACGCATTCAGGTCGCCGGAGAAATCATATTTGCACTCAAACTGGCCGCTCAAAAGCCCCTGGTCCAGCAAGGTGACCTCCTTCGGGCAGTTGTTGATGCCCGGGATGGCGGCGGCGGAATCGGCCGGGGTCTCGCGCAGCAGAAAACGACCGTTGTCCTGACCCAGCCAGGTGGCGGTGCCCCAGAGCTGGCAGGTTAAACTGGGAATGTCCGCCCCGCCGGCCACGGAGGCGGAACCGGTGTTGGTGGACCGTTCCATGTCCTCGGCCACATAAATTCCCGGGGACCCGCTGAACATGGCGAAATAATAATAAGCATCCGCCGCGTAGGCGTTGGTGGTGCCCTGATTGGAGTAAAGATTGGCGATCTGAATCTCGGCAAAATCGCCGGTGTTGGTCAGAATGGTCAGCACGCCGTTGGCTCCCTCCTGCACCCCGGCGGGGGCCTGTCCCTGCCAATTGATGTCGTCATTGCCGCCAGTGCCGCCGCCCGTCACCTGATTGCCGTTGTAGGTGAAGGAGAGGATTTGGGACGAATAGGTGTCGATCACCACGGTTACAATGCCGTTGGCCAGGGTGACGGTGGGGGGATTGGCGGCGGGGTTGGAGGTGAGGGTGACGGGGGCGGCGCTGCCGGTGCCGCCGCCGGGGAGGTTGCCGAAGGCCGGCGCGGCGGCCAGCCAGGCGAGCAGCAGGCAAACCAAGTGGATTTTCAGGGCAGCGAGACGGTCAGTCATGGGATTAGAGTGTCAATCATTCAACCCCCGCCCCGGATTCGACCGCAGGCTGGTTAAAGCCACTGGCAACCAAAGGCCTTTGGTAATTTGAATGGTCGAGGCATTCTAACCCAGGCCGCCCCGGAGGGGAATCACCATTTATGGTGAGGAGGCGCCGCAACAATGCAGTGGTGAAGTAAAGGCCACTGCTGGTGCATGGTTTAGCCTGCCGTCAATTATGGAGCGTCGTGTTTTCAAAGTCCGATAGGCTGCCAGGTTACGAAAATTTCTTTATCAAGTGAGCTTGACTGGCGATTTTCAGTGCAAGCTTTTTCTGCTCGGCCTTTTGTAATATTGGGTCGGGATTTATGGGCCAATTCCGAATAACGGCGTGTTTCGGTGGGGGTTCGTCCGCTGCCGCACCCCCAGCCATGCCGCCAGGCCGCACATTTTCTCAAACGGCAAACACTATTAAACGATTTATCCTTCCAGGCAATTGAAATCAACTTTCTTAGCATTTTCCATGAAACGAATTTGCAAGCCCACCGTCAGAGTGCAAAATGGTCCGTCGGTTTCAGGTAATTCGGTGCGGTACCGGGTTTGGGCGGTTGTTTTGCCGGGCCGACCCGTTATCCCGGCTGGGAAGGATGATTCTCCTGACGGATCTGGTGAATCTGTTTTAAGAATGGGTGGCTACGAACAGGTTACCCTACAGGACTGCGCTCGCAGGCCCGCTCCGGCCCAGGCTGTCATCGAACGGGCTTTCAGCCCTGCGGGGCAACTGGGTTGGCCGGGGCGGAGAGCGGGGGTGATCCTGGGTTTAGGCCGGAGTCCACGCCCGGCGACGGCGGGCCTACTTTTTGCCGTACTCGCGGATGATGTTCATCATGGTCTCGGCGTCGGGGGCGTTTTCGAGGGTCTGGCGGAAATCAAGTTTGTGAAGGAGTTTGGCGATGTTGGCGAGGGTGTGCAGGTGTTTCTGAAACTGGCCCTGGGGAACGAGGAAAAGCATGACGAGCGTGACGGGCTGGTTGTCGAGGGCGTCGAAGTTGACGCCCTTGGCGGAGCGGCCGAGCGCGCCGACGACTTCGTAGATCAGATCGGTGGAGGCGTGGGGAATGCCAATGCCAAACCCGATGCCGGTGCTCATGGAGGTCTCGCGCTTTTTGACGGCGGCGGTCACGGCCTCGCGGTCAGCGGGCTGGATTTTGCCGGTGGTCACCAAATTGCCTATGAGTTCGTCAATCGCCTCCCAGCGATTGGTGGCGTGCAAATCAGGCACGATTTGCGCTTTCGTCAAAATGTCAGCCAGGTCCATATAAACGTTTGCAAAGCATATGAACTGAATTGAAGAACAATTCAAGACTGAATTGTTAACATTTTTGCCCGCCGCTTTAAAGCCCATGGCGGAGCCAGGCCAAAAGGTGGAGAAAATCCGACCCGAACCAGCCGAGCGCCCGACCGAGTGCGGGCTGGCCGGCGATGAGCGGCACCGCGACGAGGAGCAAGCCGGCATTGCCCAGAAAAATGACCACGCCGGAAAAAAGCCAGCCCTGGGAGGTGATGTCGGACTGCCGGGTGTGGAGCACCTGCCAGGTGAGGGTGATGTGAAAGGCGTAGGCGGCGCCCAGGGCGAGATGGAACCACACCAGATACGGATGCCAGTTCCAAAACAGGCCGCCCAGGCCGAAGACCGCCACGACGAGCGCGGCGTAGAACGGGAAAAAATACGGGGCGAGCACGATCAGGAAGTTGTTTTTGCTGACCACGACATGGCCGCCGCCGGAGCTGACCTTCATTTGTTTCACCTGTCCTCCGAACAGCCAGGTCCAGAGGGCGTGGGTGAATTCGTGGCCGAAGACATACAGCCACATGGGCTGGGGGAGCAGCAGGAAGATGACAAACCAGCAGGCCATGCCCGCCAGCAGGGGGAGGCAAATGGCGTCCACCGCGCCCGCCGAGAGCAAGACGCGGCCGACGGTCCGGCCGAGGGCGGCGCACGCCGGCAGGAGGAGGAGGGCGAGGATGAATTTGATCCACTTGGGCATGGGGACAGCCTAGCCCAAGCGGGCCTGGGTGCAGGAATAAAAAATCATGAGGGCGGGGTTTGGTTGATTTGGTTTTCCAAATCCGACACGGTTTTCATAACGTTTTCAAACGAGGGAGGTGTGGTGAGAAACAGATCCTGCATCGCGTGATAATCCTTTTCCAGTTCCCGCCGCCGGGATTCCAACGGCACGAGATGAAACGCCCCGGGTCCGGCCAGGTCATAACGCGCCCAACTGGCCGCGAAGAACCGGCTTTTCCAATCGGCTACGCGTATTCGCAAATCATCACGCGCCAGCGCGTGTTCAGTCACACCGTGTCGGGCCAGGGCTGCCAAATCGGAGTAATGGCGGGAAAAGCGGTCACGGATGGGTTTGGCCGGGTCGCGATAATATTCCGCGTGCAGAAGGGTGGCTTTTTCCCAAAAGGTTCGTTCGAGTTCCAAGGCCACCAGATGGCACCGGAAATCGGCAAGCTGCTTGGGAAATTCCTCTGCCAGCCAGGGTTGAATCGTGTGATTTCCCACCGGTCGTTGGTCGGTCAGCGAGCCAAACTCCATTTTCACGAACCGTTGCAAATAATCAAAACCGGTGGGCAGCCGGGACGGATAATGGAAGCGGACCACTGGCGAGTGAGTGATCACATCCACTTGGAACTCCATCCAGGCGCCGCCGCCGCCTCGCTCACCAAGAGCCTTGCGGGCCGTCAGCTCCAGTTCAGGAGCAAACCTTTCACGCACCCGCCGGATGCAGGCTGTTTCCAATTCTTTCATTCGCTCCGTCCGCTGGTGGCGGCTGCCGGCCTGCTCCACGGATTCCTCACTGATGCCCAGAAAAGCCGGACTCACCGACAAATCAATGTCTTCGGAAAACCGTGCAATCACGCCGAACACTTTTGACAGGGAAGTGCCGCCCTTGAAAACCAGTTGGCCGCCGAACTCCGGGTGTGCAAACAACACTGCCAGGGTCCAGGAAACCCAGAAATCCTTTTCCACCATCACCGGCAGCAAGCTGCGGCGCGCCGCCGTTTCCTGAATAATCAGGGCTTGGTCCGATAAAGAACGTTGGAAGAACTCCAGATTCATCTGTCAACGTCCGGCCAGGTCGCGAAAGAGTGGGTGCATCCAAGCCGGCGCCAAGGGGAGGTCTTTCAGCAACTGTTGTTTCTCCCTGGCGGGCAAAGTGCGTTTTAAATGATCCATCCTGGCCGGGGTTATGTTCGTTTTGCCCAAATGCCTCAAGGACTGCATGAGCAACCCGCTCAATCGTCCGGCGGCTGCCATGTTTCGCGGGGTGGTGTGGCGCAATTGGATTTCCTGCCGCCCGATCTTTACCGTGCGGGAGGGGCCGTCTGTCAGATAAACCACTTTGGCGGGCACCTGCTCCGACAGGCCCAACAGGTTGGTGGCATAGGCTCCGGCGGGTTGGAGGCGAATTCGATCTTTACCAGCCAGTGCCTTTGCCACTCGGTCAATGTCCGGCGACAGTTTTCCCAGGTCCGGGTGTTCCCGGGGATATTCATAAAGTCCGCGCGCCAGTCGGCGAATCGTGCCTTTGAGGGTCAGGCGTGACAAAGCCTTATCCACGGCATCCCGACTGCCAAGGTCCAAAAAATCATTCGGGGTGAAGGCTGAACCCCGACCGCCGCCATAAATACGGCTTTTTAGGCTGGCATCAATGGTTTTCATTCAGTGGCAGATTTTTATTTTGTCAGAAAAACAACCCTCTTTTTCTGACAAAACAAAGCGCGTTACAAGGATGAAATTTGGTTTTCTTTGATTCGGCAGGGCGAGGATGAATTTGATCCACTTGGGCATGGGGTTTTACAGCAGCAGGGCGGCCAGGGTGAAATAGAACAGCAGGGTGAAGAGGTCCGTGAGGGCGAGGGTCAGGGGGCCCGCGGCGATTTTGGGATCGAGCTTGAAGGCGTGGAGCAGCCAGGGAACGGTCAGGCCGATGAAGCAGGCTGCGGCGAGCGCGAGGGTGATGCTGCCGCCGATGGCCACGGCCACGAGCCCGGTCCCGCGCCAGAGCCAGACAATGAGGCCGGTGACGATGCCGCAGGCCGCGCCCAGCAGCAACGCCGTGGGGGCTTCGCGGCGAAAGGCGCGGGCATACCAGCGAAAGGTGGGCGTCACGGAGCGCAGGGTTTGGACGGTGACGGACATGGATTGGATGCCCACGCTTTCGGCCAGTCCCAGCACGAGGGTCAGGAAGAAGGCGAGGACCAGGCTTTTGGCGAGGGTCACCTCGTAGGCGCTGGCGAGCAGGGCGCAGGCGATGCCGCTGCCCAGGGTGGCCAGCAGCCAGGGAAACCGGAAACGGAACACGCGCAGGGGCGAGGCCTCGCGCAGTTGGGAAACCCGAAAGCCGATGGATTCAAACAGGGCATCGGTCTGGTCGGGTTCGGCGACGTCGAACGCCTGGTCGGTGAGCAGGCCCACGTCAATGACGCCGACGATATGGCGCTGCTCATCCACCACCGGAAAGGCGAGAAACTTGTGCAGGACAAAGGCCTCGCACGCCTCCATCACCGTGGCGGTCTGGGGAATGGCCACGACGCGCGGAATCATGAGGCCGGCCAGGGGCTGATCAAGGGCGCCGGTCAACAAACGGCGGGTGGGCAGGACGCCCGCCAGGCGGTCCTGGGCATCCACGACGTAGAAATAAACAATTTTCTCGCCCACGCCCCGCAGCCGGATGGTGTCCAGGGCTTGTTGCACGGTGAAATCCGTGCGCAGGGTCGCCACGTCGGTGCGTGCGACGCTGAGGACGGTTTGCTGCAGAGGTTCCGGTTCATTCGCCACGCGGGGAGGGTGGCAAAAAAACTCCGCGCCAGCCAGCATTGTGTCATCCGGCCGGAGGCATTTTTTTGGTTTGGGCGGCCAGATGTTTCGTCACGGGCAGGAAAATGGAATAGAGGAAGATCCCGGCGGCGGGCGCGACCACCGCCCAGCCGAGAATGCCGTGCCAGCCGGTGAGGCCGAATTCGCGGAGGAATTCGGCGGGGGAGGAGCGCAGTCTGGCCCACAGTTCCGGGATGGAGAAACTGACGCGCGGCGCCCGCACCAGCCATTCGCCGAGCCGGACGAAGGCGGGGAGCAGGCCCATTTGCAGGGGGGAGGCGAGCCAGTTGACGAATTGAATGATGGGTTGGTTCAGCCCGAGCCAGAGGCCGAGGAGGAGGCAAAGCAGGGAGGTGGTGCCGACGAGGGGAAAGGCCGACACGCAGACGCCGAGGGTGAGGGTGAGGGCGATTTTTTGCGGGGAGACACCCTGTTTGAGCTGGTCGGCCAGCAACCCCCACAGGCGTTGCGGCCGGAGTTGTTTGAAAAACCACGCCGGCGCCGGGCGCGGGGTTTGCCCGGAATGACCGGCGTGACATCCGCTTGAACCGCCACTTTCGGACGTGACGGCCGGCCCCGATTGGGGCCGGGGTTCCAGTTCATTGGCCACGGTTGGAAGATGACAAAAGCAAACGGATACGGCCAGTAAATCTGGTGTGAGGGAGCCGATTTTCAACCGGTCGCCGGATGGAAAGGGTCCGGTCGGGATCTGCTCCTAATCGAGGGAGCCGAGGCGGCGGCGGAAGAGGAGCAACCCGGCCGCCCCGAGGCTGCCGAGGGCCATGGTGGAAGGTTCAGGCAGGATGGGGTCCAGATTGGGCTTAGCGACAGTTGTCAGCGGGTTATTATCGGTCATTGGGTCAACGACGGTGTCCGATTGGGCCCCGTGAACCATAAAATCGGTCTTGGGAGCGGAGAGATTAAGCGGATTTCCCGCCAGGGTAAGCCCGGAAATGTGCATGGCCGGCATTTCGGTGGCGCCAAGGGCGGCATTCAGGAGGCTGATCGTGCTGGTCTGGTGTCCGGAAGCCATTGGGTCGGCGGAAGAACCCTGATCATTCCCCGCCGGGAAGTTGGCGGAAGTGTCGCCGATGTCGGTCAGGTCATCCAGAAAGGATAAAGTGCCACTGGCGGAGGGAACACGAGATGGGGCGGCGGAGGAATCAGAGTTCTGGCCGGCCAGCAGGTTTTGGGAGTTCACCGGACACCCTGTTCCAGCGACGAGGGGGGGCTGGGGCAGATCCCCGAAAACGCTGTCGCTGAAAATAAAACCATAAGAATACCAATTCGCGTTCAAAAAGGAAAGGTCCGTCCCGGTGCGGGAAACCGCCTGAGCCCAGGATCCCCCGCCACCGACCAGGGACTTGAACGTGGTCAAAGTGTCGCCGCTGGCTTGGTTCCCGGATAAAGCAAAATGACTGCCCGAAAGAAAGCTCGCGGACAGGGCGTTTTGGAACGAAGCGGTGCTGCCGGCCAAACCGAGAGAATGCGAGTTTTCGTCCAAGGCGGCAACGGACGAAACGGCCGACGGTGTTCCGGCGTGAACCGGGGCCGCAGCCGTCAGCAGCAAAACCGGCAGAGTCCAACCGATCATGCCGTTCTTACTTTTCATACTGGTTTGATGCTCCTAGTACCATGTTCAAATAATATAGCCTACTTACACCCAAAAGTCCAATTTATTGAGGTTGGGGATGTCAACCATGGTCTTCAAATTTGCCGCCGACCAGCGATCCAGCAAACATGGATCGCTGGCTGAATTGTATCGCCACTGTCCGCAGGATGTCAAATTGAAACCGGATCAAATGATTTCCGGGGCGCCGGCCGGGGCCTCGGGGGGCGTCGGGGCGGTTTTTGCGGGCGGCTCGATTTGGGGCAGGTAAATTTTGAAGGTGGTGCCCCGCTCCGGTTCGCTGTAAACGCGGATGTGGCCGCCGCTTTGCTTGATGATGCCGTAGGAGGTGGACAAGCCCAGTCCGGTCCCCTGCCCCACGCCCTTGGTGGTGAAGAACGGTTCAAAGACCCGGGCTTTGACTTTCTCGCTCATCCCCCGGCCGGTATCGGTGATGGCGAGCATGACATAGCCGCCGGGTTTCATTTCGGAGTCACGCCCCACGCTGTGCTCGTCGAAGGCGACGTTGGCGGTTTGGAGGGTGAGTTTGCCGCCGTTGGGCATGGCATCGCGCGCGTTGACGGCGATGTTCATGATGACCTGTTCAATTTTTCCGGCGTCCGCCTTGACCCATTGGGGATCGGCGGCGGGAAGAATGCTGACGGCCGCGGTTTCCCCGCCCATGAGCTGGCGCAACATGGCTTCCATGCCGGCAATCACCTGGTTCAGGTCGAGCGCTTCCGGCCGCAGGAACTGCTTTCGGCCGTAGGCGAGGAGCTGGCGGGTCAGCGTGGCGGCCCGGTCGGCCACGCGGCGGATTTGACAGGCGTTTTCCGCCAGGGGATCGCCCGGGGGCAGGTCCTCGAGGAGCAATTCACTCTGGCCGATGATGGCGGTGAGCATGCTGTTGAACTCGTGGGCCATGCCGCCCACCAGCCGGCCCACGGTCTCCAGTTTTTGGGACTGAAACAACTGCGCCTCCATCCGTTTGCGTTCGGTGATGTTGCGGAGGATGACGATGAGCCCGGTTTTGGAGAGGGGCACGAGCCGGGCCTCATACTCAGCCTCGCCCTCCGGCAGCACGACTGAGTACTCGATGGATACGGGCGCATCTTCGGCGATCACCCGTTCGATGGCTTCGGCCAGGTGAGGGCCGTCAACCGGCAGCGGCGTCTCCTCGATGCGCTTGCCGACCAGACGCTGGCGCGCCAGTTTCAGATCTCCGGTGGCGCCGGCCTTGAGGTCAAGAATCACGCCCTGGGGGTCCAGCCGCACCACCAGATCCGGGATGGCTTGGAAAACGGCGCGCAGCTCCGAATTGGCGGCGCTCAGCTCCTGCGAGCTCACCTCGAGCGAATGTTCCAGCGCCGCCCGGCCGGCCTCAAATTTCAAATAGGTCTCGTTGACGCGTTTGATGAAGGACTGCCACTCCACGGGGACGCTGAATGAATCGCCGAAGTGGCGTTCGAGCTGGCGGCGGAGCAACGGGTGAGTTGATTTCATCATTATACGAAAAAAGCGTCCTGCATCCCCTCTGACCTCCGTGTCTGTGTATGCCAGTCTGACCTTCTGCAGGGGGCGTGTCAAGGGCTAAACGGCCTAAAAAAGGCCGGCGGCGGGAATAAACCTGGGCGGCCGACTGGGGAAACGGTGTAAGCACCGCGCTGCGAACGGGTTGCCTGCGGAACGGGGGCCGCCTGGGCGCGCGCAAAGTTGGCGGACGGCGCGTTTCTTTGCTTGCTTGACGGCTCATTCCGGTTTATCGGATAGGACTGGATTTTTATGAATTATACCAAATTGCAATGGTGGGAACGTTTCCAAAAATATCACACGGCGTTTCCGTCGGTCGGGCTGGCGCTGGATCTGAGCCGGATGAAGGTGGATGACGCCTTTTTTGCCGGGATGGAGGCGCCGGTGCAACAGGCGTTTGCCGCCATGGCCGCCCTGGAAAAGGGGGCGGTGGCGAATCCGGATGAGAAACGCATGGTGGGTCATTACTGGCTGCGGAATCCCGCGCTGGCGCCCACTCCGGAAATCGCCGCTGAAATCACGCGGGCGCTGGCTCAAATCCAGGCGTTTGCCTCCCGGATTCATTCGGGTGCCATCGCCGGGGCGGGCGGCGCGTTCAGGAACTTTCTGCTGGTGGGCATCGGCGGGTCGGCGCTGGGCCCGCAGTTTGTGGCCAACGCCCTGGGGGATCCCCGCACGGACAAACTCAGGCCTCATTTCTTTGACAACACGGACCCTGATGGCATGGACCGCGTGATCGCCACGCTCGGGGCGGACTTGAACCGGACGCTTTGCATCGTCATTTCCAAATCCGGTGGGACCAAGGAAACCCGCAACGGAATGCTGGTGGCCCAGGAGGCTTATGAGAAAGCCGGGTTGCATTTCGGACATCATTGCGTGGCCGTCACCACCCAGGGCAGTGACTTGGACAAGGTGGCGGAAAAGGGTCAGTGGCTGGAACGGTTTCCGATGTGGGATTGGGTGGGTGGACGCACCAGTGAACTCTCGGCGGTGGGCCTGCTCCCGGCCGCGTTGCAGGGCTTGGACATCACCGGAATGCTCTCCGGGGCCAAAGCGATTGATGAAGTGACGCGCAGCACCGATTACAGATCCAACCCAGCCGCTTTGCTGGCACTGGCTTGGTTTGCGTCCGGTAACGGTAAAGGTCTCAAAAACATGGTCGTTTTGCCATATAAGGACCGTTTGGAGCTGTTTTCAAAATATCTGCAACAATTGGTCATGGAGTCGTTGGGCAAGGCGCTGGATTTGGACAATAAGTTGGTGAACCAGGGCATTACCGTGTTGGGCAACAAGGGGGCCACGGACCAACATTCTTACATTCAACAGCTTAGGGATGGTCTGAACGATTTCTTTGCAACTTTTATCGAGGTTTTGCACGATCAGAATGGTCCCGCCTTGGAAGTGGAACCAAATACGACGTCTGGTGACTTTTTGCATGGATTCTTCCTGGGCACCCGGCAGGCGCTGGCGGAAAATGACCGCGAATCCATCACCATCACGATTGACAAGGTCTCGCCGTTTTCGGTGGGACTGCTGATCGCTCTTTTTGAGCGGGCGGTGGGCCTGTATGCCTCGTTGATTAATGTGAACGCCTATCATCAACCGGGTGTGGAAGCGGGCAAGAAAGCGGCGGGCAATATTATTGCGATCCAACGGTTGTTGCTGAAGTATCTCGAAGAAAACCGGGGCAAAGGGTTTACCGCTCAAGAGATCGCCACCGCCATTGGGAAAACTGAGGACATTGAGTCGGTTTACAAAGTGGCGAGGCATTTGTCCGCGAATGGTTGTTCGGTGGAATTCGTTCCGGGTGCTACGCTGGGGGCCACGAAGTTTCAGTACAGTTAAACCGTCATGTTCGTTTATCCCAAGCAATATGACGTGATTGTGGTTGGGGCTGGTCACGCGGGAGTGGAAGCGGCTCTGGCCGCCGCCCGCATGGGGTGTCAGACGCTCCTGCTGACCATGAATGTGGACAGCATTGGGCAGATGTCGTGCAATCCGGCCATCGGCGGTTTGGCCAAGGGACATCTGGCCCGGGAAATTGATGCGATGGGTGGTGAGATGGGCCGGGCGACGGACATGACCGGACTCCAATTCCGCATGTTGAACACCAAGAAGGGCCCGGCTGTTTGGGCCCCACGCGCCCAGTGCGACAAGAAAGCTTACCAATTCCGGCTTAAACATGTTTGTGAAGCTGAACCCAACTTGGACGTCAAACAGGGTCAGTCCACGCGCATTGTTCTGAGAAATGGGGCGGCAACCGGAGTGGAGACGGCGTTGCAGGTTCAGTATTTGGGTAAAACCGTGGTGATTACCACCGGGACCTTCTTGCGCGGGTTGATGCATATTGGATCCAACCAGCAATCGGGCGGACGCGCCGGGGATGTTGCAGCCATGAACCTTTCCGCCTCGCTCAAGGAAGTGGGCTTGGAATTGGGCCGGCTCAAGACCGGCACACCGCCCCGGTTATTGCGTCGTTCGATTGATTTTTCCAAGACGGAACTCCAGCATGGCGACGAACCAGTGCCCTATTTCACTTTTTGGAAGGATGATTTGTTCCACGTGGAACAATCCACCCCCCGATTGGACGCTCATATCCCGCCCGGCAAGTATCCTCCGGGGTCCATCTTGAGTCGGATCAACGGTCAATTGCCTTGCCACATTACCTTTACCACGGCGGAAACCGCACGGGTCATCCGCGATAACCTGCACAAGTCCCCGATGTATTCCGGGGTCATCGAAGGCATCGGTCCGCGGTATTGCCCCTCCATCGAGGACAAGATCGTGAAATTTCCAGAGAAAGAGCGGCACCAGATTTTCCTTGAGCCGGAGGGAATCGAGACGGATGAGTTTTATGTGAATGGATTCTCCACCAGTCTGCCGTTCGAGGTCCAGGTGGATTTGGTGAAAACAATCATCGGCTGCGAACAGGCTGAGATCATGCGCCCGGCCTATGCGGTGGAATATGATTTTGCCTTTCCCACGCAGTTAAACCCGTCGTTGGAGACGAAAGTCTGCGAAAATCTGTTTTTGGCCGGTCAAATCAATGGCACTTCCGGATATGAGGAAGCTGGGGCGCAAGGACTGATGGCCGGGATCAATGCCGCACGCAAGGTCCTAAATCGTCCGGCGATCACACTCCGGCGCGATCAGGCGTACATTGGTGTCTTGATTGATGACCTGATCACCAAAGGCACGGCCGAGCCTTACCGGATGTTTACCTCCCGGGCGGAATACCGGCTTCTGCTGCGACAGGATAACGCGGATTTGCGTCTGTCGGATATTGGTCATGACGTCGGACTTCTGCCCGAGCGCCATTTTCGGCAATTCACCGCCAAGCGGCAGGCCATTGAAGACGAGATTAATCGTCTTCATAAAACCTTCCACGTCTCGGATTCCATGGCCAAAATCCTGTCCCGGCCGGAAATGCTCTACAAAGACTTGCCCGACCGGATCGAAAACCTTTCCGAAGAAGTCATCCAGCAAATCGAGATCACGATCAAATATGCCGGCTACATTCAGCGGCAGGAAGTCGAAGTGGAGAAATTCAAGGTCTTGGAAGATAAAATCATTCCGCCGACCTTTGATTTTGGGAAGGTGCCGAGCATGAGGCCCGAGGCACGCCAGAAGTTGACCAAGATTCGTCCGGCCACCATCGGCCAGGCCGCGCGCATTTCCGGGGTCTCTCCGGCGGATATCAGCATCATGATGATTTGGTTGAAACGCTGGGGGCAGGCGGCGACGGAAGTCAAGCCGGAGGCAAAGACCGGCACAGATCAAACGGGATGCGACTCCTGCGGTGTGGAGTTGGAGGAAAGTTGATACCGCTGTAAAATTTCCACCACTGACCGTGACATATACCAATCGTTGCGAACCAAACAAAGTTCTTGAACCTTGGTTCGGCCAAAGGCGTGGAGGTGATGGTTCTCCAGTATGTTGCCATAAGCCAGACTGTCCCGCAGCGGATTTCTGAACCTGACCACTGTCATGTGCGCGGTTTCCAAATGGTAGCGTCCATCCAGTCCGTCGGTTAAATGGCGTACCTTCAACTCTTTGCGCAAAGTCTCCCGCAGATCATTCAACACCGTCGAATCTGGATAACCCTGAATCATGATGGCCTCGCGCGACAGCGTGACCCCGGTGAATTCGATCCAGAATGACGGCACCCCGGACAGGGCGGCTTTGACGGCCTCAAGATATCGGTCATAATGGGGCAGATACTTTTCATAGTCCAGCGTTGCCGTGAACAGAGAAAGTCCCGTGACATGTAATTCCGTCGGATGGTAATAATACTGGTCAGGGTCAATATCACGGAGCTGGTCCAGGAAGGTGTTCACATTCTGTTGAAGTCTGCTGGATGGCCGAGCCAGCACGGTAAAGCCACGCCGCCGATCCACTTCGCGGCGGGCCAGCACAGGATCAATACTGATCTCACCGTGGCGCACAGACTCAATCGCTCCATCCCAAAGCTGGGAATAGCGAGCCAACAAAAAATTACGCTGGGAATTCATCAGGCTTGCCGCCAAAACGAGATCAAAGAGGAGATTGCCAAATTGACTGGCAGTCTGGCAAGAAAATCGGTTTGCTGTGCCATTCTCCATGTGCCATGGCACTGTTGGGCGTGCCACAATGGCGCTATTGGCACAGTTTTGATCGCTGTCGACTGATAGATGAATATTCCTAAGTCATTCACGGTAAACAAGTTACAAGTATTTCGTCAAACTTGGCACTCTTCTTGCACATCATTGACCAGAGAATAGCAGCAACATACAACCAATTTTTATATGGCAAAAGTTTTAGGGATCGATTTGGGCACGACCAATTCCTGCATGGCCGTCATGGAAGGTGGCGAGCCGCTGGTTCTGGAGAATTCCGAAGGCAAGCGCACCACCCCGTCGGTGGTCGCCTTCACCAAGACCGGCGACCGTATTGTGGGCGACGCCGCCAAGCGTCAGGCCGTCACCAATTCCCGGAACACCGTTTACTCCATCAAACGCTTCATGGGCCGCAAATTCGATGAAGTCCAGGAGGAAATCAAACGCGTGCCCTACAAGGTCGTCAAGGCCGCCAACGGCGACGCCGCCGTGGAAGTGGAGGTTGAGGGCAAGACCCAGCGCTTCAGCCCGCCGGAAATTTCCGCCATGATCCTCGCCAAGCTCAAAGCCGACGCCGAAACCCGCCTGGGCGAAAAGGTCACGCAGGCCGTCATCACCGTGCCCGCCTATTTCAACGATTCCCAGCGCCAGGCCACCAAGGATGCCGGCCGCATCGCCGGCTTGGAAGTCCTGCGCATCATCAACGAACCCACCGCCGCCTCACTGGCGTACGGTTTGGATAAGAAAAAGGACGAGAAGATCGCCGTTTACGATCTCGGCGGCGGCACCTTTGATATTTCCGTGTTGGAAATCGGCGACGGCGTGTTTGAAGTCAAGGCCACCAACGGCGACACCCATCTGGGCGGCGACGACTGGGACAACCTGCTGATGGACTGGATTCTGGATGAATTCAAAAAGGAAAGCGGCATGGATTTGCGCCGGCAGCCCGACGCCCTCCAGCGCATCAAGGAAGAGGCGGAAAAGGCGAAGATCGCCCTGTCCAGCGCGGCCCAATACGACATCAACCTGCCGT
>CAZUBG010000095.1:0-19354 GCA_964618545.1 uncultured Bifidobacteriaceae bacterium | reverse complement strand
GCTACAAATAGGTCGCGCCTACGGCGCTGCAAGGCCCCGGTTTAACAAATTTGGCCCCGTTGTTTCGCCCCTGCGGGGCTTGGATGTGTCTTGATGATCGTTACCCAGGGTTGCGCCGTTGCCCGGGGACGCCCACGATAAACGCCAATGAACCGATTTTACTGTTCATTTTTTTGACTCAAGCCCACTCTTGAAAACAGCAACCGCATGAACAACGAAATGAATGCAGCCAAGCTGGGCGGTCACTTCACCTTCCACGGCACGTCGTTGACGGTACACCGCGTTGGCTACGGCGCGATGCAGCTTGCCGGACCTGGCATTTATGGGCCGCCCAAGGACCCGGAGGGGGCGGTCGCCCTCCTTCGTGAAGCCGTGGCGGCGGGGGTCAACCATCTCGACACCAGCGACTTCTATGGCCCGCACCTCACGAATCAGATCATCCGGAAGGCGCTGCATCCCTATCCGGCGGGCTTGGTGATCGTAACCAAGCTCGGGGCGCGCCGCCCGCCCGACAAATCGTGGCAGCCGGCCATCTCCCCGCAGGAACTGACGGCTGGGGTGCATGACAATCTCCGCAACCTGGGCTTGGAGGCGCTCGACATTGTCAATTACCGCGTGATGGGGGCGATTCATGGCCCCAAGGAGGGTTCCATCGCCGAGCAGGTGACGGTGCTGGCCGGCCTCCGGTGCCAGGGGCTGATCCGCCACATCGGATTGAGCAACGTCACCGCCGCGCAAATCGCCGAAGCGCAGGCCATCACCGACATCGTTTGCGTGCAGAACAACTACAACCTGGCCCACCGCCACGACGACGCGCTGATTGACGATCTGGCCCGGCAGGGCATCGCGTATGTCCCCTTCTTCCCGCTGGGCGGTTTTACGCCGCTGCAGTCGTCCACCCTGTCGTCGGTCGCCACCCAACTGGGGGCGAGTCCGATGCAGGTTGCGCTGGCCTGGCTGCTGCACCGCTCGCCGAATCTTCTTTTGATCCCCGGCACGTCATCCGTGGCCCACCTTCGCGAAAATCTGGCGGCGGGCCGGCTGTCGTTGTCGCCGCAAACCTTGACGGAGTTGGCTGGCATTGCGGCCACCGCCGCCGTGACGGCAAAGCATTGATGATTCCCCGGTGTTTGCCATGGGAATCGCTCCGCGACCCTCCAACTGCTGTTTGGAGGCTTTCCTCATTCCCGAGGTCGAAAAAAACACAGGGTTTTTTGAACAGAAGTTTTCAGGAACTCCGTTCTCCACCAAGGATGAAAATACCCAGCCGTTTCTGGCAGGCCGGCGCCGGGTCAGGGGACCCGGCCTACAGGTTGGCGACCCCCGCTCTGTAGGCCCGGCGCCCTCACCGGGCGTTGCGAGCGCGTTGGCGCGGGCATGGAGGCAGCGGTTTTGCCATCTCACGGTATTTTCACGGGAGCAAACGAAGTTAACGAAGAAAGGCGGGAATTTTTTAAAACGCGAACCAGCACTGTATAACTAAAGATGCTTGTCACACGGCCCCGCCTGCCAATGAATTTCACCACGTTGACAAAGCCGCCGACAGGTGCGAGGTTGTTTGCGTCGGGAGGCATGGGTGGTGTGGTCTGGCCCGGCAGGGCAAAACCAGAAGAACGGTAAAACACGGAAAAAATCCATTAAACACGATTTACAAACTTCAGAATTGCCTTTTGTCCCGCGTCCTGCCCCCCGCAATGCTCCCGGTCATTTGGATTTTGGAATTGGAAGGCCGGGTCGCCATCATCCTCGCCGGTAAAAATGAACAACATCGCAATCACTGACTCCGCCGTGGCACACGCCGAGTGCCTGGCCCGCAGCTTTAAACACTGGGTGGGACGCGAGTTGCTGCCGGGGGTGGCAGCGGGACCGAAGCTGGCAACCGGATTATTCGCCGCTCCGTTCGTGATCGTCTCGCACGGCACGGAGGCGGATCCGGTTTTGAATTGCGGCAATCAGGCGGCCCTGACCCTGTGGGAAATGACGTGGGCGGAACTGACCCGCACCCCTTCGCGGCTCACGGCCGAAGCTCCCAACCGCGAGGAGCGCGCCCGGTTGTTGGAGACCGTCACGCGCCAGGGGTTCATTGACGATTATTCCGGGGTGCGGATCTCCAAATCCGGCCGCCGCTTTCGCATTGACCGCGCCATCGTTTGGAATCTGCTCACCGTCGAAGGCCGCCCCGGCGGCCAGGCGGCGACCTTCAGCCATTGGGAGTTTCTGTCTGACCGTCGCTAAAGAAATTGGGGAGAAAATTTCCAGCCCCCAAGTCCCGACCGCGTGGAGGTGCGGGAGATGAGGTTTTAGGGATTGGGATCCTCATCCTGCTGGCAGAGGCGGATGCGCCCTTTCTCAACAATCCACAAATTGCCGGCGAGCGGATGTTGTTCCAGTCCTTTGGCAAAATTCCCGATGGTTTGGCGCAAATCCCCGGCGGTGGCTTTCCCGTGCAGGCACAGCACGGCAATGCCCGCATAATCCTTGGGACGAAAACCCAGCGGGTTTGCAAAATCCAAATCGAGTGTCACCAGCGCACGTCCCTCCCGGCGACAAGCCTCAATCACCAACCCATCCGGCAGAGACTGCATCCCTTGCAAGCCAACCGTGGAGACATCATGGCCGGCGGCGGCGAGCATTAGGCGACCGCGTTCGCCGAGGTTTTCATCCAGTTTGAGCTTCACGCATGCGCTTCCAAGGGAATATCCACAAAACGTTCCCGTGACATTTCCGACCCATAAGCGATGCAGGCCAGAATATCCTCTTCCACCAATCCGGGATAATCCTTCAGAATGTCCGGTATGGAACTGCCCGACGCCAGCAGGTCGAGGACGAGGGACCCCCAGAGACGATGTCCGCGGATGCACGGTTTGCCGCCACAGCGTTCCGGGTCAATCCAGATGCGTTTCAACAATTCTTCACGCGTCAGACGTTTCATACCGCAGGCAACCTACCATTAACCCGCCCACTTCACCACTCAAGATTCAAATCCAAACAAACGCCAGTCTGGCACGACCCGCCAGGGACAGGACGACGAACCTCGGCAAAATTCCACCCGTTTCCGCGTGTGCCCCGTTATCTCGGCGCGTCGGTGCGGAATTGCGGGGCGGGCAATCCGGCGGCGTTGAAGAGATTGCAGCCTTCGGGGAAGTTCACCCACGCATAGCGCACGGCTTCGGGTTCGCTGACCTCGTCGCTGTGAACGACGACGGTATCGCCTTCAATCGCGGCCTCGGCGGCCACAAATTTATGGTTCGGGCCCGCGATGGTGAACCATTTGAGCGGTCCGCCCCGGGCGACCAGGCCGCCGCCCAAATGTGAAAAGGTCAGGCGAACCTGGCGGCCTTCCACGCGCATGGATTTATAGACCGGGCCGGAATATTCCAGGCGGCGTCCGTACACTTTGGCCAGGGCGATGCGCGCGAGGCGGTCGCCGACGTCCTGTTTGTTTTTGGGATGCACGTTTTTCCGCTCGCCAATGTCCGTGGTCACGGCCATGCCGGTGTTGGGCAGGGCAAGGATGGCGGCCTGGGCTTCGCGGACCAGCGGGTTGTTGCTGTCGGCATCCTGTCCGGCCAACTGGACGATGAAGAACGGGAAATCCCCCTCGGCCCAGAGTGCGCGCCAATCGCGCACCAGGGTGGCCTGCACATGAGGGTACAGGGCGCGGCCGGCGGCCCCACCGACAATGGATTCGCCCTGGTACCAAATGACCCCCCGGATGGCGTAGGGGATGACCGGCTGAATCATCCCGTTAAACAACACGGTGGCGTTGTGCTGATCCTGCACGGGATCGCGCACGGCCGGTGCGCGCCGCCGCCCGGCGACCGCATTGGTGGCGGTGGCGGTGCGGTTGGTGTCCCGGGCGGAGACATCCTCCGAACGGGGGGCGGCCACGACCGGGGGCGGATTGGTTTTGAAGGCCTGCACTTTGGCGTCAAAGCTGTCGAGCAGGGGTTTGAGCGACGGGTCGGCGGCGAGGGTTTCGCGGCGGATCCAGGATTCGGCCGTGCTGGCCCCGAAGGCCTCGGTGATGATGCCGACGGGCCGCTTGATTTCACGTTGCAGGTCCCGGGCGAAAAAGTAACCGACGGCCGAGAAGGCCGGGACGGTTTCCGGGGTGCAAACGAGCCAGGTTCCGCCCACGCGGTTGGTGGGGGCCAGCAGCTTGGCGGCGTCCCCGGTGAACATGCGGAGGAGGGGATAATGGGCGGCGGCAATCTCCGCGTCCTCGTTGGTGACCCCGGCGAAGTATTTCACCTTTTGGGACATGGAAAATTCCATGTTGGACTGGCCGGAGGCGAGCCAGACTTCGCCCACGACGACGTCGTCGAGCCGGATGGGCGACGGGGTTTTTGAACCGGTGACGGTGAAGGAGCGGCTGTCGGCGGAAACGTTGAGGGGGGCGAGATTCACGCGCCAGGCACCGTTGGGACCGGCCTGAGTCACGAGTGTCTGGCCGCCGAAGGCCACGGTGACGGTTTCGCCCGGGTCGGCCGAGCCCCAGACGGGCACCGGCTGGTCGCATTGCAGGACCATGTGGCTGGTGAACAGGCTGGCCAGTTGCACGGCGGCCCGCGCGGAAAGGGTGGTGAGCGCCAGGGCCGCAAGCAGGGCCGGAAGGCGCCGGGAGCCGGTCACAGAATGGCGGTTCATGGCGGTTAAGGAGGGGGTGGATTCATTGCGGATTGCCGTCGGCGGTGTCGGTGGAGGGGTTCATTTTGAAGCCGGTGATCTTCAAAGCATAAGCATACTGGCAGGGAGCGGCGGCAGGCAGGCTGACCTTCAAGCCACCGGTCTCCCGCTTGAATTCACAGGTGCCGCCGCCCAGCAGTTCCACTTTTTTGACTTCCCCAACCAGCGGCTGGTCGGCGCCCAGCGACGGGATGACCACTTCGCCCGCCGGCCAGTTGCCAAGAATGAGGGCGTAAAGCGTGTCGCCCCGGACGGTGAAGCGGAGGTTTTTGCCATCGCCGAACCGGATCCAATTATGCGTGTCGTAGATGGCCTCGCCATTGAGTTGCAACCAATTGCCAATGGCGAGCAGCGTGGTGTGGATTTCGGGGGCAAAGGTTCCGTCCGGCTTGGGGGACAGATTCAGCAGCAGGGTGCCGTTTTTGCTGACGGTGTCCACGAGCTTGCTGATCAGAGGGGCGGGGCCGCTGACGCGCATGTCACTGGTGTAACCCCAGGTGCTGCCAATGGGTTCATCCACCTGCCACTCGCCGGTGCGGATGCCGGCCGGGGAACGCGCGCCGATTTTTTCAAAATCCAGGATCGAGCCAATGGTCTGGGTGTTCCGGCCGCCGGGGGCGTAGGCGGCCTTTTTGGTGCTGAGGGACACCTCTTTGCCCCATTCCCGGGCGCGATTGTAGTAGTACGCCGCAATCCGCAGCTTGAGCGGGTCCAGATACCGGATGTCCACGCCGTTGTCGAACCAGAGCATGTCCGGCTGGTATTTGTCAATCAACTCGACGTTGCGGGCGTACCAGTCCTCGAGAAATTTTTCACAGGCGGCATCACTCCGGTCGGCCACATGATAGAAATCGGCCCACTGGGGATCGTAGAGGTCGGCTTTTTCGCTTTTGAGTCTGGCCGCCAGTTCGGGGGGCGGGTTGATGAACTGAAAGTTCTCAATGCCGTGATTGGACACGCCGAATTTCAAGCCCTGCTGGCGGACGGCCCGGGCCAGTTCACCGATCAGATCGCGCCGGGGTCCCATTCGTTTGGCATTGACGGGGTTGACGGCGCTGTCCCAGAGGGAAAAGCCGTCGTGATGCTGGGCGGTGGGAATGACAAAGCGCGCGCCGGATTTTTTGAACAGTCCGGCCCATTCATCGGCGTTGAATTTTTCACAGGTGAAGAGCGGGATGAAATCCTTGTAGCCGAATTTGTCCTGCGGTCCGAAATGTTCGACATGCCACTGGCTCTCGGCGCCGTACATGTGTTTTTCATACCACTCACTGTGATGCGCCGGCACCGAGTAGAGTCCCCAGTGCATGAACAACCCGAACTTGGCCCCGATAAACCATTGGGGGACATGGTAATTGGCCTTGAGCGAGTCCCAGGTGGGCTGGAACGGCCCCGGCGGCAGGGGATGGGTGAGGGTGTTGACAGCGGCCTGGACGACTTCCAACCGGGTTTCGGGTGCCATGTCAAAACCGTCGGTGGCATTGCCGCCCTCGGCCATCAGGTTGTTGGTTGGAGCGGCCCGGGCCAGCACCGGGGCCGGGGAGCCGACGGTGGCCAGCGCCAGCATGAAGGTGGAAAGGGTGAGCGTGATGAGCGGGGATGATTCCTTCATGAATTTTGATTTTGTGAGTCGGCAACAGATCCAAAGGCCGGACCCATCTGGTTAATCGGAATGAGCCCGGATTCATTTACAGACGCAAAACGTCCGTCAAAGGTCACAGCGGAATGAGGGACGTCACGGCACCTGCAAGCGGAAGAAGCTCACGGGCGTGTTGGTGGCCAGCCGGTTCGTAAAATCGAAGTTTCCGCCGCCGTCAAACTGGTTGGTGAGCAGCCGGGTCCAGTTGGTCATGGGCGTGGTCAGGTTGGTTGAGCCCAGCAGATAGAAACTGGCCCCGGCGGCGCCGGCCCCGCCCTGGAGCACCAGCGCCCCCTGGGAGACCGAGGCGGAGCCGATGACCGGATGACCGATGACGACCGTGAGCAGGCCGCTGGTGTTCAAGGTGTTCGTGCTCCAGCCCAGGCCCGGCGGCAGGGCCGGCAGCACCAGGCCGGCAAAGGCCCCGGTGCAGGTTCCGGCATTGTATAGTTGAAAACTGTCGCCCAGGGCCAGGGCCGTCCCGCCGCTGTTCGTCACCTCCAGAACGCCGCCTTCCGTGAGCAGGCCGGAAACCAAGACCGCGCTGTTGGTGAGCGGTGAATGCTGGATTTGAAAAAAGGCCGACCCGCCCGCCGCCAGCGTGAGGTTGTTGCTGATGGTCAGGGTTCCCAGCGGATTGCCCGGCGCGAGGAAACCGCCGGCCGCCACCAACACCGGGCCGGTAATGATGCCGGTGCCGCCCAGCAGGCCGCCGGTCACGGTGACGGCGGCGGCTCCGGTGCCGCTGCCCGCGGGATTGTTGACCAGCAACGCGCCGCCACTGACCAGCGTGCCGCCGGTGTAGGTGTTGGCGTTGTCCAGACTGGCGGTGCCGGCATTCGTCTTGACCAGCCCGCCGGGTCCGGTCACGCCCCCGCTCGCGGCGCTCAGCGTATAAGTGGTGGTCGAATTGGCAAATGTCACGCTGCCGGGAGCCACATTCCCGGCGATGATCACCGTGCTGTCATAGTTGTAATCATTGAAGACGACGTTGTCGCCGTCCCCGTAGAAGGCATAAGTCCCGGCCGAAAACCAATTGTAGGTGGTGTCATTCCAAGAAGAACTGAACGCCCCGGTCCAGGTCAGCGTCGGCCCGACGGGAACCACGCTGACCTCGCTGGAATTCGCGCCGGTGCCGTAAAAGCCGGTGGCCGCGACAACATAGTAATAGGTCAGGCCATTGACCAGCCCGGTGTCCGTGTAATTGGTGCCGGCAAAACCGGAGGCGACGAGGGTGGTCTCGTTGCCGCTGTTGGCGCCGCGCTCAATGAGGTAACTGACGGCCCCGGCCACCGCCGGCCAGGACAGGGTGGCCTGCATGTTCCCCGGCGTGGCGGAGAGTCCGGTGGGAGGCGGCGGCGCGACGCCGACCGAGAGCGTGCCATTGGTGGCAAAATTATTCGTATTCCAGCCCAGCCCCGACGGCAGTGCCGGGAGCACCAGACTGGCAAAGGCGCCGGCAAAACTTCCCGCGTTAAACAGCTTGAAGCTGTCGCCCACGGCCAGCGCCGTTCCCCCGGTGTTGGTGACGTTCAGGACGCCCCCCTCCGTCAGAAGGCCGGAGACCGTGGCGGCATTATTGACGAGCGGCGAATGCTGGACCTGAAAAAACACCGTGCCGCCCGGCGCCAGGGTCAGGTTGTTGCTGATGGTGAGCGGGCCCGACAAGCCGCCCGGCACGAGCCCGCCGCCGGCCCCCACCAGCACCGGGCCGGTAATGATGCCGGCACCGCCCAGAATCCCGCCGGCGGACACGGTGACCGTTCCGGTGCCGGCCCCGGTGCCCGACGGGTTGTTCACCAGCAGCGTGCCGGCGTTGACCGTGGTGCCCCCGCTGTAATTGTTGTTGGTGCCGGTGAGGGTCAAAACGCCGGTGCCGACCTTGCTGAGGGCGGCAGCCCCCTCGCCGTTGCCAAAGCGTCCGTTGAACGTGGAATCCTGATTCAACGCGCCGACGGCATAGGTGGTCAGGGCCGTGGAAGCCGAGGCCCCGGTGATGGCGGTTCCCGGTCCGCCGGTGAGCGCGCCAAAGCTGATGGTCGCCCCGCCGTTGCGGTTGTAAATGTTTCCCGTGCTGGCGCCGAGGTCCCAACTGGCATTGGCGCTGCCCAGGGTTCCATACATCCGGCAGGCCGCGCCATTGCCGGCGGCCCACGCCAGGGTTCCGCTGAACTGGCTCCAGTCGCCTCCGGGCGAAAAGGTGCCGGAGCCCGTGATGTTCAAATTGAGCTGGCCGCCGCCCGTCAGCACCACGGCCGGGTAGTAAGTGCCGGAACCGTAAGCGGTCCAGGTGTTGACGCCGCTGTTGGTCACGACGTTGGCGATGGACACACCGTTTTCGTAGAGCGTGCTTCCACCGGTCAGCTCAATCGGGCTGGAGCTGGCGGCGAGGACGCTGTTCAACTGCAGCGTGCCGGCCCCCACGGTGGTGATCCCGCTGTAACTGTTGGTGCCGGCCAGCACCACCGGGCCGGGGCCGGTCAGCAGCAGGCCGTTGGTGCCGGAGATCGCGCCCGACAAGGTGATCGCGTTCGCGGAGGCGTTGGTGACCGTCAAAGTGCCGTTGAGGATGACCGGCGCGGAAATCGTGTCGCCCTTGCTCTGCGCGAGTTCAAGCAGCATGGGGGCGCCGGGGGTGTTGTCCAGGGTGAGCGCGCCGCCGTTGCCCGCGAGGGTGAACGCCCCGCCGGACGCGCCCAGAGACAAGTTGCCCACCGTGATGGATTGGTTGAGATTGACGGTCTGTGCGGCGGCAATGGGGGCGTTGACAATCGCCGCCGCCTCCGGGGCGTTGGGAAAGGGCAGGCCAACCATGGTGACGGTGCCCCAATTGTTGGTCACATTCCAGCTTTGCGCGGCGGTCGTGACGGAGTCAACCCAGTAGATGGCCGGCGGTCCGGCAAACGGCGCGGTGCTGGCTTCCGGCGAAGGCAGGCTCGTGCCGCTGGCCCCGGTGGCGATGACGATGTAATAGTAATTGGTGCCGTTGAGCAGGCCGGTGTCCGTGTAAGCCGTGTTGGTGGTGGTGGCGACGGTGGTCGTTTCGTTGCCGCTGCTGGCGCCGCGCAGGAGCGTGTAGTTGGCCGCCCCCGCCGAGGCCGACCAGGCCAGCGTGATTTGGGTGTCGCCGGGATAGGCGTTCAGGCTCGCCGGGGCCGCCGGAGGTGTGCTGACGATGGCCGAGCCGGCGGAAACCCCGCCCGCATTCATGGCCACCACTTCATAGGAATAAAACGCGTTGACCGCCAGCCCGCTGTCCGTCCAATTGGTGAGGGTGATGCTCTGGATGAAGTTCGTCGGGAAACTGAACGGCCCGGTGGAGTTCAGGCAGCGATAGAGGATGTAGCCCACCGCTCCCGGCACCGGCGACCACGTCAGATACGCCGTCTGGCTGGTGCCGGTAATCGTGTCGCTGAGTTTAAAGCTGGCGGGCGGCGTCGCCGGCGGCGCGGGCACCGGCACCGCCACCGCCGGGGCGGAAGCGCCGCTCGTGCCCCCTGCGCTGGTGGCCGTGACCGAGTAACTGTAAATGCTCCCGTCCGTCGGGGACGTGTCGGTGTAACTGGCGCCGGTGTTCGTGTTGTTCAGAACAATGGTATTCAAAACATTTGACGCCCCGCCCAGGTCGTTGAAGAGCGTGGAACGCCAGACCGTGTAGAAGTCCGCGCCGGGGGAAGCCGTCCAGTTCAGTGTCACGCTCTGATGACCGACCGCCGCCACCGACAGCCCCGCCGGGGCCGCCGGGGCCGCCGCGGGCAAACCCGCCGAAGGCGTCGCGCCGGCGCTGGCCGGTGAATTGGTGCTGCCGCCCGCGGGATTGACCGATTGCACCGTGTAATAACAGGTTGTGCCATTGGCGGCGTTGGTGTCCACAAACGCGGCATTGTTCAGGCCGCTCCCGCACACCGGACCCGTCACCCCGCTGGCAACCAATGCAAACCCGCTCCCGGGGTTGGTTGAACTGAAAACATTGTAGCTGGTCGCCCCCGGCGTCACCGGCCAGCAAATCAAATTGCAGTGGTTGCCCGCAAAGGCCGTCACCCCGGCCGGCGGCGGCGGCACATAACCCGTCAGTTCCAGCCGCAGGTAATCATACATGAAATGATCGGCAAAATAATCCCGGCTGCGCAGTCCGATGGTGATGGTGTTGGGGCCGGCCACCAGCAGGCTGGCCGGAAACGTCAGGCGTTCGTCGGAAAAGGCCCCGTTGATGCCCTCCCGGATCGTTGTGTCGCTGATGTCGTATACTGGAAAGTATCCCGTCGTGGCCTCGTTGATGGGCGGGGAGGTGGTGACGCTGCCGAGGCCGCCCAGATTGTTGTTGTTCACCGTGATGATGACCGGCCCCGAGTAGTCCGAGGCCAGGCCGAGGTACAGGCAGGCCTGGGCGTTGGTGGCGGGGGCCGCGGCCAGAGTGAAGGTGATCGTCGAGGCCGACGCATCGTAATTCCCCAAGTCGTCCCGGACGACGGGCTGCGCGAAATTCCAGTCGGTCGTCCACCGGCTTTGGCCGACCACATAGTTCGGTCCGTTCGGGAAGTCGAAGGGATATTCCAGCCACTTGCTCCAGATCGGGCTGGGCTCGGTCGCACTGGGTCCGAGGTCGCCCACCCAGTAATCCTCACTGTGCCGGAACTTGTCCGCCCGCCGGCTGGGATACCCAATCTCAAACACCGTCGGCCCCATCCGCGTGGGCGTCCAGGTGATCGTCCCCAGACTGTTGGTCGCCCCGCCGGTGACGGCCACCGCAAACGGCGTCGCCGGCAGATTATAGACCAGCGGCGGATTCGCGCCCGCTTGATTTTGCGACATGAACGTCCCCGCCGCCCCCGGTCCGAAGGCGTACAAGGTGTAATTGCTGCCCGCGATCACGTTGGGAATGCTGAAGCGGCCCTGGGCGTCGCTCCTCACCCAGAACTGATAGGGCTTCTCCCATTGTTGAAAATCATAAACCCCGTCCGTGGTGACCGGCTGCTGCACCACGCCCACCCACAGATTCGACGCCGTGGCGTTGGGATTGCCGCTGTCGGCGATGACCATCTGGCCGCTGACGGCGCCCCGGTTCGACGCCGGGGTGTAATTCGCATTGGTGAACCAACTGTACGGCCACGCCGTCTGCTCTGCGGCCGCCTGGGCCTGCGCATCGGCAAACAGCGCCGCCGCCGTTTGGGCCGCGCCGGTCAGCGTGTTGGTGACGTTGTTGCAATAAATGAAATACGGCCCGGAAACCCGCGTCCAGACTTCATTCGCGCCATAACCGCTGTCGCCCCCCAGATAATAATGGCCGCCGTTGATCATGTTCACCATCGGGGCGTCCATCAACTCCGGCTTCATCGGCCCCCCGTTGTAATACTCCGCGCTGGCCAGCACATGCCAGATGCCGATGTTCTGGCCCGTAAAATTGGCGGCCGGATTGTTCACGCTGCTCCAGCCCCACACCCGCTCCGTGCCCCACAGGGCGCAATACTTGTATTTATCCTCGTATCGTCCCATGCTGAGGCCGTTCGTCCACAGCGTCACCTCCTGCGGCGCCCCGGACACCGCAATCGCCCCCGCCGTCCCGTCCCCGCCCCCCGCCCCGCCCAGGTTGTATTGAAAGTCGTGCGCCGCATCCACGCTGTTCCAGGTGAATTCCGGATTGACGTAAATATTGTCCCGCTCCTCGCCCGTGCCCATGGCCCCATCCCCGCTGCGGTGGCTCCAAATGCCTGTGACATAGAAGCCCGGGGAACCCCGCAACATTGAAAAATGCACATCCATCAGCCCGTTCGTGGCGGACGTGCTCAACAGGTCAATTTCGCAATAATTGCCCGTGTCCGCCACCAGCGAATAGGTGAACGACCCCGATCCAAAGCCGCCCGTTTCCCAATAAAACTCGCCGCCATCCTTGCCGCCGGTCAGCAACTGGTTCGTCACCGTCGTGCCGCTGTTGTTGTACGTGTAATTGATCTCGGTCAGGGTGGCCGAGCCCGTGTTGCACAAAATCGAAACCAGGCCGTTGGCCAGGGTCACGGTTCCGTTCCCGTTGTTCACCACGGTGACGTTCGGGCCGGTGCCCGTGCCGCCGCCCGGAATATTGGCCCGTGCCGGGCTGGCGGCCCACAGCCAGGCCAGCAGGCAAAAGACGATGGGGTTCTGGATTTTCGTGGAAAACCGGTGGTTGGACCTGGAGGTTTTTTTCACAACAAAAAGGGATTGACAGAATAATAATGAACGGACCCGCGGCTGTCAATTTGGATCGCCGAAAATCCTCCGGGCGGCGGGCCTTCCCGCGCCATTTCACTTCGGCAGGGCGCGCCATTGGCGGCGGGCCAGATACGGGTCAATTTTGGTCAGCAGGAAGTAAGCCCAGCGCTGTTTGAGCCGGCCCCAGAAGGTCTGCGACCGGTGCCAGGCTTTGGCCGTCACCGGGCGCGTGTGCAGCAGGCTGTCGGCGAAGATTTGGCGCGCTTCCGCCGCCATCGCCGCATTCTCGAAGCGCAGCATCAGTTCGTAATTGATGCGCAGGCTGCGCGGGTCCAGGTTGGACGACCCGAGATAGACCGTGTCGTTCACAATCAGAAGTTTCGCGTGGAGGATTTGCGGCTGATATTCGTGGATTTCAACGTGCCGCTTCAAAAACCGTTGGTACAAGCTCTGCGTGGCGAGCTTGGAAAGCTGCACGTCGGACCGGCCGGGCAGAATCAATTGAACCCGGCCGCCGCGCCTGACCACGCGCAGGAGTTCCCGGCGGAGCGGCCGGGGCGGGAGAAAATAGGACGCCATGATTTGCACCCGGGCGGCCCGGGCCAGATCCTGTTGCAGAAGGCTTTGAAACGGGCCCGGCCCGCGCCCCGGACCGTTCAGCAGGATTTGCGCATTCGGCCATTCCACGGCTTTTTTGTCGGCGGATTTGCGGAGCCGCACAAAAGGCTTGTGGTCAAAATCGGCGCGCTCAAACAGCCCGGTGAACGAAGCGGCCAGTTGGGCGGCCAGCGGTCCCTCGATTTTGAGGCCGACATCGCACCAGCCGCGATGCAGGCCGTCGCCCTCATATTCCGGGGCCAGGTTGAAGCCGCCCACGACGGCCACCCGGTCGTCGCACACGAGGAGTTTCCGATGATTGCGAATCCAGAGCCGCTTCAGGGCGACGGGGTTGAATTGCCGGACTTCCGCGCCGGCCTGGCGCAGGGACCGCCAGTAATCCGCCGGCAGGGAGACTGAACCCAGGGCGTCCAGCAGCACGCGCACCTGCACGCCGCGCGCCCGGGCGCGCCCGAGGGCGGCGCGGAAGGAATTTCCCAGCGGGCCGGGGGTGAAAATATAGATTTCCAAACAGATGGACTGGCGGGCCGTCTCGATGGCCGCGAGCAGCGCGGGAAATATTTCATCCCCGGAGCGCAGCCACTGGTGGGTGTAATTGGTTTCGGCCTGCATGGGGAAGGCACGACCGGCCGCGGACCCTTACGCGGCTTTGGCGTCCTGCTTGCGGCGCACCACGGGTTTGCCTTCGCCCAGCACGACCGGGCGGGTGATTTTGATGGAAAGAATATTGTTCTCGTCCGGCACCTCGTACATGAGGTCGAGCATGAGTTTTTCGATCAACCCGCGCAGCGCGCGCGCCCCGGTGCCTTTCTTCAGCGCCTGCGCCGCCAGTTCGCTCAACGCCTCGGGCGTGAATTCGAGTTCCGCGCCTTCCATGGCCATGAGCTTGGCGAATTGCTTGGTCAGGGCGTTCTTCGGCTCGCTGAGGATGCTGACCATCTGCTGCTCGGACAATTGTTCAAGCGTGGTCACGATGGGCAGGCGGCCCACAAATTCGGGAATAAAGCCGGCGTTGAGCAAGTCCTCCGGTTCCACCTGCGGGAGCAGTTCGTCCTGCAGGGCGTTGGCGACTTTGCGGGCCTCCGCGAGCGCGCCAAAGCCCATGGTGTTGCGGCCCAGCCGGCGTTGAATGATTTTCTCCAGTCCAATGAACGCGCCGCCGCAGATGAAGAGAATGTTGGTCGTGTCCACCCGGATGTATTCCTGCTGGGGATGCTTGCGACCGCCCTGGGGCGGCACGTTGCAGACGGTCCCCTCCAAAATTTTCAACAGCGCCTGCTGCACCCCTTCGCCGGAAACATCCCGTGTGATGGACGCGCTTTCGGTTTTGCGGGCGATCTTGTCAATTTCATCAATGTAGATGATGCCGCGCTGGGCGCGCTTGACGTCGTAATCCGCATTTTGCAGGAGGCGCAGCACGATGTTTTCCACATCCTCGCCCACATAGCCGGCCTCGGTCAGGGTGGTGGCGTCCGCGATGGCAAAGGGGACGTCAATGATCTTGGCCAGCGTGCGCGCGAGCAGCGTTTTGCCCGAGCCGGTGGGCCCGATCATCAGGATGTTGCTCTTTTCAATCTCCACGTCGGCGTAGGGACGGGGGCCGGCTTTTTCCGTCAATTCCGCGTCCGGCTTGGCGGGCTCGGCCTTTGGTTCGGTCTGAATGCGCTTGTAATGATTGTGCACGGCCACGGCCAGCGTCTTTTTCGCCAGTTCCTGCCCGATGCAAAAAAGGTCCAACTGGCGCTTGATTTCGGCCGGCTTGGGCACGGTCAATTTGGCCTGTTTTTTCTGGGCTTGCAGCTCAAATTCCCGGTCCAGGACATTTTTGCACAGGATGACGCAGTTGTCGCAAATGTACACGCCGGGACCCGAGATGAGCTTCCGCACTTCGGCGTGGGACTTGCCGCAGAAGCTGCACATTGTGAGATTGGTGGGTCTGGCCATGTTTTTATTGGGGATCGGGTTGGGGCGCTCAGAAATCCGACGGCTTTTTCTCGACGGCGATTTCCTTTTGGGATTGTACGACCTGGTCCACCAAACCGTAGGCCCTGGCCTCTTCGGCGGACATGAAATTGTCGCGGTCACAGTCTTTCTCCACCTGTTCGACCGGTTTGCCGGTGTGCTTGGCAAGAATGCCGTTCAGGCGCTGCTTGAGCTTGAGCATGTGCTTGACGCGGATTTCCACGTCGCTGGCCGGGCCTTCGGCCCCCCCGAGCACCTGGTGGATCATGATGTTCGCGTTGGGCAGGGAAAAGCGTTTGCCCTTGGTGCCCGCGCACAACAGGACGGCCCCCATGCTGGCCGCCTGGCCCACGCAGTAGGTGTTCACATCGCAGGTCATGTATTGCATCGTGTCGTAAATCGCCAGGCCGGCCGTGACGCTGCCGCCGGGGGAATTGATGTAGAGATGAATGTCCTTTTTGGGATCCGACATTTGGAGAAACAAGAGTTGGGCGATGATGACGTTGGCCACCATGTCATCCACCGGCGTGCCCAGGAAGATGATGCGGTCCACGAGCAGCCGGGAATAAATATCCCAGCTCCGTTCGCCGCGCCCGGTTTGTTCCACCACAATCGGCACCAAAAAATTATTCATGGGCTAATGCTTACCCCATTTCGGGGGAAAGGTAAAGGGATGAAAGCGCGGGCCGGGCGAAAAACCACGGGGATGGCGGGCCCGGGGCCCTCCCCGGGCGCCCCTTTGAACCGGCCGCCGGGACAACCCGGTCGCGGGGGCCGCCGGACGGGCGCCCGGTGGCTCCGGTGAACGGGGGGCGGTTGGGGCCGGGGAACCGCCGGAGAAACCGGCCGGAAGAAAAATAATCGAACGGTCATTTTCGTTACCCAGTAACGTGATGGGACGAGGATTCCCCTTGACACCGTTGGCAACCCGTTGAGTCGGAAGGTGTTAAGGTGTGTCAAGGGGAATGAGAGATTTTGACGTTATTTCGTTACCGAGAAACGCGACCGAGAAAGTCGTGATTTGGAACAGCAACTTTCATGGGCTTCGTTCTGTTCATCTTGCAGTTCCCGGCCTTCCCCGCCCGTCCGGCTGTCTTCATGTCCTCTGCGCCGCTAATGGACGGGCTTAATTTGGGCGTATCCAGCAGATCACAACTGCGATGACGGTCCTCCACAATTGGAATGGGCTTTTTCACACTTGGAAACGAGCGTGCCAAGAACGAACAAATCGAGCAAAAAAATTACCAGAGCCGCATTTTTGTTTGGACGTCCGCAAATCGAGGATCCAGAAATCAGTCATATCGCAAATGTATTGGGCCGGGATTCTGATTTGATTGTAGAAACTGAAGCCGGAAAAAACACAAACGAGATTCACCGCCTCCTGCAAAATAGTTCTGGAAATTCAATTTAGCTCAAGTTTCGCAGAAGGGGGGGCAAAATGCCGAGTTTTTTCGGAATCGGGCTCATCCCGCCCTTGATTAAGGTGGGTCGGATTTGAAAAAGGCGGTTTTGCAGGGACTGGAAGTGAGCCGGAAATGGTGCCTGGCATTGGAATATGCCATTAAAGGAAACCGTTAGGGTCCCGGGAATTTGCTGGCTCAGGCGGGTGCGGGCAACGGGAGGTGCGCCGTGACACCGCCCGGTTTACTTCACCGTCCCCATGTTGTTTGGCTGCGCGGATTCCTCCACGAAACCGGCAAAAGACGCGGTCGAAAACGCGGCCACGGTCATGCTCTTTTCGTCGTAGAACCCGGCGAAACCATTTTTGATTTCAAACGTGGTGGCATTAAAGGAAATGCTGGTGATTCCCGTGGCCGTGTTGGTGAGGTAAGCAGTGTATTTTTTCATTAATCAGATTAAATCACCCGCATTAAATTTCACAAGGTTTATGCGGGAATTTCAAATCAGCCACCCTCCTGCCGAGCGCAGCCTTGCGTTACGCAGACATCGGTGATCACCCCTCCCCGTGTCCTTTTGTGGTTTAAAATCCCGTCTTTGCGGGTATTTTCACCCGCCCGGGCCTGGTTTCCTCCCAAGCCGTTGGCTGACAACAGGTTAACCCATGGGATATTTTTTTAACTATTTTGAGGGTGCCCCTGCGGATGTCCCACCCGCCAGGCGATCCTGTCAGGCATGAAGATGATCAGGTCTTTGGCGGTGGGCGGTGCGGCACGGGGCGGGGGGGCCGACGGAGATTCTGTTCGCATGAATCTGCGTTTATCGGCGTTCCGCTGCGGTGCCGGTCAGGCCGGCAACACGCCAAAACACGGAAAAACACGCACAGAACCGATTGATTTTTCCTTCGTTGCCGACAGGTTTTTGCAAACCTTTGCAGTCCCCCGGCGATCCCCCCGGCGCGGTTGGCAATATTCGCCAGGGATTCCGCGCTATTTGCCTGACGCGGGACACCGGTTGGCGGTATCATTGATCATTCGTAACAGCATGCCTCCGACTGCAATGTTATCGTCCGGCCGGCGCCTGGCCCTGTGGCTGGCGCTGGCAACCGCATTTTGTCCGGCGGTGCGGGCGCAGCCCCACTTGACCGCGCAAGTCGCGGCGGCGGGATTCACGCTGACGACGCCCGGTCTGACGGGCGACGGCGTGCTTCGTCCGGTGCCGTTCAGCCAGTGCGCCGTCAAACAAGGCACCGCACCCGCCCGGTTGGGGCCGGACCCAAAGATCCCCTATTTCACGGTCCGCTTTGCCCTGCCGATTCCGCCGGAGAACGCCACGAACAACCTCGCCGCGCTGACGGGCCTGGACCCGGCGGTGTTCACGCACAATCATTCCCCGGGTTTTGAAATTCTGCCGAACGGGGATGCGCTGGCCGTCTGGTTCAGCACCCCGCCGGGGGAAAGCGAGAGTGCGACGACGACGACCTTTGTGCAGGCGCGCTTGCGCTGGGGTGCGGAGGAATGGGATCCGCCGGAACTGTTTTTTGACTTCAAGAATCTCAACGACCAGTCCGGCCTGCTGTGGCGGGATGGCGGCCGGATCTGGTTTTTCGGGGGCGGGCGCGGGTTTTCGAACTGGGCGCCGTTCAAAATCGCCACCTCCTGGGACAACGGCGCCACCTGGGTGTTGTCGCTGCCGCAACTGGACCGGCCGGCGGAGCACTTTGCGGCGCAGCCGATCACGAGTGCGTTTCGCGGGCCGGCGGGCGGGGTTTACTTTGCGATGGACGGCGACAAGGCCACCAGTTTTCTGTGGCGCAGCCTGGACGAGGGTGTTCACTGGCGGCAAATGGAGGGGCGGACGGGGGGCCGTCACTCGGTGATCGTGCCGCGGTCGGACCGGGGGGATTTGCTGTCCATTGGCGGGAAGAATGCAAGCATCAACGGCTGGTCGCCCGAAAACATCTCGACGAATTGGGGGGCCGGTTGGAGCGCGAGCACGGCTTCGCCGTTTCCGCCTTTGGGCAGCGGCCAGCGGCCGTCAATGATCCGGCTGGCGGATGGGGATTTGTTTTTCACGAGCGACGCTTTTCTGCACAAGGCCGACCGGCCGCCGCCCGAGGGCTGGAAATTTGGGAATGGCTGCTTCGTGGCGGTCTCGACGAACAACGGGGCTTCGTGGCAAATTAAACCCCTGCCCGTGCAACTGCCGAATCACGAGCGCGGCACCAACGGCACCCTTGGCTATGTGACCGCGCGCCAGGCCCCGAACGGCGTGATCCATCTGTTGACGACGGAGACGCAGCCTTGCCTGCACTATGAATTCAACGAAGCGTGGATCCTTTCGACCAACGGCGATCTCGTCCCGGAAGGCACCGGCGGCGGGATTCAGGATTACTCTGAACAATATCCGAACGGGCGGGTGAGGTCCCGGTGGAGCGCGCGGATTTGTCCGCACGGTCGGTATTTGCTCGACGGGCGGGAAACCGATTATTACGAAAACGGCGTGATGCAGCACGAAGTTAATTACGCGGGCGGGCGCAAGACCGGCGAGGAAACCTTTTGGTCGCCGGACGGGACAAAAATGTGGCATTGGTCGCACGATTTGCAAGGCAACCGCAGTGTCTGGACGCAATTCTGGCCGAACGGCCGGAAAAGGAGCCAGTCCACTTGGGATACGAATCCCCGGGCGCGCGATCTGGACCGGCGCTTTTTTGGTTTGGTTGCCGACGGGCCGGCTTTTCAATGGTCGGAAAATGGGGGGCTGGGCCACACCGCCCATTTCACGAATGGCCGGTTGGCGGAGGGGAATTAGGAGGGTGTGAGACAAAATTCTTCGATTTTGAAATAACGGCTGGTTTTTTTGGGG
>CAZUBG010000094.1:0-19415 GCA_964618545.1 uncultured Bifidobacteriaceae bacterium | reverse complement strand
TGTGGCCCTGGAAAACCCGCTGAGCAGCGACATGAACATCCTGCGCCCCTCCCTGCTGCCCGGGCTGCTGGATTCGCTGCGGATCAATCTCAGCCGCAAGCAGGGCGACGTCGCGCTGTTCGAAATCGGCCGCGTCTTCACCGACGCCGGCGGCCTGCCCAAGGAGGAGCGCCGTGTGGCCCTGGCCCTCACCGGCCAGCGCAGCCTGCCATTCTGGAGCGGCGGCGAACGCGACGCCAAGTTTGACAACTACGACCTCAAGGGCCTCGCCGAAGAGTTGCTCGAACAGTTTGGGGTGCGCGGGATCGTCTTCACCAAAAACCCGGAAAGCACGCCCTTGCTGCTCGAATCCGCCGCCATCACCCTCGGGGGAAAACTGCCGCTCGGCCAGCTTGGCCAGTTGCTCCCCGCCCTGGCCAAAAAGTACGACCTGCGCGACGCCGTCTTTCTCGCCGAGTTCAACCTGGATTTGCTGTTGTCCAAACGCAACCCCGGCAAGGCCTTCAAGCCGCTCCCGCAATTCCCGTCCAGCCGCCGCGACGTCGCCCTGCTCGTGCCGGAAGCCGTCACGCACCAGGCCGTGCTGACCACCGTCAAACAAACCAAGCCCGCCAACCTCGAGAGCGTGGAACTCTTCGACGTCTTCCGGGGCAAACACGTTCCCGAAGGCCAGAAGAGCCTGGCCTACGCCTTCACCTATCGCGCCGCCGACCGGACCCTGACCGATGGGGAAGTCAACGCCGCGCATGACAAGTTGGTGACCGCCTTCAAGGCGCAATTGCAAGCCACTCTGCGCGAATAATCCGGTGTGCCGGGGGGCCTTTCCCCACTGATGAAAAACGCGAACAGATTCATTGATGTTGACCTCACCATGGTGGACGCCTGGGTTCCGCGACGCATGTTGTGGGGGGTCGCGCGTTCTCGTCCCGTAGGGACCCCGGACATTAGCCAGCTACGCAGTGGCTGGTAACAAGGTCATTAAAAAATCAACGCGTCCCGCAAGGGACGCTGGAAAAGGTCTGCTGGCCCTGTGCCCGTACTGGGATGGGGTTTTTCGATGTGTCTTGCGGGACCTGAGGCTTGGCAGTGCGGTGGCCATCCACGAGGTGGCCGGCGGTGGCGGGAAATACCGCCCGGCATTTTCAGCGGGACAGACTCACGCATATGGGCTTTTGGACCAATAAAATTCATCACACCGCCCTGGACGACGCGGAAGATCTGGCCTGTGCCCCATCAGGAGGCCGACTCAAGATGTGGCTGCTCGGCGTCGGTTTTGCATTCCTCCCGATTGCCCATGGCGTGCATTGCCTGCGCACCGGTCATGCCCGCTTCTGTGGAGACAATGATTCAAAACTCGACCTCCAGGGTTCTGCCGCCATCGCCCTGGCGGTCGCTTTCCTCGCCGTCGGTGTTTTCATCCACGCTCATTGGTTTTGGGGATTGCATCCGCGACTTGAGCCCTTCAGCGGCCTGCTCAAAGTGATCACGGCGCTGGTGTTTCTCGGCAGTTTCAGCTGTGCCGATGTACTGGATGATCCAATGACCATCCGGGAAATTCCCCCGTTTACCCGGCGTAAAATCCCGCCCTCTTATCAAGGCCGTCAGCCTCCCCCCCCAAAATAAAAAATTCCGCCCCCCCCGGCCCCGGTTTTTCCGTATCACATTGACTAACAACCACTTGCCCCTGGCTGGCGGGTTCAAATATTTTTTAATGATGGGACTTTGCACGTCCGACCCATTGTGCCATCTTCTTTCTCGGTTCAGGGGAGAGCCCATGAACACCGGTCGCCCCGGGCATGTTGGTGAAGGGGGGAGGCGGTTGATAAAAACCGGGGCCAGAACGATAAAACACGGAAAGACACGCAAACGAACGGTTAAAAAATAAAATTTTCCACGCCCCCCGTCACCGTTTCCACCACGACGCACCTAGTCCGGTCCGCGCCGCCAAATTTCGTTCCATTAAGGCTTGACGAGAGCCGGCGGCTCTGGCATCTCAAAAGCCATTCAGCAGGAGCAGGGCAACGTCAACAATTGCCTGCTGTCCGGTAATTAAAAATCAGGTTTGGAAGTGAAACCGTGAAAAAAGCATTGTCGGTCCTTTTCGGTCTGTTGCTGTGGGCGGCCTCTGCGGCACAGGCGCAATACCTTTACACCAATATCAACGGCACAATCACGATCACGGGTTACTATGGACCAGGCGGAGCGGTGACCATTCCCGCCACCATCAACGGTCTGCCGGTCACCCGGATTGGCCTGCCGGGACCGGCGGTTCTGGCCGTTCCGACCATCTTGCCGGGCGTGACGCTGGTGTCCAGGGCCGGGAACTGGCCGGGCGTGACCAGCGTAACGATTCCCCATGGGGTGCTCAGTCTGGGCCCGACGGCGTTTTGGGAATGCCTGAGCCTGACGAATGCCAGTCTGCCGGACAGCGTCACCAACCTGCCGGCTCCTCCGTTCGGAGATTGTCCTGCCCTGATCTCCATCACGGTGGATAAAAACAACCCGGATTACAGCAGTGCGGGCGGGGTGTTGTTCAACCAGCGTCAGACCGCGCTGGTGCAATGTCCGGAGGCCCTCCCGGGAAGCTGTACAATTCCCAACAGCGTCACCAGCATTGGCATCGGGGCGTTCAATGGATGCACCGGGCTGACCAACATCACGCTGCCCGGCAGCCTCACCACCATTGGAAGCGGCGCGTTTTCCGGCTGCGGCAAGCTGACGAAGGTCACGATTCCCAAGGGCGTCACCAGCATCGGAACTGGAGCGTTTGGATCCTGCACCGCCCTGACGGCCATCACGGTGAATGAGGACAACCCCGATTACAGCAGTGTGGACGGGGTGTTGTTTAACAAGCACCCAACGACAGCAACGCGTGGCTGGAGGTCGGGCGCAACTACACCCTGACAGCCAGGCCCGCCACGGGCTTCGCCTTCACGGACTGGACCGGGGCGACGAACGGATTGGGCGGGACGTTGACCAACCAGGCCACCGTGCAGTTTATGATGGCCCCAAACCTGGCGTTAACCGCCACCTTGACGGAAACATCCAGGCCGGTGCTGACGGTTATTAGCCCGTCGGCCCATCAGCGCTTGAGCAACACACTGGTGACCGTCACCGGTACGGCCGGCGACAACTGGCAGGTGACGGCGGTGTGGTGCCAGATCGGCACCAACACCTGGTGGCTCGCGACCACCACCAATCATTTTAAAAACTGGTCCGCACCCAATCTCAGCCTGACCGCCGGGACCAACCTCATCAATGCCTATGCCCTCAACCTGGGCGGCAATGACTCGGTGACCAACACCGTGTCCGTGGTCGTCACCAACGTCGTCGCAACCAAGGGTGCCGCCGCCCAGAAGGTGGTCAGCCCCACCCCTTCAGCACGCTTGGTGATGACCCCGCGCCCGACGGTCGGCGGGCGGGCGTTCAGCCTGCAAATCACCGGCGTGGCCGGCGGTTCGATCGAGGTCTCCACAAACCTGACCAGTTGGGAGACCCTGACGAACTTTACGGGCACGAACACGACGATTAATGTCTGTGATCCGGCGGCAACCAACTTCAGCAGCCGCTTTTACCGGGCGGTCGGGGCGCAAAACTAAAGCTGAATTTCGAAGCATAGAAGGCCTCTGGCTCCAATTCGGACAGGTTTTTGCAAAGTTTTGCCTGCCGGAACCTCTTGGCCCGGCCTTGATTTTTCCACGAAAAATGCTTGGATTTTAACGGGCGGTGTCTAATAATCCCCCGCGGTAGGACGTGTTACGACCGCCTGCCGTCCGACCGCTCGGTTCCTCACGGTCGGATCACCAGTCGCATGATTTATGGGTGAATTCTATCTTTTTGCCGTTGCAGGAACCGCTTCCAACAAGTGGGAATTGGTCTATATTTGGGAACAGGCCACCATTGAGGCGCGGATCATCATCTTTTTCCTGATCATTTTTTCCATTCTGGCCTGGTCGGTGATGGTGTCCAAGGCCATCCAAATGCGGCGGGCACATAAGCTGAACCATTATTTCAGCGAGGAGTTCCGGGCGCAGAAGTCGGTGCTCGAGATTTTCGACCGGAAATTGCAGGTGGAGGGCTGCCCATTGTATGCGGTCTATCAGGCGGGGTGTGTGAACCTGAGCACACGGTTGCGCGGGCCGGAGGGCGAACGCAGCAAACAGCATGTCTCGCTCAAGCACATGGAGCACGTCAAACGCGCCATGGAAAACGTCGTGGCGCAGGAATGTTTAAAGCTGGAATCAGGCCTGATTTTGCTGGCGATTGCCGTGAGCGGCGCGCCGTTCATCGGGTTGCTGGGGACGGTCTGGGGGGTGATGAGCACGTTTGCCGGCATTGCCCAGCAGGGCAGTGCCACGATGGCGGCGATGGCCCCGGGTGTTTCCGCCGCGCTCGTCACCACGGTGGCCGGATTGCTCGTGGCCATTCCCTCGATGTTTGGTTACAACTGGCTCGTCCACAACCTGCGGGCGTTTACGGTGGGCCTGGATAATTTCGCGCAGGAACTGGTTTCCCGGATGGAAACGGAATTTCTGGCGGACGAGAAAGAGTGAATTGATTTTATACGGCCATGAGAAGGTTTTCCGAGCGCAGCCACCTGGTGACGTTGAGTGAGATCAACATCACCCCGCTGCTGGACCTTGCCTTCGTGCTGCTGATCATCTTTGTGATCACCACCCCGTTGCTGGAGCAGAGCATTGATCTGAAGCTGCCGCACGGCGGCCGGGTGAATCAGAAGGTCGACAAGAGCAACATCCGTACGGTGGAAATCACCAGTCTGGGCCTCTACAAATTTGAGAAGCAACGGCTGACCCAGGCGCAGCTCGTCCACCGGCTGGTCGAGGAGGCCCGGGAGAACCCGAATTTGATCGCGTACATCCGGGTGGACCGCGACGCGCGTTATGAATTGCTGGCCGCCCTGTTTGACACCTGCCAGAAAAACGGCATAACGATCGCCATGGCCACCGACCCGCGGCCCGACCGATGAATCCGCTTCAGAAAAAATGCGTCATCGCCACCGCCAGCCTTCATGGGCTGTTGGTGCTGATTTTGTTTGTGGGTCCGGGCTTTTTCCGCCGGGAAACCCCGCCGGATAATCTGCCCATGCTCAAGGTCATCCCGCTCACGGCCATTGATGCCGCGTTGAACAGCGGAGTGGCCAGGGCGACGCCGCCCCCCGCCGCCCCTGTCACGCCACCAACCCCGGTCACCCCGCCGCCCGAGCCGACTCCCGAACCGCCCAAACCGGTGGTGACGCCGGAACAACCGGTCCAGCCGCCCAAAACCGAGGAGCCGGACACCCCGGATGAAAAAACCACCGAGGAGCCCAGTCCGCTGCCGTTAAAACCGAAGCATAAAATCGAGGTGGACATTACCAAGACCGTGGTGCGCAAAGTGACCAAAACGCACGACGACACCGCCCAAAAGGAGGCCGAGGAGCGTGCCGAGGCCAGGGCCGAACGTGACGAGGAGCGAAAACGAGAGCGTGAAATCAGCCGGATCACCGGCAGTTTGGAGCATAATTTGTCCCACAGCACGGACGTCGAAATGCCGGGCAACAGCAGCGCGTCCTACGCCAATTACGGGCAGATTGTCAAAAGTATCTACGAACAGGCTTGGATTCCGCCGGACGACGCGGATAACGACAACGCCAACCCCCTGGTGCATGTGGTGATTGCCAGTGATGGCACGGTGATTTCCGCACACCTTACCGAGCCTTCCGGCGATGCGGCGGTGGATGCCTCGGTGCGCCGGGTGCTGGAGCGCGTGAAATTCATTCACGAGTTTCCGGAAGGCTCAACCGACAAAGAACGATCTTACAACATCAACTTCAACCTTAAAGCCAAACGGATGATCGAATGAACAAATATTATTTAAAAACGGTTAACTTCGGCCTGGCCGTCGCCCTCACCCTCGGGGCGTTGCCGCAGGCGCGTGGTCAGGAAAGCCTCACGATTGAAAAGAACATCACGGTGATGGGCCAGACCAAACCCATCCCGGTCTCGCTCTCCGGCTTCAGCGGCGAGGGGCTGGAGGTTTTGAAATTCGACCTGTTTGTTCAGGGATTCTCCTTTGTCTCGCCGGACGCCGCCCAATTTCAAATCAGCGGCAGCGATGCCGGCAACGTTACCGGCAGCGTCGTGGACCGGATTTCCCGGCAAACCGTGCTGACGCGCAATTATTCCGGGGCGAGTTTGCGGCGGCAGGCGCACTTCTTCGCCAACGACATCGTCCAGGCCGTCACGCAAAAACCGGGAATTGGCCTGACCAAAATCGCGTTCAAGAAGGAAATCGCGCCGGGGCACAGCGAGATTTATGTGTCTGATTTCGATGGGCATAACGCCCAGGCGGTCACACACGACGACACGATCGTGGCGGCCCCCGCGTGGGTGCCGGGAAAACTGGCCTTGTATTACACCTCGTATTATCCGGGGAATCCGGATATTTTCTACAACAGCCTGAGTTCCGGGCAGCGGATGATTGTGGCCAAATATTCGGGGCTGAACACCGCCCCGGCGGTGTCCCCGGACGGCAAGCGGCTGGCCATGGTCTTGAGCCGCAGTGGCAGCCCGAACATCTGGGTGGCCAATGCGGACGGCACGGACCCGAAAAAACTGACTTCCACCACCGAGGATTCCTCGCCGTGCTGGTCGCCGGACGGAGAATGGATTTGTTTCGCGACGAAAATCCGCGAGCGCCGCGTGCTGGCCAAGGTGCCAGCCGCAGGGGGGGCCCTGCAGGTCATCCCGACGCCGGGAGTTTCGAATCCCACTGAACCGGACTGGTCGCCGGACGGTAAGTGGATCGCTTTCACGCGGCAGGCATATGAATTTGACATCTGTGTGGTGCCGGCGGCGGGGGGCATTTCGCCGGTGGTGCTCGTCACGGGCGAGGATCCGTCGTGGTCCCCCAACTCACGGACGCTGGTGTTCACGCGGCGGGTGGGTTATACTTATGCGCTGTCTGTGCTTGACGTGATGACCAAACAGGTCAAGGATATTCGACGGATTTCGGGCAACGATTCCCAGCCGGCCTGGGCCCGATGATGGGATAACAATTTAATTGATTAATTGGACTGATTTAACCGACACTGAACCGAGAAAAAATATGAAAAGCATGAAACTGATTTATCCGCTGGCGCTCGCGCTTGCGGTCACCCTGGCTGGCGCTGGTTGCAAACACCAACCGGTGAAGATGACCAAACTGCCGGCTTCGCCCGAACCGACGGTGTCTGACAGTGGCAACCAGCCGACCCTGCCGCCCGGGACGCCCGTCACTTCCGAGCAGCCGCCCATGGTGAATCCCAATCCCTTCGGCCCCGGCAGCGGCATACCGACCGCCAATCCCGACTTGTTTGAGGGGATGATTCAGGACCGCGACGCCCTGAAGAATTACACAGTGCATTTCGCCTTTGACAGCGCGGTGGTCAAAGACTCTGAAAAGTCGAATCTGGAAGCGGTGGCGGCCGCGCTGGCCGGGGACACCTCCCTGAAGCTGCTGATTGAAGGTCATTGCGATGAACGGGGCACGGAAGAATACAACCGCTCCCTGGGCGAACGCCGGGCGCTGGCCCTGCGCGAAGAACTGGCCAAGAAGAGCCTCAGTCCGGACCGCGTCAAAACCATCAGCTACGGCAAGGACAAACCGGCGGATCCCGGCCACGATGAAGCTGCCTGGGCGAAAAACCGCCGCGGTGAATTTGTCCTCCTGCATCCGAATCCGAATGCGACTCCCGGCGCTCCCAAGCCCTGAGTGGCGCACCTGACATCAACTGACTTTTCCCAGCCGGCCGCGCGTTGCGCGGCCGGCTTTTTTATCACAATAATTTCCTGGCGATTTGCAGGAACGCCTGGCTGGCCGCGTGATTGGGCGCGGACACCATGATCGGCGTGCCCGCGTCGCCGCCTTCACGAATGGCGGTGAAAATGGGTATTTCGCCCAGAAACGGGGCCTTCTGTCGCGTGGCTTCCGCCCGGCCGCCGCCGTGCCCGAAAATTTCCACGCGGTCACCGGTCGGGGTGGTGAAATAGCTCATGTTTTCCACCAAACCGAGAATGGGCACATGGACTTTGACGAACATTCCGATTCCTTTGCGCACCACCCCCAGGGACGCCTCCTGCGGAGTGGTCACCACCACGCCGCCATCCAGGGGCACGGTCTGACAGAGCGAAAGCTGGGCATCGCCCGTGCCGGGCGGCAAATCCACCAGCAGAAAATCCAGGTCGCCCCAGTCCACCGCCATCAGGAATTGCTGGATGGTTTTGGTGATCATCGGTCCGCGCCAGATTACCGGTTGATCATCCTCCAACAAGAGGCCGATGCTCATCACTTTGATGCCGTGCGCCACCGGGGGAACCAGTTGGCCGGCCTCGTTGACGGTTGGCCGCTCGTGGATGCCCATCATGAGCGGAATGCTCGGTCCATAAATGTCGCAGTCCAGCAGTCCCACGCGCGCGCCCAGATGCCGCAAGGCGCAGGCCAGATTCACGGAACAGGTGGATTTGCCCACCCCGCCCTTGCCGCTGGCGACCGCCATGACGCGTTTCACGCCCGGAACGCGGTTTTGACCGCCACCCTTGGGGGCCGCCGCACCGCCGGCGGGTTGGCGGACCTCCACATGGACGTGGCTCACCCCGGGCAGCCCTTTTAACACGCGTTCGGCCTCCTCCCGAATCTGCCGGGCGGCGTCAGGATTGGCGGAGGTCAATTCCATCACCACGCTCACCGCGCCTTGCGCGGCGGAAATCTCCTTGATCAGGCCGAAGGAAACAATATCGCGGGAATAGCCCGGATATTTCACGGCTTTCAGCGCAGTTTGAATATTTTCCTGGGTCAGCATAAATTCAATGCCGGTAAATTGCCATTCGCCGGGCCAAAAGCAAGTGCGCTCCGCAAATGTGTGCTCCGCAAATCCCGCCTGGTCCCGGTGGGAACGCAACTTCTGTTTGACGTTGGGATTTGACCTAGTAAAGTGACGGAAACAATGAAGCGGCTGACCACCATGGCGGTTTGCTGCGCGGGCGCAGTGGTTTTGAACCCCGGTGCCCGGGCGGAACCCGTGTTGTCGCCGGATAATCCTTATGCGGCGATTGCGGTGCGCAATGTCTTTGCCCTGTCTTTCCAGCCACCGGTCCCAACACCCACACAGGACGCCACCCCCACCCACATCATCAAACCCGATGGCATCATGTCCATTTTTGGACAATTGCAGGTGTTGTTCAAAGTGGCCAGCGGGGCCAAGAGCGGACCAATCCCCAAGGAAACGGCCTACATCCTTGGCGAAGGCCAGCGGCAGGATGACATTGAGGTCGTGCAGATTAACGAACTGGCCGGATCGGTGACTTTCAACAATCATGGAATTGTGCAGGTTATACCCCTCCCCAACGCGACGACCAATGGGGCGTCCATCACGGGAATGCCCGGGACGATGCCGGGGCGCCCCAAGCCAAACCTGGTTGGCACCATCGGGAGCGGCAGAATCCCCCCCTATCTCAGCGGCGGGGATGACCAGGAGGGGCAGAACCCGCAAATTCCCAGGACGAAGGAACAGCAAATGATGATGATTGAAGCCCTGCGCGCCTATTACAAGAGCCAGCATGATCCCCGGGCCAACACCCTGCCAGCCACCGCCATGACGCCCCCGGACGCTTTCGACCCGCCGACGGAAGATCCCTGAGCGCCGGCGGGAAAATTATTTCCCCGTCATTTTCGTTGCCCAGTAACGGAGCGGGGTGACGATTTTGCTTGACATGATTGGCAACTCATTGAAGTTGAATGGTTTGGGTTATGTCAAGAGAAAACATAAACAACCGCCATTTTTCGTTGCCAGGTAACGAGCGTTTTTTCCCAACGGGGGCAAAATCGAAATAAAAAGCCGTGAACACCACCCGCTCCGAAAAAATGGCCGTCCCTCCAAAAGACTGCGCAACCCTCCCTGCACCCGTCCCGAAGACGGCGGGCCGGGCAAACAAACCGCGTCCAGCTCAACTGCCTCCCCACGGGGCAACGCATCCCCAGCCACGAAATTGACGGCCAGCCCATCACCAAACAGAACCGGTCCGAATGGAAAAAGACCTTGGCGAACCGGATTCCCCGGCGACCGCCACCTGGGGAGAGAGAGGCGATTATTCGCCGCATTTTAACAGGACGCCCGGGCCGCGCGTGGCCAGACCCAAGTCTGCCCGCTCAAAAAAATGGTGCGATCCGACACAATTAAACCCAATCCGACTTTATAGACACGCCGGAAACACCCCCGAGAGTTGGAATACCCCCGTTAGAACCAGGCTTTAGCCGGGGTGTGCGATCCGCCAGCCAGAAATCCGCGGGAGGGTGAGGAATGATCATCTGTTTTTGAACACGGCCCAGAATCACCCATTTGGGGGATGGACGGCCGTTTAAGAATATGACATACTGCTTATGCTCCAAATCAACCACATTTATGCATTGTGATGCATCAGAGATGCCTTCACGACGCGTGAGGTCTGTTTGATTTGGATGGAATCGCCAGGCAACAACGTCAGGCGATGCCAACTGAAAACATCAAAAAACGAAAGACACAAAAATGCAAATACTTAAAAAATGCAGTTGCTGCCTGATGCTTGGCGCATCGGTCGCGTTGTTGAGCCATGCCCCGCAGGCGCAGGCCGCAGCCAAAGGCACCGCCGGTTCCTGCAACTATGCCAACCTGGTCGGCGCGACGTGGACTTACAACTGGGGTGCCGGCGCGCCCAGCAACCTCCCGGCCGGAGTTGAATTTTATCCGATGTGGTGGAGCTACTATGGAGCCACCCAGACGGCGGACACCGCGGCGCTGGACGCCCTCGTGGATGGCGGCGCCCCCGTGCTGCTGATGTACAACGAACCGGATAACGCCAGTCAGTCCGACCTGACCACGGCCTATGCGCTGCAGGGGTACACGCACGCCAGCATCGCGGCCAAAGCCATTGGTTTTGGCAACCTAATCTCTCCGGCCTGCGCGGATGACGGGGATACCTGGATGCAGGAGTTCATGGCGGCGGTCAAAGCCAACGGACTGCTTTGTCACGCCGTGGCCATCCATAATTACGACAGCAGCGCCAGCAGCTTCCTCAGTTACGTGGACGGCATCCACAATGACTATGGCTACAATGTCTATGTCACCGAGTTTGCCCCGACGGACTGGGCCACGCCCACGACCATCACGGTGGCCGATTGTGAGTCCTTCATGGCCACAGCCGTTCCGGGGCTCAAGAGCCGGTCCTATGTGCTGGATTATTCCTGGTACTGCGGCACCACCCCTGGAACCGGCGTCCTGCAAACCGCCGCCTTGTTCAACACCAATGGCACGCTGACGGCTTTGGGCACTCAATACAAGAGCTACTAAGCGATCCAAATCAGGGGTTGGAATCCGGAACTCTGGATGTCAGGCATCAGGAGCCATCCGCGCGCTTTCGCGGATGGCTCCCATTAAGAATCAAACAAATGCGTCCGGCGGGCGGACGGAACAGGCCGATCCTATTTTACCGGCGCGGGCGCGGGGATTTTGCCGGATGCGGAATTAGTCCTGGTCGGGGTGTAGAAACTTAACAATTCCAAGTCATAAATGACCGTGCTGTTGGGGCCGATTTGCGGCGGAGCGGATTCGCCATAGGCCAGACTCGGGGGAATGAACAACCGCCACTTGTCACCGGCTTTCATCATTCGCAGGGCGGCCGTCCAGCCCGGGATGACTTGCTTCATGCCGAAAGTGGGGGCGGTGCCGTGCCGCAGCGAACTGTCGAAAACCGTTCCGTCAATCAGGCTGCCGGCATAATTCACCTCCACAATGTCGGTGATCCCGGGGGACGATCCGGTTCCGGATTTGAGGATTTGGTATTGCAGTTCGGCGCTGGATCCGTCTGGTGCGACGACGCTGGTGGCCATGACGCCTTCCTTTTTGGCGTTGGCAGCGAGAAAGGACTGTCCGTCCGTGAGGTTTTTGGCGGCAATGATTGAGATTCGCGCCTCCGCTTTGGCCATCATGTCTTTGGACAAGGATGCCATGGCGTCCTTTTGTTGTGCGGCGGTGAGGCCGGGTTTGCCCGCCAGCGTGTCGGCCACGCCGGCGGCGAGCGCTTTTAGATCAACGTCAACCTCTTCCCGCTTGAGGGTTGAAACAATGTCCATGCCCAGGGCGTAGCTCGTCTTTTGTTTCGGGTCGGAAAGATCCGGCTTGTCCTGCGCGAACGCGGAATTCACGAGCAATCCGAGCGCGAGAGTGGGGATAAGATGTGACTTCATGCCAATTGGGTTGGTTTTATTAAGTGGTGATGGTGTTGGTCAGCCGGTTGGCCGCGTCAAACGGCGCTGCCTCTTGGGAAACAGGCTTCGGCCAGGACGCGCAACCGGAGGGCAGCGCGGCCGGCAGGGCGATGAAAATAAACCGCCTGGGTCTCATGTCCAGCGCCAGTGTCCAACGAAGACCGCCGGTTGCCAATGCAATTCTGGCGTTGCCACTGGCGCGGACGGGATTACGGGATTATTCTCAGGGAACAAACAAATTGACGAACAATGGCTTTGGTTGCTTAATCATTGCTGCTTGAAAGGCAACCTTTGATATCCGTCCTCCGTTGAATCTGCCAGGCTATGGTAGGCGCACAGCCTTTCACCTTCTAACCACCGTTTCGGCTTTGGCGGGCGCAGGCTCGCTGCTGGCCCAAACCGCCCCGGCCGTCTCCGAATTGAATGGCCAGATTGGTTATGCCGGCGGGACGATGGATTCCTGCACCGGCAACAATGTTGACGCCGGCATCACGGTTCCCGTCACACACGCCCTGGGCTTTCAGGCGGACACCTTGTACAGCCACATTGGGGATGGGGATTTTTACGGCGGAGCCGGGCATTTCTTCTGGCGTGATCCGGACGTTGGCCTGGTCGGACTCGCGGGCGGTTGCTTGTATCGGGACGGGGTGGACACTTTCCAACTGGGGGCGGAAGGACAATATTATTTCGACCGGTTCACCTTCGGCGCATTTGCCGGGCTCGGCCAAATCAATTACGCCAGCCCGGTGCCGTTCATTGACACGAACCCCACCCGGTTCATCGTCGGCAAAGGGTCGGTTAATGGTATTGTCACATTTCTTTCGGCGACCAAGCGGTGACAGCGCGGATTCAGTTTTCCCCGCGCCGCCGCCGGATCCCGCCGGCCGGTCATGCGGCGCTCGCCAGAGACGCCGCTGCCCAAACGGGAAATGAGGAAACGTCCGGTGCGCACCTGGCGTGGCAAGGCGATGCCGCTCCGACGGAGCTTGAATTGCTTTTGGGATGGGAAGACTGCAAATATGCCAGCCCTGCGGGCTGGCAGCGGGTTCCCCGGGTGGAAAGGATGAATCATGAGGGATGAGGGATGAAGCTGACACCCCGCCTGGTGCGGGACGGGACGGCCCGGGCGAAGCCCCGGAGCGCGGCTCTGTGAGCCGCAGCACGCCAATGGCAAGGGGAAGTCAAAGCCGTTTTCAGGTTTGGATTGGCTGGGTGTCTGCTGCGGGGGGCGCAGACCCGCGCTCCGGCGCACCGGCTTATGCCGTCCAACAACCTGCCCGGTTGAGTTCACACGTTTCATTCGCACGACCAAAGCCGGCTGCAAGCCGGCGCTCCGGCGGGGCGCGAACGCGCCCGGACCGCCTGGCACTGGCCTTGGGCCTCGGTTTAAGAGGGTCGGCCCGGAGTTCATGGCACTGATTGGTCTGGCCCCCATAAGCCGCTGGTTGCCGGGCAAAATCAACACAAAAATGAAAAAGTGCAAAGACGAGGACACTTAACCGCAACGCAGAGAACGCAAGGGCGGGGCATTTTCACCACGGCACGGAGGCCCAGAGCGGGGACGCTCCGTGGGGGCTGATTGAGGAGGAAACTTGGGCGGACGCTTGCCTCAAGGCTGGGCGGATCTGGCACGCCCTCCGGGGTGCCGTCCGTGCTGGCACGAAGACCGGAGGTCTGCGCGTGGCTCCGACCTCCGGCTGCTTTCTGGCAACCCTCCGGGTTGACATGGGGACTGCCGCCGGGATGCAAGCATTTGCAAGACAACAGCTTCCATCAGGGAGTTTCTTAAGAGCTCCCATCCGCCTTGGCGGGCTGTGTTCATGGAAGAAACTGGCTTGGGTGACGGCCGCGTGTTCTCGTCCCGCCGGGACAACCGGAAATTAGCCAGCCACGGGGTGGCTGGCAACCCCGCCGCCAAGCTTCCTGTCCCGCAAGGGACAGTGGAACAGCCCCCCGCTACGCGCGCAGGATCAGCCGGCATTTTACAACGTCCCTTGGGGGCGCGTTGATTCTTAAATGATCCGTGACCAGCCCGGCCATTTCGTAGCTGGCTAATGTCCGGTTGTCCCGGCGGGACGAGAACGCGCGGCCAGCCACCTGCGGTTCGGTCACTTTGCCGGGGTGCGATATTGGAAAACCGAGGGCGGGAATCGCTCGTTACCTGGTAACGAAATATGCTGCCTCCTGCGGATGTTCCTTGACAGACCTTAAACCATTGAAAGTCAACGGGTTGCCGGTGGTGTCAAGGGAAATGCGCGGTCCATCGCGTTACTAGGTAACGAAACTGACCCGGGGATTTTTTTCTTTTTCGGACGGGTTTTTGCCCGGTTTTGCACTTGTCCACCCATCCCGCCGGCCGTCCAACAATCCTTTTGAATCTTTGACCTCCTACACCGGGCTGATGCCGTAGCGGACGAGGTAGCCCAGGAGTTTGAGGTATTCGGAGCGGACGTGGCCGCGAATGCCCTGCGGTTGCCAGGGCGATGGGAGGGGGCCGGCGGCATACGCGGGGCGCGAATAAAAGGCCAGGTCGGGCGCGTAGTGCTCAAAACAATGGCAGGCCCGGCGGGAATGGTACCAGCTCGTGACGATGATGATGTGCCGGGCCCCCAGCTTGCGCAGGATGGGAATGGAGAGTTGGGCGTTTTCACGCGTGGTGCGGGATCGGTTTTCCAGCAGGACGGCGGCGACCGGGACGCCGTTTTTGGCGAGCCAGGCCTGATTGGCTTCACAATTGCCCTCGCCCGAGCAGAGGATCCGGGGGGCGGCTCCGGCGTGATACAACTCAGCCGTGCGCCGCAGGCGGTCGGCATTGTTGCTGCCGCCCAGCACCACGAGGACATCGGCTTTGACGGGGCCGCTTTCGACGGTGAGCACGTCCTGGGGAAAGAACAGGCTGGCCCCCCCCGCCAGCAGGGCGAGCAGGATGAACCCGGCGAACCAGCGGAGAAGCTTTCCAGACCGGCGGCGTTGACGGGGGCGAGATTGGGCCACGGCCGGAGGATAGGGATATCACGGGCTTTTGGCAATTACCGGCGCAGAGTGAAAAATCGTGTGCCGGGCGCAAGTTGCGCTTGTGACGACGGGGGATTTCCATAAGAATTACTGGCGACTCGCATGGAAGCATGAAGACATTTAGGGAATTGAACTATCCGGGGCGGTTGGTGGCCGTGGAAGGGTTGGACGGCTCGGGGAAGTCCACGCAGATTTACCTGCTCAAGCGCTGGCTGGAGGCGGAGGGCATCAAGGTGTATTTCAGCGAATGGAATTCGTCGGAGCTGGTGAAATCGGCGACGAGCAAGGGGAAGAAGCGCGAGTTGCTCACGCCGACGACCTTCAGCCTGATCCATGCGACGGATTTTGCGGATCGTTACGAGCGCCATTTGCTGCCGCTGCTGCGGGCGGGGTATGTGGTGCTGTGCGACCGGTATGTGTTCACGGCGTTTGCGCGGGATGTGGTGCGGGGGTGCCCGCCGGAATGGGTGCGGGGGGTTTACAATTTTGCGGCGCTGCCGGACCTGACGTTTTTTTTCAAGTCGGATCTGGAGGTTTCGCTGCAACGGATTCTGGACGGCCGGCCGAAGCTGAAATTTTTTGAGGCGGGGATGGATTTGCGGCTCTCCACGGACCCGTACGAAAGTTTCCGGATATTTCAGGGGCGGATTTTGGAGCAATATCTGGCGATGAGCCGGGAATTCGATTTTCTGGTGATGGACGCCAATCAGGCGGCGGAGAAGCAGCAGGTGCTGGTGCGCAAGCTGGTGCGGGAACACATTGATTTGTCCAAATTCAAACGGCAGGGTCCGCTGCCGCTGCCGCCGTCGGTTCGGCGGGAGAAAAGGGCGGAGCCGCCGGTGGCGGTGGTGGCGGTGGAGGAGGAGGCCGGGGTATGAAAAAGCAATCCGCGGTGCAAAAGACGGCCCGGCGCTTTTATGGCCACGGCATTCCGGGGGTGAATCCGGAGCAACTGGCGGGCAAACTCATTGCGGTGGAGGGGGCGGATGGCTCCGGCCGTTCCACGCAAATCGCGCAATTGGTGGGCTGGCTGGAAACGGGGGGCCATCCGACCGTGCAGGTGGGCTTGAAGCGCTCGACGCTGGTGAGCGAGGAACTGGCGCGGGCGCAGGAGGGAAACATCCTCAGCCGCACCACGCTGGGGCTGTTTTACGCCACGGATTTTGCCGATCAACTCGAAAACATGATTTTGCCGGCCTTGCGCGCGGGGTTCATTGTGCTGGCGGACCGTTATATTTACACGCTGATGGCGCGGGACATGGTGCGGGGGATGGACGAGGCGTGGCTCAAAAACCTGTACGGCATTGCGCTGGAGCCGGACGGGGTTTTCTATTTGTCGGTGGAACCCGAGGAGTTGGTGCAGCGCAATCTCGCGAAAAGCGCGACGCTGGATTATTGGGAAAGCGGCATGGATTTGGGGTTGTCGCGGGATTTGTTCGACAGCTTTGTGCAGTATCAAATCCGCATGCAGGCGGCGTTCCGGCACCTGCAAAAGACCTATGGGTTTGAGATTATTGACGCGAATCGTCCAGTGGAGGCGGTGACGCGGGAGTTGCGGAAAAAGATCAGCGGACTAATGAACGGGGGATAGGCTGGGAGCCCGAGAAAATCGAGCCGACCGACTTGGGTCAATCCCAAGGAAAAGCGCCCGGTGAGGGCACCGGGCCTGCAATAACGAGGGTGTCCAAGAAAAGCCGGCATTTTACAGGCGCGGGAGGCGCACGGGTAACGGTTACGGGGCGGGCGTGACCGGGGCGTTGGTGGCGGGCGCGGTTTTCTTGGCCGGGGCATGCATCTGTTTGAGCAGGTTTTCGAATTCCTTGCGCTGGTCGGGGGTCAATTGCTCACGGATGTGCTGTTTGACTTCCAGCAAGACCTGACGGTATTGGGCGGAACAATTGGTGGAAATGGCGTGATTTTGTTCCTGGCCGCAGGCGATGATTTTTTGGATGGCCTCGTGCTGGGCGGGGGTCAATTGCAGGGCGTCATCGAGCTTCCGGACAAATTCCTGTTTGAAAAATTCCGGGGGGCGGGCTTTTTGTTCCGCCGGATGCTCGGTGGCGGGGCGGTTGGTGGCCGCGATGGCGGCCGGGGGCTGGGAGGCGTTTGCGGGTTGGGGTTGGCTGACGCCGTTCAGCAAACACCCGGCAAACACGCCCGCGCCAAAAATGGTCAAGGTGGCCAGGATTAATTTCCAGGAATGTTTCACTGGGACAGGTCGGATTGATCCACGGAGGCCAGGAGGGTGGTTTCGAAATCCTGCGACAGGTCTTTGGAGTTTTGGGACGTGTGATGGAACAAAACCCATGCGCCGCAGAGCACGGCCAGGAGGGCGCAGGGCAGGGCGGAGCGCCACAGGCCCTGGGACCAAAACGCCCAGCGATCCAGCACTGACCGGGCGGCGATGAGGGCGGTGATGCGTTTTTCAAACGCCAGCGGCACGCGCTCATCCGGCACCCGCGCCCGGGCTTGGGCGCGCGCGGCGGCAATCAAAGTTTGCTGCAGTTTCGCAAGGTTCATATATGGATTGTGTCGTGGCGCCCTGTTTTTTCAGACGCACTCGTTTGTGCTGCGGTTACAGATACTTGTCCCGGGCCATTTTGGCCACTATTTTTCGCATTTCCGCCCGGGCCCGGAAAGCGCGGACTTTGACCAGGGGCACCGACCAGCCGGTCATTTCGGCGATTTCCCGGACCGAGCGGTCTTCAATTTCCAGCAGGTTGATGACCATTCTGGCCTGGGGTGAAAGCTTGTCGAGGATGCGTTCCACCAATAATTTAGCCGCATCGGCGTGTTCGGTGGCGGATTCCGGCGCGGTGACAAACCGTTCCAGCCAGTCATTTTCCGGCTGGCTCAGGTCGGAAAAGGACGCCTCGCGGTTGCGTTGATGGCCGCGGAGGAAATCGTAACAGGTCCGGACCGTCAGGCGCATGAGCCAGTGTTCAAAGGGGGCCTCGCCCCGGTAGCTTTTGAGCTTGTCAAAGGCCTTGAGCCAGGCTTCCTGGGCAATATCCTCGATTTCACTTTCGCGGCGGGCGTAACGGCGGGCGGTGGCGAATACGCGGGGGGAGTATTTGGCGACCAACGGCTCGAAACTGGCCGTGTCGCCCCGCAACACCGCCGCAATAAGTTCCGTTTCCGTTTGGTCCATCGAACGGGTAATATGCCAAGGTTGTGGCCCGGGCCAAAGGTAAAAAAACGGGGCGACGGAACGAATGAGAGGTCTCCAATTGGTGTTCGGTTCTTTTTTCGGCGGTTGCCACATGCAAGGTTCGTGCTAGAATTAGAGGGGAACGACGAGATTTATGAGCGTGACTCTTGATTTGGACGAGCAAGCGCTGGCCAGCCTGCCCTTTGGGCCAGGCGAGCGCGAGCGCCATATGCAGATCGAACTGGCCTGCCGTTTTTACGCTTCTGGCTGGCTGACGCTCGCTCAGGGGATGGCCATGGCCCATTTGGATCACTACGCTTTTGGAGTTGCGCTGGCGGAACGCGGCCTTCCCCGGCAGTACGGAGTCGCCGAGGCTCAGGAAGACCTCGCGCATGCTCGTCGTTAGCAACCCCTCGCCAGTTTCAAACCTTGCCATCATTGGCCGGCTTGATTTCCTTCGGCGGCGATATGCCTTGGTGCGCATTCCCAAGGAGGTGGCTGATGAACTCGCCGCTTTGACCCACCCGGCGGGCTTGGAACGCCTCCCAGCCGCACTCGCTGACGGCTGGCTGAAGGTGGAGCCACGGGTTAAGCTGGTTCCACCGCCGCTGCCCTTCCCACTCGATTCCGGGGAAACCGCCGCCATTGCCCTCGCCAGTCAACTCAAGGCCGATGTGCTGCTCATGGACGAAAAACGCGGACGCGAGGCGGCCCGGCACTGTGGTCTGGCCGTGGCCGGAGTGCTGGGTGAATTAATCCAGGCCAAACACGCTGGCTGGATTCCGAACGTCCGGGACGAAATTCAGCGGTTGCGCGCTGAGGCCGGGCTCTTTGTGGATGGCAGCGTGGAAAAATTCATCTTGTCACAAGTGGGTGAGTGAAGGGAACTGGCAAATGGGTGGCGCATCTGGAGCCCCCGGGTGTGAGACAAAATTCTTCGATTTTGAAATAACGGCTGGTTTTTTTGGGG
>CAZUBG010000093.1:0-19507 GCA_964618545.1 uncultured Bifidobacteriaceae bacterium | reverse complement strand
GGAAATCTGCGCCGTTTCCAAATCGCGCATTTCCCCCACCATGATGATGTCCGGATCCTGGCGCAAAAACGAGCGCAGCGCCTTGCCAAAGGTCATCCCCACCGCCTCATGGATGGCCACCTGCATGACGCCTTCAATGTCAAATTCCACCGGATCCTCCGCCGTCAGCAGCTTGGAATCAATCGTGTTGACCCGCCGCAGACAGGAATAAAGCGTCGTGGTTTTGCCGCAACCGGTCGGCCCGGTGACCACGAAAATGCCGTTGGGCCGGAGAATCACATCCGTGACAAAGTCATAGACATTCTTCGGCAGCCCCAGCGATTCCAGCTCCAGGTTCACGGACGCCCGGTCCAGCACGCGCAACACCACCGATTCGCCGAAGGCCGTCGGCAGCGTCGACATGCGCAAATCCACCTGCCGGTTGTTGATCATCACCGTGATGCGACCGTCCTGGGGCATGCGCCGCTCCGAAATGTTCAGACCCGCCATGACTTTCAGACGCGAAATCACCGGTAGCGCCAGATGCTTCGGCGGCGGGGCCATTTCATACAGCGCCCCGTCCACCCGGTAGCGGATGCGAAACTCCGTCTCAAAGGGTTCAAAGTGTATGTCACTGGCCCGGTCCTGCACCGCCTGCTGCAGCACCACGTTCACAAACTTGACGATCGGCACCTCGTTGGCCAGATCAATCACCAGTTTGTCATTCTCCCCCTCACCCGCCTCCGTCACCTCGCGGGCGATGTCCTTGTCCGTGTCCAATTCCTTCAGGATTTCCGAAAAACTCTCCGACTCGCTCTGGCCGTAGCACCGCTCAATCGCCTTGTCAATTTCCGCCGGATCCGCCACGCAAATTTGCACATCACACTTGGCCGAATAGGCGATTTCATCCGCCTGGGCCGGATCCAGCGGATCCGCCAGCGCCACAAACAACACCCCGCCCCGCTTCTCCACCGGCACACAACGGTACATGCGCACCACATTCGGCGTGAGGGTGGCCGCCACTTCCGGGGCGATTTCCCGGTCCCGCAGCGACACCACCTCCGCCCCCACCGCGCTGGCCATGACATGCAGGATGTCATTGATCTTCATGATGCCGAAGTCCTGCAGCACTTGGATCACCGGCGTGCTGCTGCGCTGCAGCTCGCTCACCACCTCTTCGTACTGCAGATCGTCAATCAGCCCCTGGCTTTTAATCAGGCTCAACAGTGGATTGGAAATGTCTTCGGCCATGATGCAAAATTATTTTTTACCCTGTTTCACCGCCTGCGACAGCTCCAATTCCTGCAATTTGGCCAGGATGGTCGTCGGATCCTGCGACTTGGTGATGACTTCCTCCCGGGCGATCATGCCCGCCTGGTATTTTTCCATCAGGAACGAGTCCAGCGTCACCATCCCGTATTTGGAACCGGTCTGAATGTCCGACTGAATCCGGAACGTCTTGTTGTCGCGGATCAGCGCCGCAATGGACGGCGTGTTGACCATGATCTCAAAGGCCGCCACCCGCCCCGGCTTGTCCACCCGCGGAATCAGCAACTGCGAAATCACCGCCTGCAGCACCGTCGAAAGCTGAATGCGGATGGTTTCCTGCTGGTTCACGGGAAACGCGTTCGTCAAACGGTCAATCGTCTTCGCCGCCCCGGTGGTGTGCAGCGTCCCGAACACCAGGTGCCCCGTTTCCGCCGCCGTGATGGCCGCCTCAATCGTTTCCAAGTCACGCATTTCACCCACCAGAATCATGTCCGGATCCTGGCGCAGCGCCCGGCGCAGCGCCTCGGCAAAACTCGGCACATCCACATGGATTTCACGCTGGGTGATGAGCGCCTTCTTTTGCTTGTGATAATACTCAATCGGATCCTCAATCGTGATCAGATGCACGTCATCGCGCGTTTCATTGACGATGTTCAGCAGCGACGCCAGCGTCGTCGTTTTTCCCGACCCGGTCGGCCCCGTCACCAAAATCAACCCGCGCGGCTTGAACAGCAGTTCCCGCACCGTTTCCGGGATGCCGATCTGTTCAAACGTCAGCATCTTGCTCGGAATCTGCCGCAGCACCATGCCGAAAAACCCCTTTTCCTTGAACACGCTCACCCGGAAGCGCGCCGCCTCTCCGAAGGCAAAGGCAAAGTCCGCGCCACCGTTCTCCCGCACCTCCTGGATGTGCTCCTCTGACGTGATGCTGCGCATCAATTCTTCCGAGTCCTCGGGCTTCAGCGGCGGACCCTCCACCCGGTGCAGCGTCCCATGCACCCGGATCGTGGGCGGACACCCCACCCGGATATGAAGGTCGGAAGAGCCTTCTGAAACCACCAACTGCAGCAAATCGGACATCGAGTATGACATATAAAAATTATTCAGCGTCGCCCACCGTGGAGCGAATGACCTCTTCCGGCGTGGTCAGCCCGGCCAGCACCTTGCGGACCCCGTCCTCCCGCAGCGTGCGCATGCCCATTTCCCGCGCGCGCGCCCGCAGCACCGAGGTGGGCACCTGGTCATAAATCAATTTCCGGGCCTCATCATCAATCACAAAGATTTCAAAAATGCCGAACCGGCCCCGGTTCCCCGTGTTGTTGCAATTGTTGCAGCCGCGGCCCTTCTGCGGCGTCGCCGTTTTCAGCTCCGCCTCCGTGATCCCCAGCGCGCGCATCTCCGCGTCCGTGGGCTGGTACGGTCCCGCGCATTTTTTGCAAATCTTGCGCACCAGCCGCTGCGCCATCAGACAGCGGGTGGACGACGCCACCAAAAACGGCTTCACCCCGATGTCCACCAGACGGGTCACCGCCCCGGGGGCGTCGTTGGTGTGCAGCGTGGAAAAGACCAGGTGACCGGTCAGCGAGGCGTTGATGGCGATGCTCGCCGTTTCCAGGTCGCGAATTTCCCCGATCATCACCACGTTCGGCGCCTGACGCAGAATGGAGCGCAGCGCCATCGCAAACGTCAGCCCCACCGCCTCCGACACCTGCACCTGGTTGATGCCCCCCAGGATGTATTCCACCGGATCCTCCACCGTGATGATCTTGCGATCCGGCCGGTTGATGAAATGGAGACAGGAGTACAGCGTCGTCGTTTTGCCGGAACCCGTCGGCCCCGTCACCAGCAGAATGCCGTCCGGCAGCGCGATCAGACGTTCGAACGTCTTCTGGTCGTCCTGGAAAAAACCCAGTTCGGGCAGCCCCAGCTTCAAGCCTTCCTTGTCCAAAATACGCATCACAATGCTCTCCCCGTGATTGGTCGGCAGACAGGAAACGCGCAAATCAATCAACTTGTTCCCCACCTTGGTTTGAATGCGCCCGTCCTGCGGGATGCGATGTTCCGAGATGGAAAGGTTCGCCTGGATTTTCAACCGGGCGATGATCGCGGCCTGCAAACGCTTGGGCGGCGATTTCATCTCCTGCATCACCCCGTCAATCCGGTAACGCAGCCGGAATTTCTTCGCCAGCGGTTCCAAATGAATATCCGAGGCCCGCAACTTGAAGGCGTCCACGATGATTTGATCCACCAGCCGGATCAGCGGCGCATCGGCCTCCACCACCCCGCCATCGTCCGCCAGGGGGCCCGTCGTCGCCTGCACCTCGTTCATGGTCAGCTCCTGCACCGCCTTTTCCATGACCGAATCACCCCCGCCCGCCCCGCCATAGTACTTGGTCAGGGCCGCCTCAATCTCCGGTTCGGACGCCACCCGGGGTTCAATCTCCGCGTTCAGCAAATGCGTCAGCGAATCAATCGTGTTCAGGTCCGAGGGGTCCGCAATCGCCACCACCACCTTGTCCTCGGTTTTGATCACCGGGATGACCCGGTACTTCTTCGCCACATGGCGTGGAATGAGCGCGATCACCTCGTCGGGAATCTGCATCCCCGCCAGTTGCACCACCTCGGCGCCGAACTGCGCCGCCTTGGCCTGCGTGACGTCCCCCACCCGGATGACCTTGTTGGCCACCAGGTAATCCACCACGCCCACCCCGCCGGATTCCGCACGTGCCTTGGCAACCTGGGCGGCATTGGCAAAGCCGAGGTCACACAGCAAGTCCAACAAATAATCGTCTTTTTCAGCCACAATGGTTTTTCCGCCACCGGACTCTTCGTAACAGTGGCAGTCCAATAGTTTTCATTTACCCGCCCAAATGTCAATGCGTAGTCACAAACTTTTGACAGTGCCCCCCGGCATCCCTCACGCCCAATCCCCCCCTCCGCCGCCGCAAATCCCCGGAAAACGGGCCTTGGCAGGCCGCCGGACCCGCCCCGCGCCACAAACCGGTCGGAGCGCGGCATTCATGCCGCTTCACCGTCCCAAAGTCGGCCGGCCAATCGAATCGCCACCAACCGCGTTAAATCTCCGCACGTCCAAAGCCGGCTGCCAGTCGGCGCTCCAGGGGCGCTGTCAAGCTGCGCCCGGCGGAACGCACTTGCCGGCGTCCCCCACCCGCCGTAAAGTGAAGCATGCGCCCCAGACATCCCCACGTCCTGCTTGCCCTGGGTTGGTACGAACCCCGCCTGCATCAGGGGATTGCCCAGTACGCGCTCAAGGCTGGCTGGCATGTCTGCGTGGATGTGACGAAGGAGAAGATCATTCCCTGGGGCTGGGAGGGCGACGGCATTCTGGCCTGGCTGGGGGCGGATGAAGAACTCACGCGGTTTGTCGTGCAGGCCGGGCTCCCCACCGTGGATTTCAGTTGCCGCCACCTGGAGCTGTCGTTTCCCCGGGTGGTCGTTGACGATGAGGCCTCCGTCCGGTTGGTCTCCGAGCATTTTCTGGTGCGCGGCTTCCACCATTTCATGTATTACAGCGCCCGGGACAACTGGGCGTTTGAAAGACATGGCGCCGCCTATGTGGCCGCCCTCCGGCAGGCCGGCCGGGAATGTACCTGGATTCGCTGGCATCAATCACCGGCCTTCACCAACGGGCACACGCAATGGAAGGACAAACGGCGCTGGCTGACCGCCGAACTGAAAAAAGCCCCCAAACCGCTCGCGCTGTTTGCCGCCACGGACGACCACGCGCTGGAAGTCATTGAAGTTTGCGAGGCCGCCGGACTGTCCTCGCCGGAGGAGGTCAGTGTGGTGGGCATGGATAATTCCCTGCCGGCCGTCGAGGCCATGGGCACGCCCATCTCCAGCGTGGATCAGAACTTCGCCGCGCTGGGCTACCGCGGCGCCGAATTGCTGGGCCGGCTGATGGAGGGCGGCACGCCCCCCTCGCAGCCCATCCTCATTCCCCCCATGGGTTTGATTGCCCGCAAAAGCAGCGATTTGCTCGCGATTGACCATCCCGGCCTGGCGCGCTGCCTGCGTTATTTGTGGGCGAATTTCGCCAAACCGATCCGCGTGGAACAACTGGCCAAAATGGCCGGGATGTCGCGCAGCGGATTTCACCAGGTGTTCATTGAGAAAATCGGCCGGCCGCCCGGCCATGAACTGCAGCGGGTCCGCTTGGAAAACGCCAGACGAATGCTCGTGCAATCCCAAATCAAACTCGAGGAAATCGCGGCCTTGTGCGGCTATCACAGCGCCAACAGTTTTTGGGTCGCCTTCCGGCAGGCCACCGGCATGACCCCGAAGCAATATCCAAAGCGAACCCACGCTTAGTTCTGCTTTGTTGGAATAAATTTGGACGGCCTTCCCCCCCCACTCCGGAAAAGTGGATAATTTTCATTGTTTTTTGGATTAGGGCGTAATGCTTTTCATTCAAAGCTCTGCTAATGTGAAGTGATCCAAATGAATAATGCCATCAGCGGCCGGAGCCAGCAGGAAACTCACACTTTTTTGCCGAAACTCGGTAGCGACAATTTTCCGGCTCATGTTAATGGTTAATCATCACTATTTATGAATACGACCAAAAGTCACTCCTCCCCCTCGCCCAAAGTGTTTCCACCGGTGGTCCGCTGCGCCCGCGCCGCGACCGGCTGGCCGGACCGGAGGGCCTTCACGCTGATTGAACTGCTGGTGGTGATCGCCATCATCGCCATTCTGGCCGCCATGCTGCTGCCGGCGCTGGCCAAGGCCAAGCTAAAGGCGCAGGGGGTTTCCTGCATCAACAACATGAAACAACTGGACCTGGCCTGGCTCATGTATGCCTCGGACAATCAGGAACTCCTGCCGGTCAACACCTCTCTGGCCAGCGGGATTGATCCCGGCGAATCGACGGCCACGCTGAGCTGGGTGGCGGGCATCATGTCCACCAGTTCCTCCACCGATAATACGAACACGCTGTTGCTGGTGGGCTCGGAATATGAGGCCTACGGCTCGATTGGTTACAAATATCTCAAGTCCGCCGGCGTTTATCATTGTCCCGGCGATGCCAGCGTGGACAATGTTTTTGGCCCGCGGGTGCGCTCCTGCTCCATGAACGGCTATATGAGTCCCGGCGCGGGCGCCGGGTCCAGCGACGGCGTCCTGAAACAAACCACCTACAAGGTGTTTTTGAAAACCACGGATTTTAATTATAAATTGACGCCGGTCAACGCCTTCGTCTTTTTGGATGAGCGGTGGAACAGCATCAATGACGGCTGGTTTGAGGCGCAAACGGGTTACTATAATGGCTCGGCAGTCCCCTCAAACTGGAACGCCGCGGGAGCCAATTTTGACGACCTGCCCGCCATTTATCACAACCGGTGCAGCTCGTTTTCGTTCGCCGACGGCCATGCGGAAATCCACAAATGGATGGATGGCCGGACCATCAGCTACGACTACACTGGCACCACCCAAAATGCGCCCAACAACCAGGACATGGTCTGGCTGACGACGCACGCCACCGTGCCGAATTGAGCGGGTCTGACCGCCGCCCGCCGCGCCGCGCCCCGTCCAGTCCAGGCTCAATCAACCCAATTTCCGTTGGAAACCAAACATTAAAAAACGAGAAACTCAAGCAACACGAAACATGAAACCATCCCCCCAAACACTTCCGGCACGGATATTACAAAAAGCCCTTGTAATATGTGGACTGGCGGCGCTCACGCCCGCGCTGCCCGCTCAGGCACAACAGCAAACGGTGTTTTACGACACCTTCGGCCAGAGCACGATTAATGGCGGTCCGACGACCAACATGATCCCGGGCGGCACGCCCACGGCCAGCCATACGAGCTACGAGATTGCGTCGGGGAAGAATGCAACCGCCACGACCAATAATGCTGGAAATCTACTCATCACCACGGCGGGAACCAGCTCCGGAAACACCGAGGCCCAGGCCTTGTTCACCCAATATCCGGTCTCCCTCGCCACCAATGGCGACTACATTGAGTTGGACTACACCTTTACCGACACCATTGACATCTATAACGGATTATGCGGCAATGGGGTCGGTCTTTATTGCGGTCTGTATAATTCGGGCGGCAATGCGCCCAATCCCGGGTCCCTGCTTTGGAACGCCGGACTTGGCAGTGGAACCACCGACGATGCGGGCGGGACGCAAAATTGGCTGGGTTACAACGCCGGCATGTTGAACGGGCAGACGACGGCCGGCTCTGACACCATTTCAACCAGGGAGGCTCCAACCACCGTAAACAACAGCGATCAACAACTATTGTACGGCTCGACCTCCGTCAGCGGCTCCGCTCACTCAGCAAGCATCGGCAGTGCTCCCTATCCGAATCTCACGGTCGGCTCGCAATACACCGTTCAATTTCGAATCACCCTTTCCGCGCCGGGCTCACTCACGGTTTCAAACGCCATGTATGCCGGAGCCGGCACCGGCGGGGCCATGATTTTCAGCAACATCGTGACTTATACTGGCACGACCTTTCTGACCACGAATTTTGACGGACTGGCGGTCGGGTATCGCGACGGGGACAGCGCAAGCCCGCACATTGCGTGGACCAATGACATAACCGGGATAACCGTCGTGGCGGGCCTGGCGGCCCAGGCCGGGCCGTACTTTTACGTGACGTCGAGCGGCAACGGCTGCGGGGGGGCGATCGCCATTGGCTTGAGCGGATCAACAGTGGCGACGAACGTTTACTATCTATACACCAACGGCGTCAGCACCGGACAGCCTCCGATTGTGGGGACCGGCTCGGCAATCACCTTTGGCTTGCAGACCAGCGTTGGCACTTACACGGTGGTCGCCAGCAACACCGTTACCGGCAGCATGGGGCCGATGCTGGGAAGCGCGAGCATTTATTTTGGACTGCCAACCATCTCCAGCGAACCGGTTTCCGTCGTCTGTGCGACCAACCTCCCGGTCACGTTTTCCGTGACCGCCAACGGGAACGGACTGAGTTATAAATGGTACAAGAATGGCGTCGCCCTGACCAACGGCGGCGATATTTCCGGCGTGACCAAGCCGACTCTGGTGATTTCCCCGTCGCAGGCGGCCGACGCCGCCGGCGTGGCCAACGGCTACTATGTTGTGGCTTCGGATGCCTGCGGGGACAGCGTCACTTCCTCCCCCAATGCCTCACTGACCCTGGTGCCCGGCAACCAATTGGTGTGGCAGGGTGAAAATAACGGTGGTGCGTGGGATTTGACCAATACGGTGAATTTTACGAACAGTGTGGGCGCCAGTGAAGAATTCACCAATGGCGACATCGTCACCTTCAACGACTCCTCCCTTAACCAGTCCGTGAGCATCAACGCCACCAACCTGATTCCGACGTTGACCAGGGTGGTTGGGACGATGAGCTACACGTTTGGCGGATCCGGGCAATTGACGGGATTCGGACAACTGGTGGATGGCAGTTCCGGCACGCTGACCATCGGCAATGCCAACAGTTATAGCGGCGGAACCACCATCAGCAATGGCGCGACCCTGACGCTCGGCACGGGAAGCGGGGCCATTGGCTCGGTCGGCGGTACAGTGACAATTAACTCGGGTGGCACGCTCAATTACAGCTACGCCGGCTCCGGAACGGCGGACAGCCTCTATGAAGTGCTGGCGGGCAGCGGAACCGTTAATTATTCCGACGCAAACAATTATGTGATGGCGACACTGCCCCAGCTCGTCAGCAGTAATTTCAACGGCACGATCAATATCGCGGCTTATACCTGTGTCCATGCCAGTGACTTAAACAGCGGCTATCCGCTGGGCAACGGCAGCACGATCAATATTCCGGACGGCGGCCAGGCCTGGCTGGATCGTGCGACCACCGCCTATAACAATACGATGAACATTGGCGGGAACGGTTGGCTGGGCACAGTCCCCAATTATGGGGCCCTGCGCGTTTACACCATCACCATCAATGGTCCGATCAACCTAATCGATAATGCCCGGATCGGCGGATCGAGCGGCGGACCCACCATTCAGAGTGTGATTTCCGGGCCGTACCAGTTGGAAATCTTTGGCCCGACAAACACGTTTATGGCGACCTTGGGGCCGACGAACGGAGCTCCCCAAGCGTATGCCTCAACCCTCATAACTTCTGGCTCAATCATTTGTGCCAACAGCAACGCCATTAGCACAGGGCCTTTGACGCTGGATTTGGGTGGAGACTTGCGCCTGAACGGGAACAACCTCACGGTGTCTGATTTGTCCTCCACGGAATCCGGCAATGTCACCGCCAACGGCGCGACCATCGAAAATACCAGCAGCAGCACGGCCGCCACGCTCACCGTGGGAACCGACGGCACCAGCACCGAGTTCGACGGCACCTTCTTCAACGGCGGCGCGGCGGCGCTCAGTCTCAACAAAATCGGCACCGGCACCCTGACGCTCACCGGCGTCAACACCAACACGGGCACCGTGGCGGTCAACGGCGGCACGATCGCCCTCAGCGGCTCCGGCTCCTTTAACAATGCGTCCGTCATCGCCCCGGCCGGCGGCGCGGTGTACGACGTGACCGCCACCGGCAACCCGCTGACCCTGAACAGTGGTCAGACCTTGAAGGGCGGCGGCACCGTCAACGGCGACGTCATCGCCAGTGCCGGTTCCACCATCAATCCCGGGGACACCACCGGGGCGCTGACGGTTTCCGGCAATCTCACCCTCGGCGGCGCGCTGCTGATGGAGTTGAACCGCACCAATGCCGTCAGGAATGATTCGATTGTGGTCACCGGCACCCTCACGGTGGGCGGCTCCCTCACCGTCACCAACCTCGGACCGGCCCTGCATGTGGGCGATTCCTTCCCATTGTTTGCCATCGGCGTCAGTGGGTTCACGGCGGTGAACCTGCCAACCAGCGATCCGGCGAACAATGTGATTTACACGTGGAACAACACGCTCGCCAACAACGGCACGATCTCCGTGGCCACCGTCACCAGTTTGGTCAACCCCAATCCTCCCAAAATCCAGGTGTCCGTCACCAACAACACCCTGACTCTGGCCTGGCCCACCAATGCGGGCTGGACGCTCCTGACCAACAGCGTGGGTTTGACCGCGACCAATCAATGGTTTCCGTACCCCAACTCCGCCAGCCTGACCAATGTCAGCCTCCCGCTGAACCCCGCGAAGACGAACGTGTTCTTCCGGATGGCGTATCCGTATCCGTGAGTTGGCCAGAAACTCCGTCCCGCCAGGATATCGGGGCGGGTGGGTTAAGTAATGGTGAAGGGCGGGGATGCGGGCAACGGCATCCCCGCTTTGTTTTCAATGGCGCCCCACGTCCCAAGCCAATTCCTGACGCCCGCCGATTTTGCCGGAACTGGACTTTTTTCAATCCTTTTTAGACTCACCGCCCATTGGCTTGGAGCAGAACCCTGCTATCATTTAAAAATGCCATTCGACCCCTTGATGAAGCTCAAACAAACCCTTTGGCTTTTCAGCCACCTCTCCCTTTGCGGTGGGTTTCTGGCCATCGCCAGGACCGCGCAGGCGCAAAAACTCATCAATGTCAAACCCGCCACCGGCGCTCTGACGGCGCCGACCGGACCGGCCGCCATTGGTGCCTCAGGCGACCTGTGGAACGCCTTTGGCAACCTTCCCAGCACGGGCGGCACGTTGACGAACGCCTCCACGATCATTGATTCTTCCGGCGCAACGGTCAGCGGAGCCACCATGACCTTGTCCATCAATGGCACCAGCCTGTCGGGCTACAGTTCCACGGCTTATGGTGCCAACCCGTCGGCCATCATGAGTACTTACCTCTATGATGGCAACGGCGATTATTTCACGGTCGTTTTCTCCGGCCTGCCGGAGAACAAAGCCTATCTGATTTACGGACTGGGCACCGGCAACGCACAGGGACAGGGCACCACTTGGTGGGCCGACACGGCCAACGGTCACGGCACCGCCACCGCGACGGCCAATTTCACCAGCGGCAGCCCCCTCGGCACGCGCGACGCCACCCAGGCGACCAATCAAGGAGTTTGCTGGGTGGGGATTCCCGCCACCACCACGGTGGCGGGGGCGCTGACGTTTCGCGCTTGTAAATTAGGCGCCACCGAATCGGGCGGGGTGGTGAGCGGTGGCAGTGGCCGGGCTTATTTTAACGGATTTCAATTGCTCCCGTTGTCGGCGCCCGCCATCTCCGGCCTCACCAATCAAACGGTCGTGGCCGGGACCGCCGCCAGCTTGAATCCCGCCAATTCCGGGGTTCCTGTTCCGTCGTATCAGTGGTGCTCCAACAGCCTGGCCATTACCGGCGCAACCAATGCTTCGTTGACGTTGTATAACGTTCAATTTGCGCAAAACGGCACGGTCTATTCGCTGGTCGCCAGCAACTATGTTGGCGCGGTCACGAACAGCATGACATTGACGGTGATCGTCACCCCGGGCATCACCGGTTTGAACAATCAGGCGGTTCCCACCGGTTCAACCGCCACCCTGGCGGCGACGGTTTCCGGGGTGCCCACCCCCGCCACCTTTTGGCAGTTGAATGGAACCAATCTGAACGATGGAGCCACTGGCAACGGCTCCACGCTTTCCGGCAGTGCGACCAGCACGCTGGTGATCACCAATGCGCAGGCGGCGGATACCGGCACCTATTCCCTGGTCGCCACTAACAGCGCCGGCATCGTGACGAACCGCCTGACGCTCACGGTTGCCTCCGGCAACGTCGCGCCCGGGATCACCGGACCCGCCAATCAAACCGTCGTGCAAACCAGCAGTGCGACGTTCAGCGTGTCCGTCTCCGGCCTGCCGGTGCCCAGCCTGCAATGGTGGGTGAACGGCACGGTTCTTTCGGGCCAGACCAACAGTTCGCTGACGGTTTCCAACGTCCAGTATTCCCAAAACGGTTATGCTTGCGCGCTCGTGGCCAGCAACAGCCTTGGCCAGGCGACCAACACTGCCACGCTGTCTGTGCTCGTGCCGCCAGTCATTTCGCAACCGCCGACCAATCTCACCGTGGTGACCGGCAACCCGGCCGTCTTCAGTCTCACCGCGGGCGGCGTGCCGGCGGTGAACTACCAGTGGAATCGAAACGGCAGCCCGATTGCGAATGCGACCAACGCGACTTACACCCTCACCAGCGCGCAGGGCGCGGACAACGGCGCGGTGTTTTCCGTGACCGTCACCAACAGTGTCGGCACGGCGACCAGCGGCGGTGCGACCTTGACGGTGTTGTCAACCATGACGGGAACTTTCCTGCCGACGAATGGGGCGGCCAACCTCAGCCCCGACCAGCAGTTGCGCATCGTCTTTTCCAGCCCGCCGGTGCTGAACACGAACGGGGTGTTGACGCTGCGCGACGCGGCCAACAACTCGGTGGTGGCGACCATTGACAGTTCGCAATTCCTGTCGTATCTGCCGGGCAACACCAGTATTCAAACGATCCCGAATGCGGCCATCCGCAGCGTCGAAGGGGAGAGTTATTACTACATGCCCATCGCGATTTATGGCAATGAAGCCTGGATCACCTTCACCAATCGTCTTTCCTATGGCCATGTCTATTATGCAAATTGCGATGCCGGCTTGTTCCTCGATACCAACGGGGCCTCGTTTTCCGGCATTGCCGGCACGAACACCTGGTATTTTTCGACCAAGGCGTCCGGACCGGCCACGCCGACGGTTTCCACCGGGCCGGCGACCATTACCATTGGCCAGGATGGCAGCGGTGACTTTGCCTCCTTCCAAGGCGCCTTTGATTGGATTCCGCAGAACAATACCCTGGCGCGGACCATTCACGTCTTGCCCGGCTTGTATCGCGATAACGCCTCGCTGGCGCAGAACCGGAACTTCGTGACGATTGTCGGTGACGGTGCCAGCCGGACGAATGCCCAACTGATTTATCCGTTTGCGTTTTTCGCTCCTCCCAACACCTTGTTTACCGCCGGCTCGCTGCGGATTGAAAGTTCTGACGTCGCGGTTCTGAATCTGACGCTGGACAACCTCATTTACAATGTTTACCACCCCACCGGCAATGCCTCCAGCGGTGCCGCCGGGGCCTTTGCCGGGGCCATCAATACGCTGGCCACCACCGGCAACCGGATCGTGTTTGACAATGTCCTCATCAAGGGCGGTCAGGATACGATCTACAACATTTCCGGAATTGTGTATTACACCAACTGTGAAGTCTGGGGCAGTGTTGATTTCATTTACGGCCCGGCCCTGGGTGTGTTTGACCAATGCAACATCGTGGAAATCCGCAACACGGGCGGCCCCTGCACCGCGCCGAACACGGGCTTTGCGCAACCTTATGGGATGACTTTCCTGAACTGCACGTTCCCGCAGGCGTTTGTCACCAATGGCTACCCTTATGACGTGGGGGCCGCGACGACGACCTTCATGCGACCATGGGGCAAAGACGGCATGACGGCGGCCATCAACTGCGCCATCGGCAGCCAGTTCAGCACGATGGGTTACCAAACCTTCGGCAACACCAATGAAGACGAATGTCGGGCCCGTGAATCTGGCACGACGCTGATTGGCGGCGGCACCGCGCCCACGATTGGGCAACGCCAGGCGGCCGGAACGTATTGGGTGAACACGATTGATCCCGATTACACTAACAATCCTTCCTTGCTTCCCGCCGATCCATTGCTCGCGCCGCCCACGGGCACGAACAACCGCGTGGCCGTGACCATTAATCCGGGCGACTACACGCTCTCCGCCATTTTTGGCAACAGCTATTTCAATTTGAACGGTTGGTTGCCGGCGGTGTCGCCCGTCATCACTTCGCAACCAACGAATCAAACCATCGCCATCGGCTCCAACGCCGCGTTCTCGGTGGCCGCCACGGGTTTGCCGGCGCCCGCCTGTCAATGGTTGAAAAATGGCACGAATTACCCCGGGGCGACCAACGCCACCCTGACGATCACGAATGTCCAGCCGTCTGATGCAGCCGGCTACTCGGTGGTGGTGTCCAACTCCAGCGGGACGGTGACGAGCAGCAACGCCACCCTCACGGTGAGTGGCAATCCCCCGGTCTTCACCACCCAGCCAACCAATCAGACCGTGGCGCTGGGTGGCACGGCCGTGTTCGTGGCCGCCGCCTCGGGGGTGCCGGCTCCGGCGTACCAGTGGCTGAAAAGCGGGGCCGGCCTGCCCAACGCCACGAATGCCACGCTCACCCTGACCAATGTTCAAATCACGGACCTCGGCGTCTATTCCTTGATCGCCGCCAACACCTTTGGCTCGGCCGCCGGCAGTTATGCCGCTTTAACCGTGACCGGCGGCGTGATCCACCTGCCGGCCATCAACCTCGGCAACCTCCTCCCGGTCACCAATTCCTCCTATGACGCCGTCGGGGATGGCGTGACCGACAATACCGCCGCCATTCAAAGCGCCATCAATGCCGCGGCCAAAGGCGGCGTGACCAACGGCCTGCGGGGGGGCACCGTGGAAATTCCGGCCCCGGGCGTGTTTCTGTGCGGACCGTTGAATTTTTCCAACAACGTCAATCTGCAGATTGATGCCGGGGCGGTGCTCCGCCTGCTGCCTTATGGCACCTGGCCGGGATCGCCTTACACCGGCACGGTCCCGCCGCTCGTGTCCGGCTCCGGCCTCACCAACCTCGCCGTCACCGGCGCGGGCCTGATTGACGGCCAGGGCGCGCCCTGGTGGCTCGTCTACGCCACCAACAACCGTCCGGTGATCATTGATTTTTCGTCGTGTTCGGAAGTGTTGCTCCAAAATTTCACCAGCAGTAACCCGCCGGTCGCGCACATCGCCATCAAGGGCGCCAACGCCGGCAACATCAGCCTGATTGGCGTGAGTTTGCTCGCCCCGGACTCGTCCGCCGCGGTCACTCCCTCCCATAACACCGATGGCGTGGATTTCGCCGAGACCAACGCCCTGTTTCAGAACTGCACCATCAGCACCGGGGATGACAACCTCGCCTTTGGCAGCAGCGGCTCCGTCACCCGGGACATCCTGGTGACCAACTGCTTCTTCGGCTATGGGCATGGATGCAGCATCGGCAGCTTCACCTCCGGCGGCGTGTCCAACCTCACCGTCACCAGTTGCACGTTCAGCAACACGGGCAACGGCATTAAAATCAAATCGGAACGCGATCGCGGCGGGGTGGTGCAAAATTGCGGCTACTATAATTTGACCATGACCAACGTCGGCTGGCCCATTCAGATCTATGCTTACTATGAATACGGGCTGGGCACGCTGTCCACCCTCACGTCCGCCTTCGTGGCGGCCACGGCCTTCACCAGCACGAATCCGGTGCCTTACAGCCCGCCCATCTACCGCAACCTCACCTTCAGCAATCTCACCGCCAACGTGCCCAATGGCGAGCCCCCCCTGCTGATCTGGGGATTGCCGGATTATCCCGCTTCGAATATCGTCTTTAAAAACATCACTCTTAATTCCAGTTCAACCTCGGTTTCGGCCGTTTACAATTCGACCAACCTCCTGTTCACGGATTGCACCTTCGGGACGCCCTCCGGCGTGGCCACCCTCGCGGTGTGGAACGCCAACCTGACGGTCAGCAACCGTGTGGCCGCCACCAACCTGATTTTTCTGAATGGCCTGACCACCAACAGCGTGGGCAGCACGCTGGCGTTTAACAACGCGCTGGCGACCCTGCAAAACACCAACGCCATCGCCGGCGGGGCGATCACGCTCAATAATGGCACGCTCACCGTGAGCAACAACCTGAGGCTGACCCCGGCCAACCCCCTGAATTTTAACGTCGGAACCAATCCCGCCCTGTTGGCCGTGAAAGGCAATCTCAACCTGGGCGGGGTGGCCCCGTCCGGGGGAATCGTGAATGTGGCGGCCGGCAACGCTTTTACCAACGGCACTTATACGTTGATCACCTATGCCGGAACGCTGGGCGGCACCCTGCCGGTGTTGGGGTCCACGCCCCCGGGCTGCGTCTGCACCCTGGACACCAACACGGTCGGCCAGGTGAACGTGATCGTCACCCCGCCGCCGCCGGGCATCCCCACCAATCTTACCGCATCCGTCACCAACCTGCTCGTCAACTTGAACTGGCTCGCCTCGTCCAACACCACCGGTTACCTGTTGGAACGCTCCCTCACCAATAACGGTCCGTATTCGCTCCTCACCACCCTGGCCCCAACCCATTACGCCGATGCCTCCGTGGCACCGGGCACGACTTATTATTATGTGGTCGCGGCGACCAATGGCGGGGCTCAGAGCGGCAACTCCGTTCAGGTCAGCGCGGTGCCGCTGCCCTCTGCGGCTCCAACCAATTTGACCTGTCAGGCGGACGACACGCAATTTCAACTCGGCTGGCCGCAGGATCATCTCGGCTGGCGGCTCGAGTCACAAACGAATGCCCCGGGCGCCGGCCTGGGTGCCAACTGGACGCCGGTGACCGGCTCCAGCGCCACCAACCGGATGTGGTTCCCCCTTTCCCCGGGCAACGGGAGTGTCTTCTACCGGCTCACCTCTCCATGAACGTTGCGTCTTTCAACCCCCGGGGAAAAACCGCTTTCCAATGGTCAAACCAATGAATCCCCAATATCCTGTCCGCTTGATGGACTTTCTCGCATGAAAATGTCGCTCCGTTATTTCTTTGCCGCCCTGGCCTGTTGTGCCGCACCGCTCCTGGCCCTGGCACAGCCGGTCACCAATGAGCCCGCGTTTCGCGACCCCGGTTTGCCGGCGGAACAGCGCGTCACGGATTTGCTGTCCCGGCTCACCACCCAGGAGAAAATCTCCCAGTTGATGATGAGCAGCCCGGCCATCCCCCGGCTCGGCCTCCCGCCTTACCACTGGTGGAACGAAGCGCTGCACGGCGTGGCGCGCAACGGCACCGCCACGGTTTTTCCCCAGGCCATCGCCCTGGCCGCCACCTGGAATCCCGCGCTGCATCAGCGCATCGCGTCGGCCATCTCCACCGAGGCGCGGGCCAAGAACAATGCCACGCTCCTTCAGACCGGCGGCGGCTCGGACAAATATCAGGGCCTCACCCTTTGGTCGCCCAATATTAATATCTTTCGCGATCCCCGCTGGGGACGCGGCCAGGAAACCTATGGCGAGGACCCGTTTTTGACCGGTCGCCTGGGCGTGGCCTTTGTGCGCGGCCTTCAGGGCGATGATCCGCATTTTCTGAAAACCGTGGCCACGGTGAAACACTTTGCCGTCCACAGCGGGCCCGAGCCGTTGCGCCACCGGTTTAATGCCGTCGTCTCCGCCCGCGATCTGCGCGAGACTTATCTGCCGGCCTTTGAGGCCTGCATCCGGGAGGGGGGCGCCCTGTCGTTGATGAGCGCCTACAACGCCGTCAACGGCGTGCCCGCGCCGGCCAACCAGCCGCTCCTCGGCGACATTCTGCGCGGCGAGTGGGGCTTTCAGGGAGCCGTGGTCGGCGACGTGGACACCGTCGCGGACATGTGGCGCAAAGGCACGCATGAATATTGCAAGGACGCGGCGGAAGCCAGCGCGCTCGCCGTCCGCACCGGCACCGACCTGTGCAGCGGCACCACCTATGAGGCGCTGCCCGAGGCCCTGCAGCGCGGCCTGGTCACCCAAGCCGACCTGGATCGCGCCCTGCGCCGGCTGCTCCTGCTCCGGTTCAGGCTCGGCCAGTTTGATCCTGCGGACCGGGTGGCGTACCGCCGCATCCCGGCCACCGAAATTGATTCCCCCGCGCACGATCAGTTGGCCTGGGAGGCCGCCCGCCAGAGTCTGGTGCTGCTGAAGAACGACGGCACCCTGCCGTGGAACGCCAAGACCCTGAAAACCGTCGCCATTCTCGGGCCGACGGGCAATGAGGAGTCCGCCCTGCTGGGCAATTACAACGGCACCCCCGCTCGGATGGTGACGCTGCTCAAAGGGCTGAAAGCCCGGCTTGAACCGCTGGGGGTCAAGGTGCTCGCCGAGTCGGCGGGGCCGCTCGTCCAGGGCTACCGCATCAGCGGCCAGCCCTTTCCCGACGGCGTGCTGTTCGCGGATCACGCGCACCGGCGGGCGGGGCTGAAAGGCGAGGTCTTTGGCAATCCAAAACTGGAAGGCGCGCCGTCGGCGCTGCGCACGGACCCGCAGGTGAATTTGCAGTGGGATGAGGCCCAGCCCCTGCCCAACCTGCCCGCCACCGATGCCTCCCTCCGCTGGACCGGCGTGCTGGCTCCGGCCCTCTCCGGGGAGTATATCCTCAGTCTGGCACTGCAGGGATCGGCGCGGCTCTTCATTGACGACCAATGCGTCATTGACGCCTGGAAAAAAGGCGGCGAGCGGACCGTCAGCGCCCCGGTCCAACTCCAGGCGGGCCGCAACCACCGCGTCCGGCTGGAGTTCGCCCAGACCAGACCCAAGGCGCACATCCAATTCGGCTGGAAAGCTCCCGGGTCGGATGACGCCCTCGAACGCGCGCTCGCAGCCGCCCGGCAAGCGGACCACATCGTGCTGACCCTGGGATTGACGCCCAATCTCGAAGGCGAGGAAATGAGCGTCACCGCCGAGGGCTTTCAGGGCGGGGACCGCACCAGCATTCAGCTTCCCCGGGTCCAGCAGGAGCTCATGGGAAAAGTGTTCGCCTTGAAAAAGCCCACCGTGGTCGTGCTGACCACCGGCAGCGCCGTCAGCTTTGACCCGCAACAAGCCGACGCCGTGCTGCTCTGCTGGTATTACGGCCAGCGCGGCAGCGACGCCGTGGCCGACGCGCTCCTGGGCGAATACAACCCGGCCGGACGACTGCCCGTGACGTTTTATCGGGACGACCGGGATTTGCCCCCGTTCGAAAACTATGCCATGACCAACCGCACCTACCGCTATTTCACCGGCCAACCCCTGTACGCGTTTGGCCACGGCCTGAGCTACACCACCTTTGACTATCAAAACCTGTCGCTCACCGCCGCCTCCGCCCGCCCCGAGGACACCGTCACCGTGCGCGTGACCGTCAAAAACACCGGCGCCCGGGACGGCGACGAAGTGGTGCAGGTCTATGCGACCGCCGTGCATCCGCCCGTGTCCATGCCCCTGCGGCAATTGGTCGGCTTCCAGCGCCTCTTCTTCAAGGCCGGGGAAACCCAGACCGTGGAAGTGCCCGTCCCCGTCCAACGCCTGCGCCGCTGGGATGAGGCCGCCAAACATTACGTCGTGGACCCCGGCGACTACGCACTGGCCGCCGGCCCCGCCTCCGACCAGCCCCTCCTGAAAGCCACGCTGCACATTCACTGAGAGCGTGGCCAGAAAAAATAATCCAGGGGGTCATTCTCGTTACCTAGTAACGCGGGGTGTGAGACAAAATTCTTCGATTTTGAAATAACGGCTGGTTTTTTTGGG
>CAZUBG010000092.1:0-19517 GCA_964618545.1 uncultured Bifidobacteriaceae bacterium | reverse complement strand
ATCACCAGCAGCACAAACGCCAAATCCAGCAGCGGAGTGATGTTCAACTCCGTCACCGAATGGTGCACGGTCTTGGAACACTTTTTCATCGGTTGATCGCACTGGTGATCCGGTTGGCCAGCATTTCATTGGCGTCGCGGATTTCCTCGGACAACGGCCGGTGATCCACGTAAACGTGCTCGATCTGGTTGGCGTAGCGGCTGGCAAACCCGTCCAACTCCTGCGTAATGGCCCGGATGCTTGTGACCATGAAATTATAAGCGAACATGGCCGGAATCGCCACCAGCAGCCCGGTTACGGTGGCCACCAGGGCGGCCGCCACGCCGGGGGCCATGGCTGTGAGGCTGGCCGAATTCGATTCTGCAATGCCGGCGAACGTGGACATCACGCCCCAAACCGTTCCCAGCAAACCGATAAACGGGCCCCCCGCCACGGCCGTGGACAGCACGATCATGCCTTTTTCCAACGACATCGCCTGGGCTCCCGCAGATTCCTCCAAAATCACCTGAATGGCTTCAAACGAGGACATGCTGACTTTGGTGGTCGTGGTTCTGGCGAGAATATCCGTATTAGTGTGGGCCCGTTCTTCAACGGGTTTGACCTCCACCAACTTTACTGGATTATTCTTAAGCTGGTACGCCAGCTCATCCGCCCCGCGAATGTACAATTGGTATGCTGGCGCGCCCTCAAACTCCTCGCCTTTGCGTTGGATATCCAGCGGATCACGCGTGGCGGCATAGGCCGCGAAGAACTTTTTGGTGGCCTTGCGGGCAATCGTCAACTGCCGGAACTTGCTGAGGATGATCGTCCAACTGAACAGCGAGAGCAGCAGCAGCACCACCACCGTGACCTGCCCTTCGACCGTCGCGTTCTTAATGGCAAACACGGCCGCATTGGAGGCTAATAACGGCTTGAGCAGTAGTACATTAATTGTCATAAAGCAAAAATAAAGTGATCGTTAAAATGAGGGTTTCAAGCTAAATTCATTCACAGCACCAGAAATTGAAGCGCCAGCAGACACACCATGACCGCCATGCGGCTGGTCAGCCGACTGAGACCGCCACGCAGCCGGATGGCAAGCGGCTTTGGCAGATTTTGCCGCCGCCACTCACTGGGCGTCATGCCAAAGCGCTTTTTAAACATGGCATTAAACAAGCCCAAATGCCGGTAGCCACTGTCCAGCGCCACATTGATGATTTTGGCATTGGAACTGGCCAGCAAATGCCGCGCGCGCTGCAATCGCAATTCAATCTGACGCGTGCGCAGCGAAGCCCCAAACTCTTCCCGAAAAAGGCGGCTGAAATGACGTTCACTGCAATGCAATTGTGCCGCCAAATCCGCCAGTGAATGCGCCGCCAGCTCGGTTTCCGGGATCTGACCGACCAATTGTCGGAAGCGCTCGCGCAATTTATCGTCCATGACCGGCAGAGGCGGCAGGGTGGACAACACGCCGGACATGGCTTCCGACCATAATTGCAGGCAGGCGCAGCGTCTGGCCAGTTGGTCGGCCACCGACAGATCGGCCAGCAGCTTGAATTTTTCCCCGATCCCCTCCGCCGCCGCGAACGTCAACACCTGGGTGCCGGTGATTTTGGGAGTCGCTTCAAAAAAATGCCCTTCCGCCACCGTCAGCACCCCGGTTAAAAGCTGGGGTTGAACCGTAAAAAAATGCAACCGCAACGGGCCCAATTGGCTCGCCCGCAAACTCCCAATGACCCCCGCCCCCACCAGCAAAACATCCCCCGTGGACAGTGACCTCACCGATGAACCGCTTTGCAGCCAATACCCCTGTCCCAAGCTCGCTCGCAGGCACAGCCAGCCCTGGTTGTGCGGTTCCCATTCCGCTGAAGGCGGCAATTCCTTCTCCTGCAATATAAGATGTCGTTCAGCGGGCATCAGACGCACAGATTGCCGTTTAATTGTTACCAGAGCGCGTCATTTAGGTTACAATTCAGCAACAGATGGGAGGTTCCGAAACAATCCACATGGTTTCTGCCTTGGATCAGGCACTTTGGGCGGGTTGTCCTGGCCGCGCTGTTCCACTTTCTGTTAAGGCGAAACCAGCCGGAAGAAAGCCGCCGCATTGGTCGGCGAACCATTTGTGTAAGCGAAGCTGCTGTTGCTCAAAAACGTGTTCGTCAGCACCGGCTTCCAGCTTGTCAACGGCTCCGTCAGGTTGGTGGCGCTCAAAATCCGATATTGCACCCCCGCCGGAGCGTTCGTACCGCTGAGTACGAATTTCCCGCCGGGCAGCGTGGCGCTGCTTAGTTTCGGCGTGGCATAAGCCGTGATGTAGCCGGTCAGTTTGTTGGTGCTGGCCCCCCCCGCCCCGGTCACCGTTTCGGTCACCGCATAAGTGCCCGCCGCCGCATAAATGTTGGTCACATTCACGGAGGTGATGTTGGTCACCGAGTGCCCGTCGCCGAAGCTCCAGAGCCAGTTGGTGATGTTCCCGGTTGAAGTGTTGGTAAACACCACTGTCAGCGGCGCAAACCCGTTCGTCGGCGTGCCGGCAAAGGCGGCCACCGGCGCGGCCACGGTTGCCGACAGCGTGTACGTCAACACCCCCAGGTTGTTAAGTGTGAATTTGCCCAACTCCACCGGGGCGGAACTGTTGGCCGTGACCTGCCACAGGGGGTTGGCGGTATTCGTGCCAGCCACGTTCGGATTACCAAACGAATTAACAATATCCGTGGGGTGCGTCCCATTGATGGTTTCCATGTTCCAACTGTCGTCCGCCGTGGCCGCCGTGGTAATATTCGTATTACCCGGATACGTTCCATACTGCCCGCCAGCAAAATCGTTGTTCAAAATCGAATTGATCCCAAGGTCAAAATAACCGAATGTATCTTCATTTGCCTGGGGGGGAGTCTGAACAGCGGTGGTAAAAATGGTGTCAGCCTTGGTGGAGATATTGTTCAGAACGGAACTGTCCGTGGTGGTGGCATCCCCAATCACGCCCCAGTACACCGTGCTCAAACTGACGCCGGAGAGCAGCGTGGCAAGGTTCCACGTTTGACCGTTGATGATGCTCGCTGAAGAGCCAATGTCTTGCATATGGTCGTTGCCGGTTTCAGTGGTGAATCCGACAATCAAGTCGCCGTAGGATTCCGCTTTCACCGTCGTCAGACCGGTCAGGCAAAGAACGAGCAGTAATGCTGCTGTCATTAATTTATTCATAAGATTGGTTCCAAAATGTTGTTTTCCGTTCTTTTCTGTTCGTTTGCGCTAGTGACGCCGTGCAAATGGCCGCTCAATCTAGAGGGTTGCCAGTCTCCAAACTAGGGGTTTTAAGACAACAAATGACATGATTATGCCATGCCTGTTGAAATGTGTAAGTTGTTTGTGTTAAACAACTAACGTTGTTTTACTGCGGGAATCATGCCGCCCTTTTGCCCGAGCTGCCATGAATTGTAACCCCAGTGGCATTCTCGCCATTGATTCGTAACATGGAACAGTCAATCGTCACATGACATCGAGAGGTTCTTAGCTATTAAATGAAGATTTGGATGTTGATTTGAATCTATAATTCTGACTGGCCGCCCGAATGGTTAAAACTGACACCAAGCCTAACGTGTGCCGGGCAGATGGCTGGGGTGGCGATTTTTCAACAAGATCAAAAACTGTATCGTTAAAATGAATTCATCATACCGTATTCTGGCCTTGGTCGGCTTATTGTTGATACTATTGTCAAATCCGTTCGACCGCCTGATGGCGGCGGGTGAGTTCAACTTGGTTGCGGCCACCGCCGCCGCCGACCAGGGAGATGCCCGTGCGCAATACGATCTCGCCAAGCACTATTCCAAAGGTGATGGCGTTCCTCGCGATTATGTGAAGGCGGCCGAATATCTGCACCGGTCAGCGGCCCAGGGCTGGGCCTTTGCCCAAAATGATCTCGGCGCGTTTTACGCCAAAGGTCTGGGTGTGAAACAGGATTTTCAGGAAGCCGCCCACTGGTACCGTCTGGCGGCGGAGCAGGGTGATCCGCTGGCCCAGTACAGTCTGGGCCAGTGTTACTCCCAGGGACGCGGCGTGCCCACCAACCTGACCACCGCCCTCACTTGGTTCCGGAAAGCGGCCGAACAGAACCAGCCCGACGCCCTGCTGGCTTTGGGCGAAATCTATCTCAACGGCCGCCCGGGCCTTCCGATTGATTACCAGGCCGCGCGCCAGTGGTTTGGAAAGGCGGCGGCTCAGGGCCGCGTGGGAGCGCTGAATTCACTAGGTTTCATTTACGAGCACGGCGGTGCCGGCGTGACCCAAAATCTGGCGCAGGCGGTGAACTATTACCGCACCGCCGCCGGAAAAAATGACGGTGGCGGCCAGATGAATTTGGGGCGCCTGTATTTGGACGGTCTGGGGGTGAAAAGTGATTTAACCGAGGCCTATCAGTGGTTTTATCTGGCTTCGAAAAATGGCGAACCGATGGCCAACCATTATCTGTTGGTCTTGACCGGCCGGGATCCGCTCACCGGGGCGCCGCTGCTGACGCCGGAACAAATTGAAACCGCCCTTCGCCGGGCCGGGGAATTGCAAAAAAAACTCACCGGGGATCGGATGCCATAGCGGTGCTATTGGGAATTCCCGGTGGCCGCCAACTGATAGTTTTCAAAAAACGTCACGCCCAGCATCCCCCGCAGCATGGCATCCGCTTCGGGAAGGGCTTTCTGCCAGCGATCCAGATAGGCGGGATCGTTGGGGTCCTGGTTCGTGCCTCCGATTTCATCCAGAAAACTCTGGCGCACATTGTTGATCACTTGGAGCTGATCACTGGTCAGATCCATCGCCGCCGGATTGATGTTTTGAAACACCAGCGGCATGGGCACCGGACTGTCCGCTTGGGATGGTCCGCTGTCCTGTGGGGAGGAGGACTCGGCGGCGGCCACGTGGTCTGGCACCTCTGTCACCCCCAGTAATTCGTTAATTTCCGCGGCTTCCTCTCCGGGCAGCTTGAGCATTTCCGCCTTCAGCGCCGGCTCGGTATTGACCGAGCTTAGCCGCACCGACCACGAAGCGTCCGCCAGGGCCGCCAATTGTTGTTCCAACTCCCGACTCCGTTTTCCAAAAACGGCATGCACATCGGCCGTGACGATCGCGCGCAGGGCCGGTTCGGGACAGCCAATGCCCCGCAGGTTTCTAATATAAGTGTGATAATCGGTGGATTCCATCTGGTTCCAGCGGAACGGCTTCGATTGGGCCTCCGGTGCGGCGGGGGGCGGGGCGGCGACGGTTTCGTTCACCGGGGGCGTGGTTTCGGCCGTGATGGCCGGGTTGGGGGCCGAGAGCCTTGCGTGCCTGGTGGCCAGCAAAAAAATCAGCCCGCTACCCAAGCCCAAGTTTAAAATCAGGGAAAATTTTAGTGCGTGTTTCATGACTTGAACGCGGTTGGCCAAAAGGAAAACGCCGGCGTGGACCCTGGTCCACGCCGGCTTGAATCTGTGACGAGCCGGTGCTTAGTTGTGCGTCGGATCCGTCGTCGGTCCTGTGCGCGTGGCGTTCATGGCGGACAGCGAGATGACCACGTTGTTGTCAGCCTGGGCGCTGATGCCGGTGGTCGCGCTGGTCAAGTCGCCATAGACGGCTCCCACATTGGAGCTCTGGCCCGTGTAGTTGTAGGGCGTCATATAGACATATTCGTTGCCCCAGAAGGTGTAGGTGCCTTGTTCAATGGCGGGCACACTGAAGGGCACGCCGTCGTAACTCAACACCGTGGCCCCGCCGTTGGTGGCCGTGGTGGCATCGCCAACCCCAAGATAGGCGATGGCGGAATATCCCGTGATGCCGGTGTGAACCATGTCGGCCGCCGAAACCGTGGTCGAGGTCGTTCCCAAGGTGCCGGCCAGCGTGCCGCCGCTGGACTGGCCATAATTGCCGTCATAAATGTTGACTCCGCGGGCGGTGGTCAAAAGCACCATGGCACCGGTGCCGGCCGTGATCTCGATCTGGTTCGGTGAGGTGTTGATGCCGAATCCGCTTTCGCCGTACGCATTGACCCGGGTGCCCGAGGAGGAGTCACGCCCCGCCACATAGACGTAGCTGCCGGTATCGCCGGCATTACCGGTGAACAAGGCCAGTTTGGCCTGACCGGTCAAAGCGTTGCGAATCTGGGCGTCCGTGATATTGGTGCCGTTCCACAGCCCCACGTTGCGGACCCATTTGAACGGAACCACGCCGACTTCCGTGCCGGTGAGGGCCACCAGCCCGCTGCCGGCCGGTGAATAGGACTGCTTATTGTCCGCCATGGCCAAGTCAACTTGATGGGTCTGAGTGACCGTGGGGTTGCCGGCGGTGTCACTCGTTGTGGTCGAGCTGATCAGCGAGTCCGCGATGAAGGTTTCGGTCTTGCCCGAGGTCGCCACGTCCACGATGCCGGCTTCAGAACCGGACCAATCGCAGTTGATGACCGTTGTGCCGCTGCCGCCCACGAGGGTGCCGGAGAACGCCATATAAGTGTCGCCGTTGCCTTTGGCACCAAAACCCGTGAAGATCGGGGCCGTGGTGAACACGCTGCCGGGATTCATTAGCGTGGCGTAAACCGCCGCGCGCGCGGCGGTGGAACCGGTGAGGTAAAGTTCATCGGCGTTGGCGAGGCTGACGACGCTCAAACCGAGCACCGCCGCCAGAATGGAATGATTAAGTTTCATGTTGTTGTTTTACGTTGATTGTCTTGTTTGGTTAGTAATGGAGGTTGATTAATGTCCGTAGGGTTGGGTTTATTTCCGAAATTTGTTGCGCAGGGTCACCACCACGACACCCGCCATGGTCAGCAATGCATAGGCGGAGGGTTCCGGAACGGTATAGGTCAGGGTGCCGGCGTTGTTGAGAGTGAATTCGCCCAGTTCCACCGGTCCCGAGGCATTGGCCGTCACTTGCCAGATGGGGTCCGAAGTGGCTCCGGTCGTGTTCGGGTTGCCAAACGAGTTGACGATGTCCGTGGTCAGGGTGCCGTTGATCGTCTGAATGTTCCAACTGTTATCCGCCGAACTGGCGATGGAAAGCTGGTTGCCCGGATTGGTGTCATACTGGCCGCCGGGAAAGCTCGCCAGAATGCTGTTCACACCGGAGTCAAAGTAACCGAAGGTGCCTTCGGTGGCGGTGGAGGGAACAACCAAGGAGGTGCTCCAAATAGTGTCATACGTGGAGGACGTTCCGGCAATCCCGTCACTCTTCGAGGCGTCCCCAATGATTCCCCAGCTATAAGAGGACACCGAGGAGGCGCTGATGCCCAATTGCGTCGCCGTCCAGCTTTCCCCGTTGACCAAAGTTGCGATATTGCCGATGTCCACCAGTTGGTCGTTGCCACTTTGGGTGGTGAAGCCAGCGATGAAATCGCCGTAGGTTTCCGCGTTGGCAACAGTGGCGGCGGCCAGACCCAGGGTGGCCAGCAACGCTGCTTTGTATAATTGTTTCATATTTCTAATTTTGTTTTCGTGTTAATTCAGTTTTTCTTTGCGAGCCACAACACCTTTTATCAGATGGCTTTGTGGGTATGAATTTAGCTCAAATGACGCCGCCGTACTTCATACTTGAGGACAGGTCATACCAATTTCAGGACATGATTAAAAAGTTTGTAACCAGTTGATGTGTAACGACTTGCAACGTATTTCCTCCATGAGGCGCGGTTTTTGACCCCTGTCGTTGCAAGAAGGTCACGCGCAGGAACCCTCCCAGCCCGGTCGCGCCGCCTCTCCGGCGGGTCGCCCAACCCGCCGCGCGTCCCGGCCATCTTTTGTAACCAGATTGTAACTCTCGTGTCACCCGCCTGTTGCTTGGCCCCAATATGATCCGCCGATGCTAAATTTCAGAGATTCCGAAGCAACGGCACGCCGCGTGTGGCGTGGTCGCCCCGGCGTGCTCAAACGCGGGTGGGTCCCCTCGCTCACCGTGCTGGCCGCCGTCTGCACCCTCCAGCCCGCCGGTCGCGCCCTCGGGGCCGACACGCCCGATCCCGTGCTAAGTCTCATGCTGGAAAAGGGCATGATCACCCAGGACGAAGCCGCCCGGGTTCAGTCCCAAGTGGATGCCCTCCACACCAATTCCGTGGGCCCCGCCGCTTCCGCCACGGACTCCCGCTGGAAAATCAGCCCCGGTTTCAAGGATATGGAAATTTTCGGGGAGGTGCGCCTCCGCTACGAAGATCGTTCCGCCACTGATCCGAGTGGCGGTAATATTGATCTGAACCGTCTGCGGTATTCGATCCGGTTGGGCTTGCGCGGGGATCTTTACGATGACTACTACTACGGCTTGCGCCTGGACACCTCGCCCAATCCGCGTTCCTCCTGGGTGACCATGGGCACTTCGTCCAGCGGAACCCCCTACCAAGGGCCGTTTGGCAAATCCACCGCCGGCGCGTACATCGGCCAGGTGTATCTCGGCTGGCGGGCCGAGAGTTGGGTGGATATTACGGTTGGCAAAATGCCGAATCCGCTCGACACCACTCCCATGGTGTGGAGTCCGGCCATCAGCCCCGAAGGACTTGCGGAAAAATTCAAATACACCGTTGGCGATGCCGATTTCTTTGCCAACTTCGGCCAGTTTCTGTATCAGGACACCAATCCCACCGGCGCGTCCCCGGGCTATTTCAACACCCTGGCCGTCAACAGTTCGGAACTGCCCTTTCTGCTGGCCTGGCAGGGCGGGGTGAACTACCACCTGACCAAGAAAGTCTCCCTCAAGGTCGCCCCGGCCTTTTACGACTACACCAGCTTGAACAACGGAAACCCCCCTTCGGCCAGCAATGTCCCCACGCCTGGTTTTTCCGGGGTGTTTGTCGGGCAGGGGACCACCTACGGCGTGAACGCCACCTCCGCCTATTATAATCTGGCCCCCACCGGCTCGGGCTTTGACGGCTTTGCCGCCAATCAGACCGGCATCAATGACCTCATGGTCGTCGAAATCCCTGTCGAGCTGAATGTCAAACTCGAGAAAGTGGATCTGCGCTTCTTCGGCGATTATGCGGAAAACCTCCACGGTGCCCAGCGCGCCGACGCCGCTTACAGTGCCGCCAACTCGTCGTATTTCTCCTCCACCCAGATTGGCTATCCCATTGACCCCATTTCCTCCCCGCAGACTCACGATGTCAACGCCTACCAAGTCGGTGCCGCCATCGGCAGTCCCGACAGCCTCGGCTTGGTTTATGGCGCCACCGCCAAAAAACATTCCTGGGAATTCCGCACTTACTGGCAGCATGTGGAACAATACGCGCTGGACCCCAACCTGCCGGACACCGACTTTTTTGAAGGCGACGGAAACATGCAGGGCATTTATGCCGCCGTCGCCTATGGATTCACCGACAACCTCATTGGCACCTTCCGTTACGGCCATGCCGAACGGATCAATGACAAGCTCGGCACCGGCGGCAGCGGTCAGGATATCCCGCAGATGAACCCGATCAACGATTTCGATCTGTTCCAAGTGGATTTGACGTTGAAATTCTGAGCCGCCCATCAGCGCCCCCCCCTTGAAGTGTGCCGAGCCGGGATGAGGAAAATTTAAAAATGTTGCTGCCTTACAAACGCAGTGTGCGCGGCCGAGCGTGGGACAGGCTTCCAGCCTGTCCGGCCCCGGTGACCGGCTGGAAGCCTGTCCTACTTGGTGGAGATATCCCGGTTCAGGCGCTCAAGGCGCGAAGTGGGCTTCGGGAAATCCTCTCCCGGGGGAGAGGGCGGTCGCCGTTTTTCCCCGTCCTGTTCCTGATCCTCTTGTTAACCCAATGGTTTGCCGGTTGGACGCTGCCCGCCGCCGAACCCGCTTCCGGCCTGGTGACCAACTTGTACGAGGTCCGCGACTATGTGTTGGAGGGCAAAACCCTGCTCTCCACCAACCTCCTTTTCCCCCTCTTCGCCAAACACACCGGGACCCGGGTCAGTCTGGCCGAAATCGTGCGCGCCGCCGCCGACCTCCAAACGGAATACCGCCGGCAGGGTTATCCCACCATGAACATTGTGATTGCCCCCGGACACATCACCAACGGTGTCGTCCCGCTGGATGTTTTCCCGGGCGCCGTCGAACAAATTTTGGTTTCCGGAAAGCGCTACTGGGTGGCCGCCAACGGGGTGGAGGAGGCTCCCAGCCTCGCCGCCCTCGCGGCCCGGGAAGCGGCCCGGGAAACCAATGCGGCCGCCCCGGCGGCGGCCGTCCGGACGGGGCCCAAATTCAACGTTGAAAAATACCTGGTCCTGGGCAACACCCTCCTGCCTCCCGCCACCATTGGCAACACCCTCTCCGGGGTGACCAACGCCTACGGCACCAATGTGGATTTTAATGGCCTTCGCGCGGCGGCCGGCGCCCTGCAAGCCGCCTACCAGGCCCGTGGCTATGTCACGGTCAAGGTGGCCTTGCCCCCGCAAAAACTGACCAATGCCACCGTCAAAGTGCAGGTCACCGAAGGCCGGCTCAGCTCCATCGAGGTCAAGGGCAACCATTACTTTAGTTCCAACAACGTGATGCGCGCCCTGCCCGGTCTGCACACCAACCAGGTCTTGAACGGCCTCACCTTTCAGGCCGAACTCAACCGCGCCAACGCCAGCCAGGACCGGCAGATTTACCCCCGCATCGCCGCCGGTCCCGATCCGGGCACCAGTGATCTCACCCTTGATGTCAAGGACCGGCTGCCCCTCCATGCCAAATTGGAACTCAACAATCAAAGTTCCCCCGGCACCCCCGATTTGCGCGTGAATTCCTCCGCCGTCTACGACAACCTCTGGCAGTTGGATCATTCCCTTGGCATTCAATACAGTTTCTCCCCGGAATTATATAAGTCCGTCCCCCCCGAGGTCTCCCCCTACAACAAGACCCAATGGGATTTTTACGACCAGCCCTTGGTCGCCAATTACAGCGGTTTCTACCGGCTGCCGCTCGGTCGTCCCGAATCCATTGATGACCAGATTGCCAGCCAGCCCGGCAGCTTCGGGTATGATGAAGCCACCCGGAAATTCAATCTGCCGCCCCCCTCCGGCCAGCCGGAACTCAATCTCTTTGCCAGCCGCTCCACCATTGACACCGGCCTGGCCACCTTGTCCTCCACCACGCTTTATAACACCAACGGCAACAGTCTGAATGAAAACATCGTCCAGCAGGATTTGACGGAGAACAACGATCTGGGTTTTCGTTTGAGCCTGCCGGTCAGCTCTCCCGGTGATCTTCATTCGGGCGTTTCCGGCGGTCTCGATTTCAAGACCTTCCAGGTGACCAGCTATAAAACCAATGTGTTCGTCCTGAATGGTCAGGAAATTGATGACGTGGGGCCTTATACCAACGCGACCTCCTCCACGGTGGTGTCCCCGGTGCCGGTTACCGTCAAAAGTTTGCAATACTTGCCCCTGTCCCTGCGTTACGATGCAAGTTTGCGCGATCCCCTGGGTCTGAACACCTTTGGCCTGGGGCTCAACGCCAATCTCTGGTTTTCCGGTTCGGTCACCAACGTCGCGGGTTCCACCCAGTCTTCCGGCCACTGGGTGTCCCTCACCCCCACCTATTCCCGCACCTTTGAATGGGCCGACTGGGTGACCCTGATCCGCGGGGACGGACAGTGGACCACCGAACCCTTGATCAGCAACGAACAATTTGGGGCCGGTGGCGTGAACAGCGTGCGCGGTTATCGCGAGGGCCAGGTCTTCGGCGACACCGGCTGGCATGCCACCGTGGAGGAGCAGACCCCGGCGCACCGCGTGGGCACGGTCTATGGCAATACGCCGCTGTTCCTCCGGGGCACCGTTTACACGGATTATGCCGAGACGTATTTGTTGGATCCACAGGGCAGCCCCGAGAGTACTTCGCTGTGGGGCACCGGTTTTGGCGTGGTGGCCTCCATCGGTTCCCACTGGGAGGCTCGTTTTTTGTTCTCCGTGCCGCTGTTGGGAAACGGCGCCATTTATGCGGATCAGCCGTTCTTTAACTTCAGCCTGACCGCCCAATTCTAATGTGTCGCGCCAATGCCAACTGAACAAACAATTTGCGGTGTTAACCTCAGCCCAAGGCCCGTTCTTATGAAGAACCCTGCACCCTCCTCCGCCTACCGCCTGCTCCATCGCCATCACCTGAATCTGCCGATCATTCCTCCTGCCCACGAACCACTGTTAATATGGGAGGGCGGACAGGCCGACACGTTTGGGAGTGCGGCGGCAGGACCTGCACTCGATAGGCAGTTCATGGTTTTCAAATCCGACGGCGGCGACGAGGCGGTTTCCTCGTACCGCAGACTTCCAAGTCTGCCGTATCGCGGGTTTCCCAAACCGCAGACCGTTCGCCAGCCTGGCGCGCCCAACAGAGGTTTGGGGATTCAAGGCGCGAAGCGGGTTACGGTGAATTCTCTTCTAGGGATGATGGCGGACATATCCTTCTCCCGCCGGGACTGGAATTTATCCCCGGCCCTGTTTCTGGCCTTGCTCACCCCGCTGTTGTGCCCGTCGCATGCCACCGCCAATCCCACCGGTGGGACCGTCTCCCAGGGGGCCGCCACTTTCAGCACCTCCGGCTCGCAACTGACCATCAAAACCGCCGCCAACACGTTCATCAACTGGTCCAGCTTTAACATCGCCGCCGGCGAAACCACCACCTTCGTGGAACCCACGGCCACCTCCGTCGTTTGGAATCAAATCAACAGCGGCAGCCCCTCGCAGATTCTGGGCAATCTTAACGCCAACGGTTATGTCGTCCTGCAAAACCAGTCCGGCTTTTATATCGGCGGCCAGGCCACCCTCACCACCCGCGGTCTGCTCATGACCACCGCCCCGGTTTCCGCCGCCACGCTTTCCAGTGGCGACCCTTGGACCTTCAATGCGCCCCCGCCCACCGCCAGCATCATCAATTACGGACAAATCAACGTCACCGGTGGCGGTTCCGCCTTTTTGCTCGCCGATAACATCGAGAACCAAGGCGCCATCTCCGCCCCGTCCGGAAAAATCGGCCTCTATGCCGGCGAACAGGTGCTTGTTTCCATGAGCCCCGATGGCCGCGGCCTGAGCGCCCAGGTCACCCTGCCCCAGGGGTCCGTGGACAACGAAGGCCGATTGATCGCCGATGGCGGCGCCATTGCCGCCCAGGCCCAAACCGTGAATCAAAATGGCTTGGTTCAAGCCAACTCGGTCCAGAGCATCAACGGTGTGATCGAACTCGTGGCCAGTGACAGCCTGACCTTGGGTGCCAGCTCGGACCTGGAGGCCCATGGCGACACCAGCACCGCCAACACCGCCGCCAGTCCCGGTGGCTTTGTCGTGCTGCAATCCGGCAATACCTATGCCGACACCCCGACTTCAATCATCAACGTCTCCGGTCAGAACGGCGGCCAGGACGGCATCGTTGAAATTATCGGCACCGGTATCGTCCAATCACAAATTGGCAATAATTTCGCCACTCTGATCAATCCGGTTGACATCACCCTGTCCGCCAATCCCACCGATACCTCCTCCACCAGCCCCAATTTCAACGTCGCCGATCTCTCCGGCTACTCGCAGATTGATCTGCATGCGCTTGACACCATCGAAGTGAGCGCCTACTGGTCGTTGGGCAACCTGAGCGCGCCCGGCGCCGTGAATCTGAGCGCCGGCAACAACCTCATTTTCGACGATGGCTGCGGGATCGGCACCGGGGAGAATTGGAGCCTGAACCTGGCGGCCGGCACCGCGCTGGCCCCCGGCGCCACGCCTGCTTCCGGCCTTCCGAATAATGGCATCTATCTGAACGGCGACGCCAGCCTCTACACCCTGAACGGCGATATTAATCTCTGGGCGGCCAATGAGATTATCATCAATGGCGGCGACGTCGGCGGCATCACCACCTTCGGGGGGGGCAATATCACCGCCACCGCGGTGTATGGCGATGTGAACACCGGCGATAATGTGAATGGCTACTTTTTCGGTCAAAGCTCCGCCCCTTATTACTCCGTGAGTTATTTGCTCGGCGGCATCAGCACGGCGCTCGGCGGCAATGTCACCATCAATGCCGGCGGCGACGTCATTAGTTTCCTGCCCATTGAAACCGCCAATCCCCAGGATTATGTCAATGCCCAATATGATGGCGGCAGCGGCGCTTATGGCCCCGAGCCCGGCAACGTCACCATCACTGCCGGCGGGAACGTCTATGGGCATTATGTGGTCGCCAATGGCGTGGGCACCATCACCGCCGGCGCAAATGTCGGCGCGCCGGTGTCTGTGCTGGCCAATACTGCCACGGAAGGCGAGGGCTTTGCCTTGAGCCTGGTTTCGGGCAGTTGGAGTGTTTATGCCCCCAACGGCAGCATTTATGTGCAGGATGTCCGCGACCCCAATGCCATCTTTGGCGAGTACTCCGGCAGTTCCGCCGCCAACTATGCCGGCTATCATTATGTTGATTACAGCCCCCTTTCCTCCGTTCTGCTGGATGCCGGCGATTCCGTGGAAGTCACCGGTTACGAGGCCCCGCACGTCGCCCCTTCCGATCCCGGCGATACCATTCCGATCCTGTTTCCCCCGTTGCTCACGGTCATCGCCGGCGCGGGCGGATTCATTTTGGACACCTCCGTGATTCTGTTCCCCTCCGCCGATCAGGGGTTGAGCGTCACCACGCTCAACGGCGGCAATTTCGGCATCCCCAACTCCGAAAGCCCCTACACCACCGCTCAGGTCACCTTGGAAATGTCCGGCAGCGCCGCCACCCGCTGGGTGGATGGCAACACCTTCCTCCCCGGCGACCAAGCCTCCTCCTCCACGGAACTCAACGATCCCAATTCCGTCACCCTCAACGTTTCCGGCAGCATGAATGACGTTAATCTGTATGTCACCAAGGCCGCCCAGATCACTGTCGGCGGGGACATGATCAATTGCGGCTTCATCGGCGAAAACCTGCATTCCAGCGATGTTACTTCCATCAATGTCACCGGGCAGATCTATGACAGCCCCGAATACACTTTTGTCAACTTGACCTCGGGCATCACCAGTGCCAACGCCTTGCAACCCTCCATTTGGGATTCCATTTTCGATCTGGCCCTCAACCCCGACCTCACTCCGGCCCAGTTGCAAACGCTGGAAAATTTTGACGCCAACAACCCCGGGGCCAACGGGCTGGCTTATTATTTGAAGGAAAACAATGACCTGCTGTTCCCCAGTAATTTGAGCAGTTCCTCCACCTACGGCAGCGACCCCGGCTTTGTTTATTCCCCCGCCACCCCCTCGCAACCGGCTCAACTCGGCTTTGCCGGCAGGTTGTCCACCGTCCTGAGCTCCAGCCAGATTGCCGCCTTGGAGGCGGGAACCCTCACCTACCTCGTCGCCGATGGCAAAGGCAATCCCATCATTGATGCCAATGGCAATTTGGAGATCGCCACCTATACCTTCACCCCCGCTGCCATGATCGCCACCTTGGAAACCGAAAGCGCGGATGCCGCTTCCGCCGCTGGCCTGGGCCTGCAAATTGGCGGGCCGGGTGCCTTTACCATTCACGCCGGCTCCATTGACCTTGGCAACACCGCCGGCATTGGTTCCGATGGCTTTGGCCACTCCGGCCTGACCGCCGGTGGCTTTGACTATTCGGCCCTCGCCCCGCTCCTGCCCACGGCCGCCTCCGGCGGCGCCTCCGTCACCGTGACCGTGGATGGCGATTTGACCATGGCCACGTCCGGCATCTATTCCCGCGACGGCGGCGATGTCACCGTCGCCGCCGGCGGGACCATCAATTTGAGCCAGGGCAGCTTCGTTTTTCCCACGGACGAGTGTTACGGCATTTACACCTCCGGCCACAGCGACGTCAGCGTGACCGCCGAGGGCGACATCAATATTGGCAGTTCCCGCATCGCCACCTTTGACGGCGGGAATGTCTTCGTCGAATCTTACGACGGCGATGTGAATGCGGGCAACGGCGCCAACATCGCCCTGTTCGTCTATGGCTTCTATCTCAACCCCGTCACGGACGCCCCCGCCTTTGTGGAGTTTGGGGACTTGACCGACATTGCCTCCCTGCATTTGAATCCCGCTCCTTATGGCAGCGGCATTCTGGCGGAATACCCCACCGCCACGTTTCAAGCCCCGGGCGCGGCCGATCAGCCGGGGAACATCACCGTCCTGACCCCCGGGGGCAACATTGGTTCCAGCGTGGGCGGCATCTCCCAGTTTGCGCTGGACCAAACTGTGCTGGGCAACCCGTTCATTACCTTGGACGCCGGCATCCCCGGCGTGACCGGCACGACCGACCAGGGAAACGTGACCCTCGGGGATGGCGGTGTCGTCGGCGTCACCGTCAATATCGCCGCCACGGGAACTGTCCAGGGATTGATTGTTTCCAAGAGGAACTCCAACATTGACACCCAGCAGGGTTTCACCGGCACCCTCCTGGCCGGGGGAAGCGCCAGTTTTTCCGGCGGCGGTGGAGTGTCCGGTTTGGTCGTGGGCATCGGTGGCATCAGTGTTTCCGGCGGCGGGGACGTCAGCGCCACCCTCCTCTCCCAGAATGTTTCGGTTGGCGGTGAAGCCGCCCAATCCACCCTGGGAGCCACCGCCAGTGCCACCAGCGCCTCCCAATCCGCCGCCGGCCAGGCCACCAGCCAGGTCAATCAGCAGCTCGCCAGCACCACCACCGATACGGATGACCTGAAGAAAAAGAAAAAACTCCAGCCCCTCCTCCAAAAGATCAAGCGCGTCACCGTCCTCCTCCCCCGCGCCGGTTGAGTCCGTCCGCCGGTCGGATTTTGGAAAATTTATCCGTGTCTTATCGTTTTTTAGGGGTTTTTCCGTTTCGGGCCCCTGGGGCGCGCGGAGGACCGCAGATTCACTTGGACCCATTCCGTTCGCGCCCCCCGCAGGGGCCGTCCCGGCCGCCGATAAAGACATGATCATCTTCATACCCGCCCGTGTATCAATGGGGGTGGGACATCCGCAGGGGTACCATCAAAATAGTTAAAAAATCTTCAACCTGGGTTAACCCGTTGTCAGCCGGAGGGTTGGGAGGAAAACCGGCCCGGACGGGTGAAAATAATTGCCGGAGCCGGCGTCACGGCGGGTTGCCCCATGGTGGCGCGCGGCATTCATGGCGCTTCACCGTCCAATCACCCGCCAACCCATCGAATCAGTCCCCGCGTTCGCACCCGGAACGCGGGTCTGTGACCCGCAGCACCCACCTTGCCAATCCAGGCTTGAGAACCGCTGCCACCTTCGCTTTGCCATCGGTGTGCTGCGGCTCACCGAGCCATGCACCGGGGCAGCGCACGGAGGCGCTCTGGCGGGAGGTGGAATTGCGCCGGTACGCCGTCAAATCCAACCCCCCGGCAGGTCCGGCGCTGCCGCGCCGCCCATGATTTGTTTCTGCCCCACCACCGTCCAGTCGGCCTGAACCAAGGTTGACAACCTCAAAATCGAGAAATATCCTCACCGCAAATCGGAAATGATGAAACACAAATTGCCGTCGAATCCCTGTTAGGCTTTTTACACACGCATGAAACCAGCCACAAGAATCAACACCTTGTTTCTCACCGGCAGCGCTTTAATGTTGGCGGGCGTTTTTGCCAAGCCCCTCGGCATTCCTTCCGCTTTTGAGATGGTCCCGACCCTGGTGGCGGTCGTTTTCATTTACCCGGGCTATCGTGCCAGCAAGCAGGCGAAAACAGCCGGTGAGATTCCGGCGGCCTCGGTCTCGCAAAAGCAAAAGAAATTCTGGGTGATGGTCATTACCGGTGCCTTTACGTGTGCTGCCTGTCCATTTGTTTTGCCCTATTCCGGTGTGGTCTTGCCTTTTTGGGAGCTGGTTTTGTTGAGCGTTCTTTCGTTTTTCATGTTGGTCGGGATTGTTTGGCTGGCGATGAGATTGCAAAAATGAGACAACCCGCCAAGGCGGGGTTTTTAAATTAGACGCGCATGTCACGCACCATTGCACTTTTAGGTTTGGCACAAGCTGCGACCGTGATTTGTGGTTTTTTCGGGCTGGCAATTATTTTGCGACATGACGGGTATCCTGGTGAGCCTTTGCAAGCAGGTTCTAATTTTGTGATTTATCACTGGAGTTACCTGACTTTGTTTTTGAGGCGTCTCGGCGTGATTTTGTTGGTTGTGCCGGTGGCGTTTCTGTCACGCTCACCTTTCTCCCCGAAGGCCCGCGCCTGGAACCTTGCCTGGGGAAGGCGAAGTCAGGGCAGAGCGGCAGTTCTGCCCCACCTGTAAAAGGCGCTACGGCGTGGCCAGCGGTTTCAGCGTGAGATTCCGGAACTCCACCAGTTGACCCTCCGCTTGCAGGCCGATGCACCCCGAATCCACCGAGGTGCCAAACACTTCGTTTTGCAGCACCCCGTTGACCCGCACCGTAATGCTGTGGCCCCGGCAAATCAGATCATAAGTGTTCCACTGGCCGACCGGTTTCTCCGAACTCGGCAGCCGGCGCGGAACGCTCTTGGCCGTCGGCGGACTGATGCTTTGGAGGGTTGACCCGCCGTTGAGCCGGATTTCCCCCGCGTTGCCCGCCAGCAGTTGCGCCTCGTAACAGTACGGCCACACCTTGTCCGGCGGATTCAATTGCAGAAACACCCCGCTGTTGCCCGGAGCCTCCGGCCAGCGCCAGTCCACCAGCAACTCATAATCCCGGTACGTCTGGAGCGTGCGCAGATAGCCAAACGGTTTGCCCGCGCACCGGATCACCCCGTTGGTCGCCCACCAAATGTCCGTCGTGTTCGTGCCCTTGGCCACCGGCATCCACCCCGTCAAATCCCGGCCGTTAAACAGCTCGATGGGCTGCCGCGGCGTCAGGGGATCATTGATCCCCGCCCACACCCCGCTCGTGGCGGTCATCAACAACAGCACCGCCCAACCACCCCACCGGCCGCTCTGGAAATGTTTCATGCCGCCAGAATGTGGACGCCGGAAAAAATCCGCAAGCCGAATTCCGCCGCCCCCGCCGGTGGTTCCCGAAGTTGCAAGCGGTTGTCAGGCCGAAGGCCATTTGGGAGTGCGGGGACTTGTCCAGCCCCTGATGGGCATCATGGATTTGATCGGCAGCCGGTTTGGCAATCCCAGAGGGATTGTGGCCCAAAGCCCAGGGTTGATGGTTTCATCAACCCCAGCGGGGTTGTGGCCCGGACACCACCCGCCACCCAATTGGCCGCAACCCTGTTGGGGTTGTCGTCCGAGGGGGACGGCTGCCCGGGGCAGCGCCGCAGGCGCAACCCCGGGCTTTGAGGCGGAATCCCGTTGGGATTCGGGCGGGAACTGTCCCGGTTGGCATTTGATTGATCTCTTTGAGGCAGATGCCTGTCAGGTGCAGGACGAGTCGCCGCTTGTGGACGAGACGACCCGTCGTCGAGTTCAAAAGCATGCACCTGTCCGGCCTCGCCAACAACTTCGGGATAAACTCACGCTCATCGGGCCCATCCTGACACTGCCCACTGGCATGCCAGCCGGAGCGCCGGTCTGTGACCGGCATATGGCTTCCGACGCATTGCCCGCAACCAACCGCGTTGAATCTCCGCACGTCCACAGCCGACTGCCAGTCGGCGCCACGGTGCCACGGCGTTGGCGCGCGGTCTGGTTTGGCCGGGTCCGCCGGAAGGTGCGGGCAAAACCGCC
>CAZUBG010000091.1:0-19572 GCA_964618545.1 uncultured Bifidobacteriaceae bacterium | reverse complement strand
CCTCGCTGATCAAATCCAGCAGCGGCAGGCCGATGCCCTCGTAATCCCGGGCGATCTTCACGACCAGCCGCAGGTTGGCCTTGATCATCTGTTCGCGCGCTTTTTTGTCGCCTTTCTTGATGCGGGCGGCCAGTTCAATTTCCTCCTGGGGCGTCAATAATTTCACCTGCCCGATCTCGCGCAGATAAAGTTTGATGGACGTGTCCGCATCATAACGCGCTGATTCCCTGCGGATGAACGCCGTGGTGTCGCCCTCGGGCTTGTTTTCCGCCACTGTGGACTCGGCGAGGGGCGGGACCGGGACTGGTTCCGCGGGCGGGGGCGGCGGAATGGCCGGCACGCCCCTGGGGTGGGCGCCCCTTGCCGTGGACAGTTTTACCCGTCGCGGTTTTTTCACCTTGGGGACCATATGTTTTTTTGCCGCCATAGGACACGCAAGCATTAAGGCTGCCGACCATGGCGGCAAGCAAAAATTTTCTGATTTTGGCGGCGGGGCGGTTTTCTGGCCGGAGGCCATTTGGGAGTGCGGCGACAAGTCGCCGCTTTTAGAGGAGACGACACGTCGTCGAGTTCAAAATCAGAACCGGCCGGCCATCAATGACCGCCACAACAATAATGCTGGACGGGCGGGGGTGCCCTGGCCGTACATTCTCCCGGATGGCCAGACTCCCGCAAATCCGGTTTGATGAATGGGATGATTCCCCCCGCACCCGCCGCACGGCGGCCGGGCTCGGTCGCGATGAGGTCCGGGTGTGGCTGGCCGCAATTCCGCCCGGGGAGGATGCGCTGGCCGGCTGGCTCCCCCTGCTCAGCCCGGAGGAAAGGCGGCGTGCGGAACGGTTTTCGGTGAGTGAACCGCGCCGGCAGTTTGTGTTTGGCCGCGTCTGCCTGCGGCAAATGTTGGGGGCGTGTTTGGGGCTCAACCCGGCGGCGCTGGCGCTGAATCTTCAACCGCACGGGAAACCCTGCCTGGCCCGGCCGGGAGGCGGCGGCCCTGATGTGCGCTTTAATCTCTCCCATTCCGGCCGGCGCCTGGCCATGGTTTTGGCCCGCGGACGGGACGTGGGGGTGGATGTGGAACGCATCCATCCGCTGAAGGACGAGGCGCTTCTGGCCGGGCGGATCTTCTCGCCCCGGGAACAGGCCGAATGGCGCTCGCTTCCGGAAGCCCAGCAACGGACGGCCTTCTTCAACGGTTGGACTCGCAAAGAGGCCTGGCTGAAGGCCACGGGCGAAGGATTGATTGACGACCTCGCGGCCATCGAAGTCACGCTGGCCCCGGGAAAGGAAGCAGCGTGGCTCGCCCTGCCCGGGGGGCCGCAGGTCAGGCGGGAGTGGGCGGTGCGCGCCCTGCCGTTGCCGCCGGACTATGCCGGGGCCGTGGTTGTTAAACGGTGAAGGGGGGATCTCCGGGAGGGGGCCGGATTTTGGGTTTGAAAATTTTTTAGGGTGGCAAATCTCGTTACCTAGTAACGCGATGGCTCACCCGCCTCGCCAGCCGGAATCGCCAACCCCCTGATTTTATTAGGGATTGAGGGGGTTTTTGTCAAGGAATATTATTTTTTGAGAATGAGCGTTTTACGTTACTAGGTAACGAGCTTTTCTTCCGGGGGGGAATCCGGGGGAATCCGCTTCAAGCCCTCAGGACTGGTGTTTTGGCGGCCTCGCCATCCCAAAACCAAGCCAAGCTCCGCAGAGCCGGCCCTGCCTTGCCTCCCCATGCCTGCCCCGGACGTTTCCTCGTTTCCCATCGTAGCGGCGTCTCTGGCGAGCGCCGCACCAACTCCCCGTCCTCCGCTTGATCCTTGAGCCTTTCGCCGCCCACGTTTCCGGCCGCCGCAAGCGTTTGGAAATCCCGTCGAGGACCGGAAGCCTGAGACGAACCCTGCGGGCGTCAACACGCAACCCGGAAACGGGCGAAAAAACCGCTGGCGTTTCAGCGAAACGAGGCGGATACTCGGAAAAACCGGCAGTCAGAGGAATTGTTGTATGATCCGAATATATCAGGGCAAAGTGACCGGCGTGGAAATTTACGACCCGGCGAATCAGGACCACCCGTGGAAGGCATTCGACCCCGACCCCAAGCGGGCCAAAGGGAAATGGGAAGACGCCCTGTGGCGGCACCACGAATTGTTTCAGGACGCGGTGAATTATTACACGCTGGCGCTGGCGGCCATGGCAAAGGGTTTGCAGCCGGATTCGCCCAAGGGGAAAGCTGTGCTGGCGTGGAGGGAACAGGTGCGAGATTCGTGGTTGAGGGCGCGGCGCAAGGCGGTCAGATTTTCGGGGCCGCACGTTCGTTTGGCGGGTTGGTTGGGAGTTAATTCAGCGGAGACTGACGCCGGCAAAGCCTTCGATCTATCCGCCGCCGCCTTGCTCAAAAATTCCCCGGCCACCGCAGCAGCGCACGCCAAGGCATTATTGCAAATGCTGGAGGAAGTGGATCAATCAGATTTGAATCAATTTTGTGTTTCCCGGCTGCCCTGGCTTTGCACCCCGCATGGCCAGCTCGACGCCACCCCAAAAAATATTGCGCAGCAACAGGAGGCTCGGATGCTGACAACAGTCCGAGAAATCCATGAAGCATCAGCGGACGAACTTGACGCCCTGGCTGGAAAATTGGAGCTGGGTTGCTTTGTCACGCAAATGCCCAAGGAGCGCATGACCGGGGCGGAAGCCCGCACGGAAGCCGAGCGGCTCTTTAAATCCGCCGCCGCCAAGGCGAAGGGTCTGGCTGCCGTGACCGATCAGTTTGCCAAGCGTCTTGACCAACTTGGCGACCAGTTGGGGCTCCCCCGTTTGGGCCGCAAACCCAAGGGGGCTTATCCGCTGGCGGTGGTGTTCAAGTTGTTTCCCGGGGCGGAGACCTGGGAAGCTTTCAAGAGTGCCACGGGAAGTTTGCGGAAGAAGGCGGACAAAGCGAAGGACTTACCGCTGGAAATCGCCGCCGATTTTATCGCCGAAGCGCGGACCCAATCCGATCAGCCGGTTTTTGATTATTTCACCAATCGCGCGCTCGTCCGTGAGCCGGACAATGAGGACCGGGCCGTCTGGTTTGAGTTTGACCTCGCGGCCTTCATTGAAGCCATCAAGTCCCCCCACCGGTATTTTCAAGATTCGCTGGCGCGTGAAAAAGCGGCGGAGACGCTGCGGAAGAAAAAACTGGCGATGGAAGGCCATGGGGGAGAGGTTGAAGATGAGCATGAGGAAGATGAGGAGGGAGCCAGTGCGTTTGGGTTTGAGGGGGACGAGCGCATCAAACTATTGCGGGAACTTGTGAGTGAAACCCTGGGCTACGTCGCTGAAGTCGAGAATCCCGGCGTGGAAACGGGGCGAATTGAATACACCATTCAAGAGCGGACGTTGCGCGGGTTCGAGGAGATCAAAGAAAAGTGGGGCAAACTTGCTGAGAAGGGACAGGCGACCGAGACGAAACTGTTGGAGGCCCTGGCGGAACAGCAGGCCAAACAACGGGATGATTTTGGCAGCGCCCCCCTTTATCGGGAACTTGCCAAGGCAAAATTTCATCCCATTTGGCGCAATCCCGGCACCGAAAAATGGCACGCTCCTGATCCGCTGAAAGCCTGGCTGGCTTACAAGGAACTTTGCTTTGAACTGGAGGACACGGAACGGGTTATTCGCTTCACTCCCGCCCATGGCGAATACTCGCCGCGTTATTTTATCATTCCCAAGCAGGGCCGGTTTGGCTCTGAGCACCGGGCCGGACAACTCGCATTCTCCTGTGGCATGGTGTTGAAAACCGCGCGCGGTTGGGAGCCGACTGAGGTGTGCATCACCTATGCTGCTCCACGCCTGCACCGTGATGAATTACGCCGCGATGGAAAAGAAGACTTGGAATCGGTTCCGTGGCTGCAACCGATGATGAAGGCGCTTGGGTTGCCGGAAACCGATCAACAGGATTTTGGCAATTGTCGCGTCACCCTCCAACCGCAGAAATTAAAGTCACGAGCGAATCCCGAACGTGAACCGGGCAAGGCGGAGGAAGATCGCTACAATATCCAGCTTACGTTCCCGGTCGAGGTGAATCCTGACAAACTCATTGCCGGCATCGGCAAAGCCGAGCGATGGAACCGACAGTTCAATGTCCATAAGGACGGGGATGATTTCCACAATGCCACCCTCCGCTGGCCACATGAAAAGCAGCCAGCCAAAGCCCCGGTCGCGTGGCATGAACAATTGGATGCCTTTTGCTGCATTGCCACCGATCTTGGCCAGCGCGATGCGGGCGCGTTTGCCCGTCTGCTGGCAAGCCACGGTCATGATTGCGGCAAGAAACCATCGCGCTTCATTGGTGAAACCAACGGCAAAAAATGGCGGGCGGTATTGGAGCGGTCAGGCTTGTTCCGTCTGCCGGGCGAGGACGCGCAAGTCTGGCGTGAGATCAGCGAATTCGACAAGCGTAATGTGGAAGATTCCGGCAAGCCTTTTGATTTTCGACAGGAACTTTGGGGTGAGCGTGGCCGTCGGGCGCTGGAGTGGGAAAAGGATGACACGTTTGATTTAATGCGCGCCCTGGAAACCATTGAAAAGGATGCGGCCGGCCATGAAAAATGCGCTTTGCTTCCAGACGGTTGGCGCGAAAAGACAACCGCCCTCACTTTTCCGGAACAAAACGACAAGCTGCTGATTGCCATGCGACGCTACCAGTCGAGGATCGCCCGCCTGCATCGCTGGTGTTGGTTTGTAAAAGGCGAGGACAAGCAGCAGAAGGTCGCTTGGAAGGAAATTGTCGAGTGTGATGACCCCCGACTCATCGCGCCGGAGTTTAAGCCTCTGGCCGCGAAACGTGATCCGCGCGTGAGCACCGAATTGGAATCCAAGCTGGCGGAGCGTTTGAAACTGGCCCCTGGTTTTCTGCTTCGCATTGCCAATCGTGTCCTGCCTTTGCGCGGGCGATCATGGCATTGGGAAAAACATCCTGATGCGACGGAAGAAAACACCCTTCATCACCTTACGCAGAACGGGCCGAAACTTGACAGCGAGGATCGTCCGATCTGGCTGCGCGGCCAGCGCGGATTGTCCATGGAGCGCATTGAGCAAGTTGAGGAATTGCGGAAGCGTTTTCAGTCTTTGAATCAAACGCTTCGGCGGGAAATTGGCGGCAAGCCGCCGCTGCGCCGTGATGAATCCGTGCCCGATCCCTGTCCGGACCTGTTGGAGAAACTGGACAATCTCAAGGAGCAGCGGGTTAATCAGACGGCGCATATGATTCTGGCGGAAGCTTTGGGTGTCCGGCTTGCGTCTCCGCCCGCAGATAAAAAAGTACTGCGTCAAGAGCGCGACCAGCACGGCGTTTACGAAAAAGTCACCAACCCGTCCGGCCAATGGATTGGTCCGGTGGATTTCATTGTCATCGAAGACCTGTCACGCTACCGGACCTCACAAGGCCGTGCTCCACGCGAAAACTCACGGTTGATGAAATGGTGTCATCGGGCCGTGCGGGACAAACTTAAGCAGCTTTGCGAGGTGTTTGGAATCCCTCTGCTGGAAACCCCGGCAGCCTGGTCATCACGCTTCTGTTCCCGCAGCGGAGCGGCGGGCTTTCGCGCCGTGGAGGTGAGCAAAGGTTTCGAGAATGAACCTCCCTGGATTTGGCTTAAGGAAAAGAAGGAAGGTGAAAACCACACTCAGGAAGCAAAGAACGTCCAAGAGTTGATTCGGCAAGTGGCCGAGGCCAATCAGGGGCGGGATGGTGTGAAAGAGAAATATCGCACCTTGCTCGCTCCACTCACCGGCGGCCCGATTTTTGTTCCCGTGGCGGGGACGGTTGCGGTTGCGGATCTGCAGCCGGCATTGGTTCAGGCTGATATTAATGCCGCCATTAACCTGGCTCTGCGCGCAGTTGCCAGCCCGCTGGTATGGAGTATTTATCTGCGTCTCCGAACGCAGCGGGATAAAAAAGACGGTTCACTGATGGCGCGGGAGAAACGAAAATTTGGCGAAAAAAATCCGCCCAAACTCGTGATTACAAAGCCGGAGAAGCCGGGCGGAAACGAGTCGCGCATTCCGAATTTTTTTGCCGACCTGGCAGCGTGTGTCAATGCCGCTGAATGGGGTGAGGCAGTGTTGCCAGACAACACCCGGCTGGTTAGTGGCAAGGCGCTTTGGATTACCGTGAAGCAACAGCAATGGCGGAGAATCCGTGAAATTAATGAGCGACGACTGACGGCATGGAAAAACAAGGGGGACAACGTGCCCATGTAATATATGAGCGAGTCCACGTTGCGCACTGATGGGGCGTTGGAAACCCAGCCGCGAATGGGCGTGCGCAACCTGCACAATTTCATCTATTGCCCGCGCCTGTTTTATTTCCAGTGGGTCGAGAATGTTTTTCAGGAGAACGCGGACACGGTGGCGGGCAGTCATGTACACCGGAATGTGGATGCGCCGTCGCGGCTGGAGGATTCCAGGGAATTGGGGCTGCCGGAGGGGGCGAAGCTGCGCAGTCTGCGGCTGGAGAGTGAGGCGCTGGGGCTGGTCGGGGTGGTGGATATTGTGGAGGGCGGGCCGGAGGGGGCGGAAATTGTTGATTACAAGAAGGGTTCGGCCAAACGGGATGCGGAGGGGGAGCGGGTGGCCAAGGAGCCGGATGCCATTCAGGTGGCGGCTCATGCGCTGTTGTTACAGGAGTCCGGGGGGAAGGCGGTGCGCGGGGCGATTTATTATGCCGCCGACAAACGGCGGGTGCCGGTGGAGTTGACGGAGGAGCTGTTTGGCAAGGTGCGGCAGGCCGTTCAGGAGGCGCGGGCGCTGGCGGCCAGCGGCCGGTGTCCGCCGCCGTTGAAGGATGATGCGCGGTGTTTGTACTGCTCGGCGTATCCGATTTGTCTGCCCAATGAATCGCAGTGGTGGGCGCGGGCGAGCCGGGGGGTGGCGCCGGAGAATCAGCTTTATTTCGGGTTCTCGGCGCCGGTTCAGGATGGGGTGCGGGACCGGATTTTGGAGGCGCTGGAGTTTGCGGCGGAGTCGGGCAAGGCCTCCCCCACGCTGCAGCCGCCGCGTCCGGGCGGGGATGACAGTGAGGTGTTGGTGGTGCAAACGCCGGGGGCGCAAATCGGTCAGCGCGGGGATCAGTTGGTTGTGAGTGTGAAGGGGGAGGAGGCGCGGAAAATTCCGGGGCAGCAGGTGCGGGCGATTTATTGTTATGGGGCGGTGCAGATGACGGCGCAGGCGGTGGAGACGTGCCTGGAACTGGGCATTGATGTTGCTTATTTCAGCCCGGCGGGGCGGTTTCTCGGGTTGTTGCGGGGGTTGCCGGCCAGCGGGGTGGATGCGCGGCGGGGTCAATACCGGTTGTTTGATCTGCCGGGGGTGCGGCTGCGGCTGGCCCGCGAGGTGATCCGGGCGAAAATTCATAATCAGCGGGTGATGTTGATGCGCAATGGCGAGGTGCCGGACCGGGTTTTGAAGGTGATGGCGGGTTGCCGGGATGCAACGGAATCGGCGCAGGACGTGACGGAATTGCTGGGCATTGAGGGGAGCGCGGCGGCGCTGTATTTTGAGCAGTTCGAGAGCATGTTGAAACGGCGGGAGGATTGGAAGTTTGACTGGCGGGGGCGCAACCGGCGTCCGCCGCGCGACCCGGTGAATGCGCTGTTGTCGCTGGGGTATTCGATGCTGGTGAAGGAGTTGACGGGGGTTTGTCATGCGGTGGGGCTGGACGCGTTTTTGGGGTTCATGCACCAGCCGCGCTACGGGCGGCCGGCGCTGGCGCTGGATTTGATGGAGGAGTTTCGCCCGCTGGTGGCGGACAGCGTGGCGATCAGTCTGATCAATCGCGGGGAGTTGGGGCCGGAGGATTTCATTCGCAGCGCGAACGGGACGTTTCTGAATGACCGGGGGCGCAAGGCGTTTTGGGAGGCGTGGTTCCGGCGGTTGGATGCGGAGGTGAGCCACCCGGAATTCAGTTACAAAATGGCGTATCGCCGGATGCTGGAGGTGCAGGCGCGGCAGTTGTGGCGGTTTGTGCGCGGGGAGGCCGCGGCGTATCATGGTTTTGTCACACGATGAGCCGCATCCGCTATCTGGTCAGTTACGACATCAGCCACCCCAAACGGCTGCGGAAGGTGGCGCGGGCGCTGGAGGGGTTTGGGGTGCGGTTGCAGTATTCGGTGTTTGAGTGTCCGCTGGATGAGGTGCGGCTGGCCAAACTTCATGCAGAGCTTGAACCCTTGATCAATCATGACGAGGATCAGGTGTTGTTTGTCTCGCTGGGGCCGAGCGCCACGGACGCCACGCTGGTGATTGAGGCCATGGGCCTGCCCTACGAGGTGCGGTCGCGGGTGACGATTATTTGAATTTTCGGGCTTGCAAGTTTCGGCCAAAGGGGTTGAATGGTGGTGGCCATTGGCCACCGACCACTTTTCCTCCGCCATTGGAAAAGCATGTTTTTTGAAATCGCGAACGACTGCGCCTGTGTGCGGCGAAGTGGGGCGAGCGCGGCAGTGCCGGGCTTCGCCCGCACGGACGCTCGCAATGAAACTGCATAGATAATCCGGCCATGAAAATGACTTGTTTCCCGATTCCAATTGAAATTCCCGGGAAAGGCGGTTGCGCTCGCAATGGGGCGGGCCAACCGTTGGTACGCAACGGTTTAGGGAAGGGCCGACGCAGTTGACGGGATTTCTAAAAGCTTGAGGCGGCTTTCACGAGTTTTGGGAGCGTCCGGTACCTGTGGACGCAGTTGACGGGATTTCTAAAAGCTTGAGGCGGGCTCACGTCACCGCGCAGGTCACTCACGTCACCGCGGACGCAGTTGACGGGATTTCTAAAAGCTTGAGGCGGCGCATCAAGCAACTGCCGATCAAGATTGACCTGACGACGCAGTTGACGGGATTTCTAAAAGCTTGAGGCGGACTTTGTTATTCACAATATGAAAATGGAGTTAACGACGCAGTTGACGGGATTTCTAAAAGCTTGAGGCGGAGTATCGGCGGGGTGACTAAGCCGAGATATACAAGACGCAGTTGACGGGATTTCTAAAAGCTTGAGGCGGGTAAACGTAAAAAACGCATGTGACTTGGATGCCTGACGCAGTTGACGGGATTTCTAAAAGCTTGAGGCGGAATTCCAGCTTATTCAGCCACACAAACTAATTGTTGACGCAGTTGACGGGATTTCTAAAAGCTTGAGGCGGATATTGTCACCTCTAGCTACAAAAGGATTATTGAGACGCAGTTGACGGGATTTCTAAAAGCTTGAGGCGGCTCGCCCGCGCCATCCGCGACGCCGTGGACTCGCTGACGCAGTTGACGGGATTTCTAAAAGCTTGAGGCGGTGGCCGGTGGGGCGACCAAGCCAGTCAGCTTCATAGACGCAGTTGACGGGATTTCTAAAAGCTTGAGGCGGACAGATGGTTTGGGTTTTGGTCATAGGATGATTTCGACGCAGTTGACGGGATTTCTAAAAGCTTGAGGCGGAAGCAGAATGATGTAGCAAAGCCCAGTGTAGGGCGACGCAGTTGACGGGATTTCTAAAAGCTTGAGGCGGAATCTTCCTTTGCTTTTTCAGGCACTGCTTCCAAGACGCAGTTGACGGGATTTCTAAAAGCTTGAGGCGGTTCAACTGGCTAGGACACTCGGCGATTATTTTTTCGACGCAGTTGACGGGATTTCTAAAAGCTTGAGGCGGAAACCCTGTGCGGCATCACATTTCCCGCCGCGCAGACGCAGTTGACGGGATTTCTAAAAGCTTGAGGCGGTTTTGGTCAACATCGTTCCGCTCAGGTCTCAAAACGACGCAGTTGACGGGATTTCTAAAAGCTTGAGGCGGCATTTTCATTTGTTGCTCAACCAGCGGTTTCCAGGACGCAGTCGGCGGGCGTTCTAAAAGCTTGAGGCGGCCCGTTGGAGACTGGACAGGCGACACAATTGGCGACGCAGTTGACGGGATTTCTAAAAGCTTGAGGCGGATGAACAAGTAATCCTCGCCGCCCAAAAACGCGGTTGACGCAGTTGACGGGATTTCTAAAAGCTTGAGGCGGTTGTAGCTGGGAGCATTGAGCAGCTTCACGCCTGCGGACGCAGTTGACGGGATTTCTAAAAGCTTGAGGCGGTTTATAATGAATCAAATTTTTGTTGGAATCATATTGACGCAGTTGACGGGATTTCTAAAAGCTTGAGGCGGGAGACGGCCAATGAACGCACGGGGCTGAGTTGGGGACGCAGTTGACGGGATTTCTAAAAGCTTGAGGCGGAAGTTCCCCACGTCCGGGGTGCGCGGGGAATCGGACGCAGTTGACGGGATTTCTAAAAGCTTGAGGCGGGGTGAGTTTCCGCAGCTTTGGCGCATCAACCCAAGGACGCAGTTGACGGGATTTCTAAAAGCTTGAGGCGGCGTCGGCAGCGGAGGTGTGAATGACTTGGCGTATTGACGCAGTTGACGGGATTTCTAAAAGCTTGAGGCGGATCTGGGCGCTGCGGGCGGTCTGGTTCGCGCCGAGGACGCAGTTGACGGGATTTCTAAAAGCTTGAGGCGGTCAAAAAGCAGGAGGTGCAGGTGCAGCAACCGCTTGGACGCAGTTGACGGGATTTCTAAAAGCTTGAGGCGGCCGATAAATCAGAGGCGGGACGCCTGTGCCACTTTGACGCTGTTGACGGGAGTTCCAAAAGCTTGAGGCGGGTATGGGAGCGCCCGGTGAGGGCACCGGGCCTACAGGTGCCGTGGCGGTGGCGGGCGGTCTGGTTTGGCCCGGCCATCTCCGGGGACGACTCGGAAATACATGCAAAAACGCGGAAGGAAACGATTGTTTTTTTATGATTCTACACGCCGTCAGACTGGCTGGCGACAGGCTGGAAGCCTGTCCCACCTTGAAGGCACCCGCGCGGCGAGGGCAGTGCCGAAAGGCACGCGTTTTTTTTTCCAGCCAAAGTCCGAATTAGTTTGGCTTTAACCTCCCGAGTAAGATAGAATCAGACCTGTAAATGGTTTCAGAGGATTTAATCAAATGTTATGCGCATTCCAACTGTTTCGTTAATGGCCCTGGCCGTCATGCTGTCTGCCAGCGTCGCCCGTTCGCAGCCGAACCTGGTTATGCTGGTCAGCCAACCGGGGGATTATGTTGGCCAGGGGCTCACGTATGTCACGACCAACACGGCGAATATCACCGCCGGTTTTTACTATGACGACAACACCATTGACGTTCAGGCCTTTGGTTTTGATTGTCAATTCAACGCGAACCCTTTGACTGTGGGCGTTTACACCAATGCCGCCCGGTATCCCTTCAACGATGGCTCGCCCGGGTTGAGTGTCTATGGCAACGGGCGTGGTTGCAACACCGATTGCGGGAGTTTCCAGATCCTGGAATTGGGCACGAATGCCGATGGCAGTTTGGGCGATTTGTGGCTGACCTTCACCCAGTATTGCGAATGTTATGACGCGCCGATGACCGGTGAAATCCGGTACAACTCGCAATTGGCGCCGCCCGCCCCGGCGGCCAGAACGCTGCGGGTGCCGGCGGATTACCCCACCATCCAGGCGGCCATGAATGACGCGTCGTATTTGACGGCCGACACGATCCTGGTCTCCCCGGGCGTTTATAACGAATCGGTCAGTTTTCTGGGCAAAGCCGCGAACCTGGTGAGTCTGGCCGGGCCGGCGGAAACTTTTATCCAGCCGCCGTCCGGCTCCTCCGGGGTGGTGTTTGCCAATAACGAGACCACGAATTCTGTGCTGTGCGGATTTACGATTACCAACGCCGTCGGCGCCGATGGGGTGGACATTTCCCAGGCCTCGCCCACCATCATCTCGAACACCATCGCAAACTGCTCCGAGGGCATTTATTCCTTGTGGGGGTCGGCGGTGATTCAAAATAACACCCTCACCGGCAGTCTCAGCAGCGGGTTGTATTTGGATTCGGGAACCTCGGAACTGGTTGAAGGGAACATCCTCCAGAATAACGGCCAGAATGACGGCCAGGCAAACGAGCCGGCGATTTACCTGAGCGATTCCACTTCTCCCACGGTGGCGAACAACCTGATCGAGAACAATTACAGCGATGGCATTGCGGTGGACAGTTACAACAATTCTTCCGACGGTTATCCCGAGGCGAACATTACGCAAAATATCGTCGTGGGAAACGGGGGCAACGGGATTTCGGTGTATGTTGAGTGGGGTGATCCCGGCGACGTGATCATCAACAACACTGTCGTGGGGAACGGCGGGGCGGGCCTCAATTTCTCCCTCTACCCGGCGCCCAGCGTTCTGGTCATGAACAATGTTGTGACCGGGAGTCCGGCGTTGACCATCAATTCGTGGGATGGCCCCGGAACCCCGCTCTTTTTGGACAATGACTTTTTTTCTCAGGACGGCAACTTGTATGGCGGGAACATCGTCACCAATTTAACCGGGGTGGACGGGAATATTTCCGCTGACCCCTGGTTTGCCTGTCCACCGGACTCGGATTATCATTTGCTGGCGGGTTCACCCTGCATTGATGCGGGCACCAATGACGCGGCTGCTTTGTCGGCCACGGATTTTGACGGCAACCCGCGCATTCTGGCCGGCACCACCAACGGTTCCGCCATCGTGGACCTGGGGGCGTATGAATTCAACCCGTTGAACCCGCCGGTGCCGTGCCTGTATATTGACTGCCAGACGGACATCGTGGAGAACGCGGAATTCGGCCAGACGTCGGTGGTGGTGAGTTTCCCGCCGCCGACGGCGACCTCAGTGGCCACGGTGACCTGTTCGCCGCCCTCGGGTTCGGCCTTTCCGGGGGGGACCAACGTGGTGACTTGTACGGCCGTTTACGGCACCAACCAGGAGACGTGTTCCTTCAACATCATCATCTTTGTGCCGCCCGCGATCACCAACCTGCCGTCCAGCACGAATATTTCCGCCGGGCAAACGCTGAATCTCACGGTGGGGGTCAGCGGCATCCCTCCGCTATATTATCAATGGTATTTTAACCAAACTGCGATTAACGGCGCCAATGGGGCCACTCTTTCACTGGCGGACGTGCAGGCGGCCAACGAGGGATTGTATCATGTGGTGGTCGCCAATCCGGCGGGCTCGGTGACCAGCAGCAACACCCGGGTGCGCGTCCTTCCCGCCCCGCCGGTGCTGTCCGCGCTGCCCGCCTCCCTGACTGTGCCGACCTCGACGAATCTCACGTTGTCCGTCACGGCCACGGGCACGGAAGCCATGACCTATCAGTGGTTGTTTAACGGAAACCCCATGGCGGGGGCGAACAGGGCGCAAATCACCCTGGCCAATGTGCAATCCAGAAACTCCGGCAGTTATCAGGTGGTGGTGGCGAATGCCGCCGGCGCCGCCAGGAGCACGACCCTGCATCTGGTCGTCAAAGCGTCGGCTCCGTACTTTGTGGTGCAGCCGGCCTCGACGCTGGTCTTGGCGGGCAGCAACACGGTGTTAACCAGCGAAGCGACAGGGAGCAATCCGATCAAATATCAATGGTTTTTCAACGGCCGGGCCATGACGAAGCAAACGAACCCGGCGCTTGACCTGACGGGAGTGAATCTGGCCGCCACCGGCCAATATTATGTGGTGGCGGAGAATGCCTCCGGGGAAACCAAGAGCTCAGTGGCGCAGTTGGTGGTGGTGCAACCGCCCTCCCTGGTGCGGGCGCTGGTGAATCAGGTGGTGACGGCGGGCACGACGGCCACCGTGGCGGTGAGCGCCACGGGCAGCAGCGTGTTGAGTTATCAATGGCAGTTTAATGGCGTGCCGCTGGCCGGGACCAACGCGACGCTGGTGCTGACCAATCTTCAGCCCGCCGCCTCGGGCTTTTATCAGGTGACGGTCGCAAATGCGTTCGGGAGCATTTCCGCCACCAGCCGGGTGGCGGTGGTCAGCCCGGTGTCGCGGGTGCTGGCGTGGGGGGACAACAGTTATGGCCAGACCACTTTGCCGGCGAAACTGACAAATATCGTGGCCATTGCCGGGGGCGATTTCAACACGCTGGCATTGCGGACCAATGGCACCCTGGTTGCCTGGGGTTACCAGCCGACGGTGCCGCAAAGCAAGGTGCGGTTTGTGGCGGTCGCCTGCGGGGCGGAACATAACCTGGCGATTGATGAAAACGGGACGTTGACGGCCTGGGGGAATGATGATTACGGGCAGACCGAGGTGCCGGCGGGTCTCTCTAATTCGGTGGTCGCGGCGGCGGCGGGAGACGCCCACAGCCTGGCCCTGCTGGGTTCGGGACAGGTGACAGCCTGGGGGGATGACACTTATGGCCAGACCACGCTGCCGACCCCTCTGGTTCCGTACTGGACCTGGTTTTATGATCCCACCAACGGCTGGTATGAGATCTTGGTCCCGCCGACGCCCGTGCAGGCGATTGCCGCTGGACGGAATCATAATTTGGTGGTGCTGACGAATAACACCGTGGTGGCCTGGGGGGATGACACCTACGGGGAATCGGATGTGCCGGCGGACCTGACAAACGCCGTCGCGGTGGCCGGCGGCTATGCGCACAGCGTCGCATTGTGCGCCGATGGCACGGTCACAGCCTGGGGCGACGACAGTTACGGACAAACCGACGTGCCGGCGGGCGTGACGAATGTGGTGGCAATTGCCGCCGGAGACTTTCACACGCTGGCGTTGCAGGCCAATGGTTTGGTGGTGGGCTGGGGAGACGACTCGTACGGGCAACTCGACGCGCCGGTTGCGGCCACCAATGCGGTGGCCATCGCCGCGGGCTACTATCACAGCGTGGCACTGCTGCCGACCGCCGCCACCCCCAAGCTCAGCGCGGTGAAAAAATAGGGTTCACCGCCGGACGGGATGAAACACAAACTCGGCCGGACGTTGCGCCGCCGGGTCCAGGGTGACGGTGAAATAGCCGCCGTCGTTGAGCAGTTGAATGCCCCCGAGGGCCGGGCAAAGTTTGATCTTGAAGGGCCGCCACTGGCGAGATTTGCTGAGCGCCGCAGACATTTTACCGGCGGTGTGCCCCAGAAAACGAATGGGCGGCACCCAGGACAGCAGCCGGCTTTTCCACAGAATCAGGTTGGTGTGCAAATGACCGATGACGGTGGTTTCAATTTGGGGCAGGCGGCGGCGCACGGATTCCTCCTGGGCGAGGAAGGGCAGGGCGGTGGGGTCGTGACAAAACAGGATCACGCGCTGCCCGGGTTGGAGCGCGTCAAACGCGGCGCGGACCTCGGCGAGGTGTTCCGCGCGCAAGCGCTGCCATTCCGGCCATTCTTCCGGCACGGTGTCGGACTGGCAGGCGGGCAGGGCAACCAAGGGCGAGCACACGGTCAGCAGCACATATTTTCCCAGCTCCAGCCGCCACAGCGGTTTCAGTCCGAGTTGGGCGGTGCAGACCCGCCAACTGGCCAGGTTCATGCCGCCCAAGCCGCTGAACATCGTCTTTTTGCCCAGTTCATGATCGCCAAAGACAAAATGGGCGCGTTCGCCAAACCGGGCGCAGATTTTGGCGAAACATTCTTTGGCGCTTTCCAGTGAGGGCGGGTCGCTGAGGCCGATGAAACCGGTATTACCCGAATGATCGCCATTGACAATCACCCAGTCCGCCGGACCGCAATCGGTTAGAAAACGGTCCAACAGAAGTCCTCGTTTGAGGGGATACCGCATCCAGATAAAATACCGGTAAAGGCGGGCAAACGCGCGGAGCGCCGGATGGTTGATGCCGCGAAATTCATAGTCGTTGCCGCGCGCCCGCTCGGCTGCGGCCGCATAATGAATATCGCTGAGGATGATCAGTTTGATGGCGGAGGGCGAGTTCATGGATTAATCAGGCCAGCGCCGCCGCGCGGCCGGGTGGCAGCCGTCCCAAGTGAAACAGTATAAAGCCGTGCAGGAACCGGTGCAACTCTCCGGTTTGGGCCGGGGTGAGTTTGAGCCGCTGACCGGTGGCCCAGTCGTTTTCCATGAGTGCGGCGGCCGCCTTTTGGGTGCCGGGCAGGAGATTGCTTTCGGACCAGTCGGGTTGGAGTCCGGTTTCCCGGAGGAGTTTTAATTCCAAGGCGAGGATTCCCTGGGCGGCCGGCTCGATGCGGCAAAGGAGGTCCAGAAAGCCGCGCAGGAGTTCATAAATTTCCGGGAGGGGCGTCTCGGTTTCGGTGGCGAGCTCGATCAGGGCGGTGGCGTAGGCGGCCTGTTGCAGGCGCACAATATCCTTGCGAATGGGTTCGCGGGCATCCTGCAAACGCACTTCGCGCAGGGTGTGCAGCTCAGACCGGCGGCTGCGGGCGAAGGAGAAATCGGCCTGGTAAAAAAGGTCGAGTTTGCCTTGAAACGGGGATTGGTGGCGGCGCGCGCCTTTGGCGACGGTGGCCAGGCGGCCCGAGTCCGGGGTGAGCCAATGCACAATCAGGCTGGTCTCGGTGAGGGGCCGGGTGCGGAGAATGAGTCCGGTCGCATTCTCAATCATGGGGTTTCACGCCCGGGGTGGAATCCGGGGAGATGGCGCCGAGGCTGACGATGTATTTCAAGCCGTCCGCCACGGACATGTCCAGGCGGGTGACTTGTTCCTCCGGCAACAACATCAGGAAGCCGGAGGTGGGGTTGGGGGTGGTGGGGATGAAGACGCACACGAGTTTTTCCCGGGCCTTGAAGAGGTCGCGGTGCTGTTGCTCGCTGGTCAGAAAGCCGACGGAATACATGCCCGCACGGGGGAACTCGACCCTCACCACGGTTTTGAAGGAGTCTTTGCCGCCGGTGGAGAAGGCTTCGTTGACCTGTTTGATGGTGGCATAAACCTTGTTGAAAAGGGGAATGCTGAGCATGAGGTCGTTGGTCCATTGGATGACTTTGCGGCCGAAATAATTGCGGGCCAGCCGGCCCAAAACGCTGATCAACAGGACGGCCAGAACGAGCGAAACCACGCTCCAGTACCACAGCACCTGACCGTCGCCATGGTCCTGATGGGTGATGTTCTTTGGCAAAAAGAACAACAGCGCGTCGGTGACGCTGGAGATCGTGCCGAACACCCATTTGATGACGGCAAATGAAATAATGGCCGGCAGGGCAATGAACAATCCGGTCAGAAAATTGGCCTGCCAGCGGGCAGGAAGACTTCTTTTAACCATGACGGAGCTTAAAGCAAATCTACAACTTGCTCAAGGCAAAGCGGCGGGAAACATCCCGCAGCAGACGGCCCTCGACCCGTTTCATCCGGCGGCGCGAGACGGGATCGAGATCGTCATGACCCAGGAGGTGGAGCAGGCCGTGAATCAGATAACGAACCAGTTCGGAACGCCAAACGGTGCTGAATTGCCGGGCCTGCAAAACGGCCACGGCCGGGCAGATGAAGAGTTCGCCGTTCAGCGGGGCGTCGTTGGCCGGCGAACTTGAGCGCCGGCCGGCCAGGGGGCGCGCCGCGGCCGGGACAGGCGCACTGCGTTGCCGGGGCGGCGTCTCGCGGTAATCAAAAGTGATGACATCGGTCGGCCCCTCATGCCGGAGGAAGGTTTGGTTGACCCGGGCCATTTGTGCGGGGCTGACGAGGCTGATTTCGAGCGCGGCCTCCGTCCCCGCCAGTTCGGCGAGCAGGGCGGCGGCGATTTCCCGCAGCCGGCGGACATTGATTTTTCGGGCGCGCTGCCGGTTGGCAATGGTGAGGATCATGCGGTCAGACTTTGAGCTGGCCGCGATGCTCTTCGTAGGCCTGGATGATGCGTTGCACGAGCGGATGCCGGACGACGTCCCGTTTGGAGAATTCCACAATGGCGATGCCCTCGGTGTGGCGCAGGGCGCGGTGGGCCTCGATGAGGCCGGACTGTTTGTACGGCGGCAGGTCCACCTGGGTTTCGTCTCCGGTGATGACGGCCTTGGAGCCGTGTCCGAGCCGGGTGAGGAACATCAGCATCTGCTCCGTGGTGGAATTCTGCGCCTCGTCGAGGATGATATACGCCCCGTTGAGGGTGCGCCCGCGCATGTACGCCAGCGGGGCGATTTCAATGGTGCCGTGCTCAGTGAGCTTCAGGAGTTCCTCGGCGGGGAGCATGTCGTGCAGGGCGTCATGGAGGGGGCGGAGGTAGGGGGTGATTTTTTCGTACAGGTCGCCGGGCAAAAAGCCGAGGGCTTCCCCGGCCTCAACGGCGGGCCGGGTGAGGATGAGCCGCGAGACGCCGCCCTCACGCAACGCCGCCAGGGCCAGGGCGACCGCCAGGTAGGTCTTGCCGGTGCCGGCCGGGCCGATGCCGAAGGTGATGTCGTGTTTGCGGATGGCGTCCACGTATTTCTTCTGGCCGATGGTCTTGGGCACCACCCCGGGCTTGCGGTCATGCGTTTGGACCCGGTCGTTCACGAGATTCTTCAGGGTTTCGCCACCCTCGTGTTTCACCACGTTCAGGGCATGGCTGAACTCGCGGTTTTTGACGGTGGAGCCGGCCTTGAGCAGGCTTTCCAGCGAGGAGAACAGTTGTTTGGCGCGCTCGACGGCGTCCTCCGGGCCGTCGAGTTTGATCCAGCCTTCACGGGCGGTGGCGCGGACGCCCAATTCGGTTTCCAGCGTCTGGAGATTGCGCGGTTCGTGGTTGAACAATTGCTGCGCAAAGCGGGCGTTTTCGTAGTGGAGGGTTAATGTAGGCATGAGTATATGGTTAAACCACCATCCGCTCTTCCCGGCGATCCAGTTCCACCAACGAATGATTCTCCAAGGCTTGGACGATGGCGGGCAAATTGCGCGCGAACAGTGTTTTCAACTCCAGCACCCCAATGTCACCGGTGCGCACGAGGATCAGCCTGCACGGTTCTTCGCGTAACAGATGGGAATGGTAAAAGCCCGTGTCTTTGGAAACCACCACTAATTTATCCGTCGTGGAAAGGCTGTGGATGACGGTGTCCGTCGTAAGATTTTGCGCAGGAAGCTGGTGCGTGTGACGGGCCTCGTGGCCGGCGGCCTGGAGCAGTTCGCACAATCCGGGTGGCAGATGCGCATCCACCAAAAATTTCATGTCAGAACGAGGTGCTGGCTTTTCACTTTGAGCGAGCGGGCCGCAAATTCCAGGCACGCGAGTAAATCCGCGTGTTCGAGGTCGGGACATTCCGCCAGCACGGTCTCAAAAGAATCACCGGACGCGAGGCATGCCAGCACCGACTCCACCGGATAGCGCAGGCCGCGAATGACCGGCTTGCCGTGGCAGATGTCTGGTTGGATGGTGATGCGCTCCAGCAGTGAGTTCATGGTTCAATTTCGACCGGGTTGATCATGTTTTGAGCAGTTCATTGAAGACGACGTCGGCCTCGTTGCCCCAAGTTTCCAGGAGCGCTGCCCCGGAAAGTTTCAGCCAGCCTTCACGTTCCTCGCCGGGGGACCCGATGGTGACGCGGATGCGGGATTTTTCGGGCCATGACAACGGTTGCGGCAGCAACAGTCTGCCGTGTTCATAAATTGCATTCACCGTTGTTGTCATGATTTTAAGTTAAACGACGCAGGCTGAATTGGCAAAGCTGAAAGTTCACTTCGCCAACTCCGCGCGCAGCTTGGCGGCCACGTCTTTCATGGCCTCCGGCAGCACGCCGGTGCCGGCGATGACGGGCATGAAATTGGTGTCGCCGCCCCAGCGCGGCACGACGTGGATGTGCAAATGTTCCACAATGCCCGCGCCGGCGACC
>CAZUBG010000090.1:0-20133 GCA_964618545.1 uncultured Bifidobacteriaceae bacterium | reverse complement strand
TTCGGGTTGGCCGACGCCGGGTCAGGGGACCCGGCCTGCCGGTTGGCGCCCCCCCGCCCTGCGGACCCGGTGCCCCGCCGGGCGTTGCGAGCGCGTCAGCGCGAGCAGAAAGGTTGTGGTCTTGCCGCCTCACCGGTGTTTTCACGGAAGCAAACGAAGATAATGAAGGGGGAATCCGGGCGCAGGGGCAGCAGGCGTTTTCCAGCGTCCCTTGCGGGACGCGTTGATTTTTGAATGACCCCGTTACCAGCCACTTCGTAGCTGGCTAATTTCCGGGGTCCCGGCGGGACGAGGAGGGGCGGAAAACGCCGGTTGGCCGGGGTCAGCGCTGGTTCAGGTCCAGGGCGTGGCGCTCGAAGGTGTCGGACTGGTGCTGCTCGGTTTCGATGGTGTGCCAGGCGGAGAGCAGAAGCCAAATCCCGAAGGTGGCGAACAACAGGCCGACGATGATCTTGCCAGCGGTCTCGTCGCGGGCGGGTTTGCGGGCGGACGCACGGGCGGGGCGGGACGACAGGGTGTGGCTGCAACAGGGACAGATTTCCACGTTCGGACCGAGTTCCTGCGCGCAAATGGGACAGGTGATCCATTCGGATGCGAGCGGGGTGGGCTCGCCAAACCATTCGGCGCAATGCCGGCATTTGATCAAACAGCCGACGGCCGGGGAATACTCATTCTCCTTTCCGCACGCTGGGCAGATGATTTTCAAGGTGGCGGATCGCCGGGCCATTTTTAACCTTTTGCACGGGAACCGCCTTTTGGCAAGCCCTTTTATTGCAAGCGGGTCAGATAAAGGTGCTGCGGGGCGGCGCCCCATTGGATGATGAACTCCACTTGGGCGACCTTTTCGGCGGCGTGTTCGCGCAACCAGTCGTCCAGGGATTGGCGGGTGGCGATGAGTTCCTCCTCGTCCACGACAATATAATGAATATTCAGGGAATGGAAATAGGCGACGGAATCGCCGGGCAAAATCCGCTCGACGCGCCGGACGCCAAACGGCTGCCAGAAGCCGGGTTCGGCCCCGCCCAGGAGGCTGGCATAATAGCCGAGGACCTTTTCATCGGGCGGCAGTTCGGACTGAAAGGCCCGGCGCTCGATGAGGGCCACGTTGTGGCAGGAGTAGGAACTCAGGACGTGCGCAATCGCCTGGGAGTGCGGATACTGGTCGTGCAGCCGGCCCAGGATGGTTTGGGCGGGAAACAAGGGACAGGTCCGCGAGGCGGCCACCATCAGGGCGGTGGCCAGGCAGACGGCCACGGCCAGCCGCCGCCACCAGCGCTGTCGCACCAGCCGGGAGTGGCCGGGGGCGAGCAGCAGGAGGGGGCACAGGAAAACATAGTAGGGGGCGAGTTGCCGGGCATTTTCGTAAGTGCCGGTCTTGGCCATGAACACGAGCAGCGCGGCCCAGGGGGCCAGCCAGAGCAGCCGGATCACGCGGTCGCGGCGTGCGGCCCCGGACATCCCGAAGTTGCCTGAGTGGCCGGACGGACAGGCGTTTTTGAACTCGGCGACGTGTCGCCTCGTCCAAAAGCGGCGACTTGTCGCCGCACTCCAAAATGGCTGCCAACCACTGCGGGCCGCCCACAGGACGGAGAGGAGGAGGAGCAGGCCGAGGAAGAGGCCGAGGCCGGAGGATTCATCGGTGGCGGCATGATCCAGATAGCCGAAGAATTCAAAGGACTTGAAATGGGAGCCGAAGGGGGTCTGGACAAAATGCTGCATGGCCGAGTTCCAAGCCGCCGCCCACGGGAAGAGGGGCGGCGGGTGGTTCCGCCAGGACCACCCGGCGAACAGAAGGGCGAGCCCAAAGACGGCGAGGAAGCCCGCCCGGTTCAACTGATGCAACGCGGATAGAATCCAGCCGCCGCCCACCAGCACGGCGGAAAGCAAAATCCAAGCGCGGACAAACATCAGCATCAGGTGCGGTACATTACCGGGCGGGGTTGCGGGGGGGCAATTCGTTATTTCCCGGTGGATTCCGGCGGGCGGGTTGGGTATGCTCCGCGCCATGTTCGACACGATTAAAAGCGGGATCACGACGGCGACGGAGAAACTGACGCATCTGCGGAGGTTTCTTTGACGTCCCCACAACGCAAAAACGCCTGGGCGAGCTGAATTCGCTGATGGCGACGGACACTTTTTGGAACAACCGGGAGACGGCGCAAAAGCTGATTGACGAGGCGAGCACGCTGCGCAACAAGATCGAGCCGCTGATGCAGCACGAGAAACACCTGGATGATTTCCGGGTGATGGTGGAGCTGGGCGAGGGCGAACCGCCGGAGGCGCAGTTGAAAATGGAGAAGGAGCTGGAGCGCGATCTGGGCAAATTCTTCACCGACCTGGAGGCGATGGAACTGCGGGTGTTCCTGAACGGCCCGCACGACAAGAACAACTGCATCCTGACGATCAATTCCGGGGCGGGCGGCACGGAAGCCTGCGACTGGGCGAACATGCTGCTGCGCATGTACCAGCGCTGGGCGGAATCGCGCGGCTGGAAGGTGGAGGTGACGGACGCCCTGCCCGGCGAGGGCGCGGGCATCAAGAGCGCGACGATTTTGATTCAGGGCGAAAACGCCTACGGCTATTGCAAGGCGGAACGCGGCGTCCACCGACTGGTGCGCATCTCGCCGTTTGATTCCAACAAACGGCGCCACACGAGTTTTGCCAGCGTGGACACGATTGCCGAGCTGGAGGAGAACACCACGGAAATCGTCATTCCGCCGACGGAGTTCCGGGTGGACACGTTCCGGTCCGGCGGCAAGGGCGGGCAGAACGTGAACAAGGTGGAGACGGCGGTGCGCATCACGCACATCCCGACGGGGTTGGTGGTGGCCTCGCAGGCGCAGCGGTCGCAGCATCAAAACCGGGCGACGGCGATGACGCTGCTGCTCTCGCGGATTTTTGCGCAGCGCCAGGACGCCGCGAAGGCGGAGATGGAGCGTTTTTACGGCGAGAAAGGCAGCGTTTCGTGGGGCAACCAGATCCGCAGCTATGTGTTCCAGCCGTACCGCATGGTGAAAGACCTGCGCACGGGGGTGGAGACGAGCGACGTGCAGGGGGTGATGGACGGCAACCTGGATCCGTACGTGAACGGCTGGCTGCGCGCGGGCGGCCCGCTCAAGCGGATGCAGGGGGTTCAGGACGTGGAGGATTAACCCTTTGACCATTCTCGATGACATTGTAGAGCAGAAAAAACGCGAGGTGGCGCGCCTGCCCGAGCGCCTCATTGCGGCGGGCGATTTGCGCGATGCGCTGCTGGAGCGCGGGGAACGCCGGGATTTTTTGGCGGCCCTGCGCCATCCGCGCGCGGGCGACACCGGGCTGATTGCGGAAGTGAAAAAGGCCTCGCCGTCCGCCGGGGTGATTTGCCCGGATTTTGATCCGGTGCGCATCGCCACAGAGTACGAGGCGGCGGGGGCAAGCTGCCTCTCGGTGCTGACGGACGAGAAGTATTTTCAAGGGTCGCTCGAATACCTCCGGCAAATCCGGGCCGCCGTCCGGCTGCCGCTGCTCCGCAAGGATTTCATCATTGATGAGCGCCAGATTCTGGAGGCCATTGAATGGGGGGCCGACGCCATTCTGCTGATCGTGGCGATTCTGGACGAGGAGCGGTTGCGGCGGTTTCATGCGCTGGCCATTGAAGCCGGGCTGGCCGTGCTGGTGGAGGTGCATGACGAGGCGGAATTGACGCGGGCCCTGGCGCTGGGGGCCGAACTTGTGGGGGTGAACAATCGCAACCTCAAAACCTTCAAGGTGGATTTGGCCACCACGGAGCAGCTTGCGGAAAAAATGCGCCGGTCCGGTCAGGGCGGCGCAAAATTACTGGTGGCGGAAAGCGGCATTCACACGCGGGCGGATGTGGAGCGGTTGAAAAAAGCCGGGGCGGCGGGCATTCTCGTGGGCGAGTCGCTGGTCAGGCAGGGGAATATTGCGGAGAAGGTGCGGGAGTTGATTGGGTGACGCCATGCCCCCGCTGTTTGTTGCCATGGTTCATGGGGGAACGGTTCGGCCGGTGGTTTGAGGGTCTGGATGACCGGGGCGGTCGTACGGTCGCACGCCAAAGCGGCAGAGGGCTGCCGCACTACACGACGCTGCGCGCGAACCCATGCCTGCCAACTGGACGAAGGTGGTGGACGCTCGGAGCCCCGGCCGATTGCCAATCGGCGATACAGCGGACTGCCAGTCCGCGCCACGCTGGCGTGAGAGGGTAAAAGCTGATTCCGGGGTTTTAGCTGAATTCCACGCGCTGCGGCTCACAGAGCCGCGCTCCGTCGCGGGGCGCGGGTCGGGGTTCCAAGGCGTGAGCGAAGGGAACGTAGGGACGGGTTGGGGCAAAGACAAAAAATGGGCGGCGCGGCAGCGACCGCCCTACCAAGGTTACGTCCGCCCTCATCCCGGCCTTCTCCCCCGGGGAGAAGGGGAACGGTTCGTCCGGCTCTGGTGATTACGGCGGTTGCAGTGGTTGTTCCCCCATGGGTTCATGGGCCGGGCGGACGTTTGACTGATCCAGGCGCCGATTTTCACAGCGAATCGGCTTCAATGCGCCCAAGATGGGTAGCCCTGCCACAGCCATTCGAGGGCCTCGGGCAGGGTTTGTTGTTTCACGCTGCGGTCGGTGTGGCCGGCGTTGCGGGCAAAGACGAACTGGTAGTGATAGCCCTTGGCGGCCAGCACTTTGGCCATGTTCTCATTCGCGACGACCCAGTCGTGCATATTGTCTCGCATGATGCTCGGGTTGTAATTGTCGCGGTCGCCCACTTCCATCCAGAGGCGGATGGGTTTGACCGGGCTGTTGGGGATGAGGTGTTCGTGAAATTCCCACGCGCCGTGCGGGGTGGCGTCAGCATGGGGCCATTGCTGGTTCACATAGGTGCCGGAATAGGTCAGCACGCGGTGGTACAGTTCGGGATGATACCACGCCATGATCAGGGCGCAGGAACCACCGGAACTGCCGCCCATGGTTCCCCGGCCTTCGGGATCCTTGGTCAGTTTCACCTGGCATTGCTTTTCCACAAAGGGCAGCACTTCGGTCTCCACAAAATCCGCATACCGGCCGGACAGGGTGTCGTATTCCAAGCCGCGCTCGCTGCCCTGGGCGTCGCCGCCGCCATTGCCGATGGAGATGGCGATCAGCGCCGGAATGCGGTGTTCGGCAATCAGATTATCGAGGGCGGTAAACCACGCGCGGTCGGGTCCGTCGGCTCCGACCATGAAGGGGGCGGCCGTGCCGGGGACGTATTGCCGGGGAACATAGACCGACAGCCGGCGGGTGTAGGGGGCCGGATGGCTGGTGGTGACCACGAGTTTGGCGGAATCGGCGGGGTCCGGGGTGCCGAACGTATTCGTTTCGCGGGCGATGCCGGGATAAAACCTGCTGTCCGCCGAACGGAGGGTGAAGTTATACACCGTTCCCAGCGGCACACCGGCCGGCGCGGTCATTTCCGGGGCGGGATGGTGCGTGGGGCCCAGAATGAAATTCCCATCGGCGTCCGCCGGCGGAACGGCACCGTCGGGCAACTCCTTGGCGGTGACATAGCCGGGCGTGTGGGGATCGCGGGTGGGCGGCGCGGGACGGGCCGGGGCGGCTGGTGCCGGGCTGGCACCGGCCAGCCAGTTCAAGACCGCCCCGAGCAGGGCGGCACGGCGAATCATTTGGAGCATGTTTGAATTTAACCCGGGGTTTAGGAGTCGTCCACACCTGATATTTCGCTGGTTGCCATGCCGTGCGGGTTCTTGGTAGGGTGATTCATGCTCGCAAAGGTCTGTTCCGCCGCCGTCAATGGCATTGAGGCGTATCCGGTGGAGGTGGAAGTCAATGCCGGCTATGGGGACACACTGGTCATTCTTCTGGGGCTGCCGGATGCCGCCGTAAAGGAATCGCGCGACCGGGTTTCCACGGCTTTGATCAACTCGGGTTTCAAATTCCCCATGGGCCGCACCACCATCAATCTCGCGCCGGCGGATGTCAAAAAGGAAGGCCCCAGCTTTGATCTGCCCATCGCGCTGGGGATCCTGGCCGCCAGCGAACAACTGGAGACGGATCAACTCGACAACTTTGTCATTGTGGGCGAACTGGCCCTGAGCGGCGCGATCCGCTCCTGCCGGGGCGTCCTGCCCATCGCCCTCCGCGCCCGGGCCAGTGGCAAGACGGGCATCCTGGTGCCGGAGGAAAACGCCGCTGAAGCGGCCGTGGTGGAGGGGCTGCAAGTGATTCCGGTGCCAAATCTGCGCGCGGCCGCGCAGTTTCTGGAAGGGGAAATCAAGATTGCCCCGACCCGGGTGGACCTGGCCCAACTCTTCGCCCAGAACCACACCGACGACCTGGATTTTGCGGAAGTCAAAGGCCAGGAAAGTGTCAAACGGGCGCTGGAAATCGCGGCGGCGGGTTTTCATAATGTGCTGCTGATCGGGGTGCCGGGCACGGGCAAATCCATGCTGGCCAAGCGGCTGCCGGGCATTCTGCCGCCACTTACGCTGGAGGAAGCGCTGGAAACCACGAAAATCCACAGCATTGTGGGGCTGCTGGCCCCGGGCCAGGCGCTGATCACGCGGCGTCCGTTCCGCACGCCGCACCACACGGCGTCCGACGCGGGCCTGCTGGGCGGCAACATCAATCCCACGCCCGGGGAGATTTCGCTGGCGCACCACGGCATTCTGTTTTTGGACGAACTGCCCGAATTCAAGCGCAGCGTGCTGGAAACGATGCGCCAGCCCCTGGAGGATGGCCGGGTGACGATCTCGCGGGCGGCGGGCACGGTGACCTTTCCCGCGCAGTTCATGCTGGTGGCGGCGATGAACCCGACGCCCGATGGAAAAATGCCGGGGGAAAGCCGCAGTTCGCCGCGCGAAATCCAGAATTACCTGGGCCGCATCTCGGGGCCGCTGCTGGACCGGATTGACCTGCATGTGGAGGTGCCGCCGGTCAAGTTCCGCGATATGACCGGTCACGGCACCGGCGAGGCCTCCGCGCAAATCCGTGACCGGGTGGTGGCGGCGCGGCAGCGGCAATTGGCAAGGTTCAAGCACAAACCCAAAATCACCTGCAACGCCTGCATGGGCCCCAAGGAACTCAAGGCTTTTTGCGAATTGGATGAAGCGACCAAGGAGCTGTTGAAAACCGCCATGACGGATTTGAATCTGAGCGCCCGGGCTTACGACCGGATTTTGAAGGTGTCCCGCACGATCGCCGACCTGGCGGGGGTGGAAAGCATCACGGGGGAACACATTTCCGAGGCCATTCAGTATCGCTCACTCGACCGCCAGTTATGGTCGTGAGCGGGCCAGTCAGCAAATTCTCGGCAGTTGCTCGCCGCTGGACATGTCCAGAATCCGCCGGGCACCAATCGCGCTTTTGATGAAGACATTCGCCGACGGCTCGCCGGTCACATGGCCGATGAGGGCGGCCTCCCCGGCCCGCGCGCGCAGGAGGGCCAGGGCGCGGCCGGCATCCTTCGCCGCGACGAAGGCCGCAAACCGCCCTTCGCAGGCGACTTGCAGCGGATCAAGACCGAGAATTTCGCAGGCGGCGTGAACATCCTCGCGCACGGGAATCGCTTTTTCCTCCACGTTCAAGGTCAGTTGAACGGCTTCGGCGATTTCGTTGAGCACGCTGGTCAGGCCGCCGCGCGTCATGTCGCGCAGGCAGTGGATTTCTATCCCGGCGCGCAACAATTCCAAAACGGCTTCGTGGACGGGCGCCGAATCGCTTTGGATCTCGCTCTCAAATTCCAACCCCTCGCGCACGGCCATGATGGCCATGCCGTGGCGGCCCACATCGCCGCTGACGAGAATGGCATCCCCGGCCCGGACACTTTGCGGGGCGATGGTTTGCGCGTGTTCGATCACCCCCACCCCGGCGGTGTTGATGAACACACCGTCGCCCTTGCCCTTGTCCACCACCTTGGTGTCGCCGGTGATGATTTGCACACCGCACCGGCGGGCGGCATCGCGCATGGAACAGACCACGCGCCAGAGGGTTTCCATCGGCAGGCCCTCCTCGATAATAAAAGCGCTGCTCAAATACAGCGGTCGCGCCCCGGCCATGGACAGGTCATTGACGGTGCCATGCACGGCCATCGAACCGATGTCGCCTCCCGGGAAAAACAGCGGGCGCACGACGTAGGAATCCGTGGTAAACGCGATCTTGCAGCCGGGCAGTTCGGCGACGGCCGCATCGTGCTGCGTATCCAGCAACGGGTTTTTAAAGGCCCTCAGGAACATGCTGCCAATAAGCTGGCGCATCATTTTCCCGCCGCCGCCATGCGCCAGCAGCACCTGCGGATATTGCGAGATGGGGACGGGACAGGAGGCGTTGAAATTCAGTTCGCTCATGTTAAACAACGGGTTGAATCCGGCGGTAGCGGTAATAGGCCGCGCACGCGCCTTCGCTGGAAACCATGGTCGCGCCCAGCGGATGTTCCGGCGTACACTTCGCGCCAAACGCGGGGCATTCGTGCGGCTTGATCCGGCCCTGCAACACCAGGCCGCTCTGGCAATCCGGCGATTCCTCGACGCGCCGGCCGGCCACGCCAAATTTCAGCTCGGCGTCAAACGCGGCATAGTCCGCCGCCAGGCCCAGTCCGCTGTTGGGAATCTCCCCGATCCCGCGCCACTTGCGCGGCACGACCTGGAACACTTTTTTGATCAGGGACTGAGCCGGCTGGTTGCCCTCGCGCCGGACGGCACGGCTGTATTGGTTCTCCACTTCCGCGCGGCCGGTCTCAAGCTGTTGCACGGTCATCAGGACGCCCTGCAAAATGTCCAGCGGCTCGAAGCCGGTGACAACAATTGGCACATGGTATTTTTGGGCCACGGGAAAATACTCCTCGTACCCCATGATGGCGCACACATGGCCGGCGGCGAGAAATCCCTGCACGCGGCAATCGGACGACGACAGCAGCGCCTCCATGGCCGGCGGCACGAGCACATGCGAAACGAGCAGGGAAAAATTCTTCAGTCCCTTCTGCGCCGCCTGATACACCGCCATGGCGGTGGCGGGCGCGGTCGTTTCGAAACCGACGCCGAAAAACACCACCTCGCGGGCCGGATGTTGTTCGGCCAGTTTCACCGCGTCGAGCGGCGAATAAATCATGCGCACATCGCCGCCGCCGGCCTTGACGGAGAGCAAATCCGTGATGCTGCCGGGCACCCGCAGCATGTCGCCAAACGACGTGAAAATCACCCCGGGCCGGGCGGCAATGTCCAGTGCCTGGTCAATGATTTCCAACGGGGTCACGCACACGGGACAGCCCGGCCCGTGCAGGAGGGTGATTTGTTTGGGCAGCAATTCATCAATGCCGAATTTCACGATGGCGTGGGTCTGGCCGCCGCAGACCTCCATGAGCGTCCAGGGCTTGGTCGTCAGGCGGTGGATTTCGCGCGCAAGCTGCCGCGCCAGGCCCGCGTCGCGGTATTCGTCCAAAAACTTCATGCGCCGCCCTCCTTGAGGTCGCCCAACTCCTCCATTTCCTTCAAATACTCAAAAATTTTCTGCGCCTCCTCCTCGTCCACCCGGCTGAGGGCGAAGCCGACATGCACGATAACGTAATCGCCGACAACCACCTCCGGCACATAGGCGAGGCTGGCTTCCTTGAGGATGCCGCCGAAATCAATTTTGCCGGTGCGTTCCAGCGGGTCTTCGCCGCGGATGCTGAGGATTTTTCCGGGAATGGCAAGGCACATGTGATTTTAGGTTGTTAATTTATTATTCAACGCCGGTTCGCGCAGGGCGCCGGCAATCTGGCCGAGCGCGATGCCACCGTCATTGGCCGGCACGCGTTGGTGCCAGTATGGCTGGAAATGCTCGGCACGCAAACACTGAACCGTGCGTTCGGTCAAATAGCGGTTTTGAAAGCAGCCACCCGACAGCACCACGCGGTTCAGCCCGAAACTCCGGGCGACCGCAACCACCGACCGGGCGAGGGCGTTGTGAAATTTCGCCGAAATGACGCCCGGCGCCGCCCCGCTGCTGACATCGGCCAGAATCAATTCAATCATGGCCGACCAATCCAGCACCAGCGGCGAACCGCCGGTGATCAGGGCCAGCGGGTAGGCGTTGCCGGTTTCGATTCCGTTCAGCGCGAATTCCAAATCCATGGGGGCCTGCCCTTCAAAGTGCTGGGTTTGCCGCAGCCCGGTCAGCGAGGCAACGGCGTCAAACAGCCGGCCCGCGCTCGAAGTGAGCGGCGCATTGATCCTTTTGTGCAACATGGTTTTCAACGCGCCCAGTTCCGTTTTGGAAAAGGCCGCGACCGGCGCCAGATCGTGCCGGTCGAAAACCGCATCGCCGTACAGCTCATAAAGCAACCCGAGGGCGGCCCGGCGCGGTTCCCGCACGGCCCGGTCCCCGCCGGGCAGGCGGAAGGGACGCAAATGCGCCACGCGTTCGCAGGATTTTTTGGCCACCAAAAAGAATTCGCCGCCCCAGATTGTGCCGTCCAGCCCCAGGCCCGTCCCGTCCCACGCCACCCCGAGCAGGGGCGGGGCGATTTCATTCTCCACCATGCACGACAAAACGTGGGCCACATGATGCTGCACCCCGACCCGCCGCACATTTTTCAGTTCACCGGCAAATTTCGTGGAGAGATAATCCGGGTGCAGGTCGGCCGCCACGGTTTCCGGCCGGGCTTCGTATAATTTTTCGAAGTCGGCGATGACCCGGCGAAAAGCGTCATGGGCCGGCACGCTGTCCAGGTCGCCGATGTGCTGGCTGAGAAACACCTCGCTGCCAACGGCCAGGGCGACGGAATTTTTCAAATGCGCGCCGACCGCCAGCAAGGGCCGGGGAACGGGAGGCCACAGCCGGGGGTTCAGCGTAATGGGCAGGGGCGCATAACCGCGCGCCCGGCGCAACACCATCTCCCGGTCCAAAATGACGCGCACGAGCGAATCATCCGCATGCCGGACAATCGGGCGGTTGTGAACCAAGAACAGGTCCGCGATGCCGCCGAGCCGTTCCAGAGCCTCCCGTTCATCAATGCACATCGGTTCGTCGCTCAAATTGCCGCTGGTGGCGATGACGGGAAACTTCAAGGCCGCCAGCAGCAGGTGCTGCACCGGATTGGATGGCAGCAGGACGCCCAGATTGGGATTCCCGGGCGCAACGCCGGCGGCAATGGGAGGGGCGGCTGCGGAATTTTTCCCCGGACCGAGCCGGAGCAACAGCACAATGGGCGCTTCCGGCGAGCACAGCAACCGCTCTTCCAGCGGCGACACCTCACAAACCGCACGCACGGCGGCCACCGAGGGAAACATCAGCGCCAACGGCTTTTCCTCGCGGTGTTTGCGCGCGCGCAGGCGCTGCACGGCGGCTTCATTGCGCGCATCCGCCAGCAAATGAAATCCGCCGACTCCTTTGACGGCGACAATGCGACCACGCCGGAGGGAGTTCGCGGCGGCGAGTAGCGCCGGCTGGTTGGCGAAGACCGCCTTACCCGCCGGATTCCACAATTCCAGGTGCGGGCCACAGGCCGGGCAGGCGTTGGGCTGGGCATGAAAACGCCGGTCATGCGGATCGTCGTATTCAGCCTGGCACTGCGGACACATCGTGAATTGCTTCATCGTCGTGCCGGCGCGGTCATAGGGCAGTGATTCGATGATGCTGAACCGGGGCCCGCAATTCGTGCAGTTTGTGAAGGGGTAAAGATGGCGGCGGTTGGCGGGGTCCAACATCTCGCGCAGACAGTCGGGACAGGTGGCCAGATCCGGCATGACCAGCGCCGTCTTCTGGCCGCCGGTCTCACTGGGGTGAATGACAAATTTCTGGCTGCCCACCGGGTCGAGCCAGACGGATTCCAGGCTTTGAATGAAACTGCGCGGCGGCTTGTCGGCGCCGAGACGCAACAGAAATTTTTCCAGGACGGGCTGCGGCCCCTCGGCTTCGATGAACACGCCCCGGGGGGAATTGTTGACCCAGCCAGTCAGGCCGAGTTGTTCCGCCAGCCGGAAGACAAACGGGCGGAAGCCCACGCCCTGCACCGCGCCGCGAACGGTGAGCTTCAAGCGCGCGATCCCGCCGGAGGGAGTGGGTGACCGGCGCGACCGGGGGGGGCTTTTTTCCGCAGGCCGGGGCGTCTTCATCCGGCCTCGATTTCAGAATTTTCCAACCGGGGGGCGGCGGGGCCGAAGTGACGGCAAAACTGTGCCAAATTCTGCAAGATGAGCACCAAGCATTCGACCATGGGGAAAGGATACACCAACGGCCCCGCCCCACTCAACTGATGTTGGCAACTGCTTCGCAGTTTTTGCCGTGCTCCCGGCAAAATTGTTCGGCGATGGACTGGATGCGGCGCAGGGCTTCGCCGGCCCCGGCCCGGGTTTCGGGCGAGAGTTCCTCGTTAAAGTCGAGATTCATGGCCGGGATGGTGAGCCACCAGGCGTCCGGGGCGTGTCCGAAAACATCCCGCGCCAGCGCGAGGATGGTGGCGGGATCGGCGGCATGCGCCATGATCTGCGAACAATGGCCGGGGGCCAGCGGACGCAACCGGACTTCGTGCGGCGCATCCACGGAGGCATCCACAAAAATGACGGTGTGCGCCTGGGAGACGGGGGCGGAATGCTCGGGCGAAAGCTGCTGGCTGATCAGCGTGCGCACGCCGGGCAGGCACAACCCGCCGACCGACTCAACCACGAGCGGACCGACGCCGTCGTCACGCCGGAGCGTGTTACCGTATCCAATCACGAGCAAATGCGGGTTCGTGGCCATGTTCGTTTCCTGCGAGGGTGCCGCAATTAAATGCGGGGAAACGGCCCTCTTTCCGTTTCCCCGCTTCTACCGTCGCCCCGGGTGAGAAAACCCATCACCTGCGGGCAACTTCTTGGAGCACCGAGCCGTCAGGCCCGATGAGTCGAACCTGCAGGGGCATTTGTCCGACGGCATGCGTCGAGCAGCTCAGGCAGGGGTCGTAACAGCGAATGCCATGTTCAATCCGGTTGAGCAGCGGTTCCGTGATCGCGCCGCCGTGGATGTAGGCCCGCGCGATTTGCGCGACCGTCTGGTTCATGGCCAGGTTGTTTTGGCCGGTGGCAACGATGAGGTTCACCTTGCGCAGGAGGCCGTCGGCGTCAACCGTGTAATCGTGGAAGAGCGTGCCGCGCGGGGCTTCACTGGCCCCGACGCCGCGCAGGCAGTTGATGCCGGCATCGGCGCGCAACTGACCGTTGATCAATTCGGGATCGTCCAGGTAAATCTCCACGAATTCAATGGCGGACATGATTTCAATCAGCCGGGCGTAGTGATACAGGAAGGAGGAGGTCACCGCCCCGTTGCCCATGCCCTTGAAATTATCGAGTTCCGCATCGCCCCGGGACACGCCCATGCGCTCGCAGACATTCAGACGCGCCAGCGGGCCGACGCGGTAAATGCCCCGGGGGAAACCGTACGGCAGGTAGTAAGGCGACTTGAGATAGGACGAGGATTGGACGGATTCGCCGATGTAGTCCAGGTAGTTTTGCGGGTCCAACTGGTCGGCCACAATCGTGCCCTCACTGCTGGTGAAGCGGAGTTTTCCGCCGTGATGCTCCCAAGACCCGCCGGGAGTGACCAGGCCCATGAACAGGGACGGGAAATTGCCGAACACCTGCAGCTCGCGATGGTGGGTTTCGAGCGTTTTCTTGAACAGATCAAGCGCGATTTGGGCCGTGCCATAAGCCTCGGGCAGCCAGGCGCGGATTTTGGTCCGGCCGGCTTCCGTCAGGCCGGAACGCACGCCGCCCGGTACGGCCCACGCGGGATGAATCTTCTTGCCGCCGAGAATCTCAATGATTTCCTGGCCGAATTGGCGGAGCCGGATGCCGGCGCGCGCAAGATCGGTGTTGGATTGAATCAGGCCGAAGACATTGCGCTGGGCCTGGGGGGTTTCCCAGCCCATCAAAAAGTCCGGGGCGCTCAGGTGGAAAAAGCTCAGGGCATGGCTCTGGATGATCTGGCCCAGATTCATCAGCCGGCGCAATTTGTCGGCGGCGGGCGGAATGTTGACGGCCATCAGGGCGTCCCCGGCGCGGGCGGAGGCGAGCTGATGGCTCACCGGGCAGATGCCGCAAATGCGCTGGGTGATGCCGGGCATTTCCGAGAAGGGCCGGCCTTCGCAGAATTTTTCAAAGCCGCGGAATTCCACCACATGAAATTGGGCGTCGGTCACTTGTCCGGCGTCGTCCAGGTAGATGCTGATCTTGCCGTGGCCCTCGATGCGGGTCACCGGATCAATGATAATGCGTTTAGACATAGCTTAACCAAATTTTAAATTTGCGCCTTCGAGCTTCGGAGTTTCCCCGTTCAGAACCTGCACCATCAGGGCCTTGATGCGATCCGCCGGCGGCGGACAGCCGGGCAGAAAATATTCGATTTGGACCACTTCATGCACCGGCTTCACATTGGCCAGCAATTGCGGCACGATGCCGTCGGCCCGGGGCACGCTCGGATTATTCTGCGCGTGCTCCACATAGGCGCGCTGCAGCACGTTTTCCTTGTTGCCCGCACCAAGCTGGTTGCGCATGGACGGGACATTCCCCGTCACCGCGCAATCACCAAACGCCACCAGGACCTTGGTCCGGGAGCGCACTTTGTGCAGCATCTCCAGATTTTCCTCGTTGCAGACCGCGCCCTCGATGAGACACACATCCACGTTTTCGGGATATTCCTTCACATCAATGACCGGGCTGTAAACAAGGTCAATTTTTCCGGCGAGCTCGATGAGAAATTCATCCAGGTCGAGGAACGACATATGGCAGCCGGCGCAGCCACCCAACCACACTGTTGCAACACGCAATTTCATAATTTAAATTCGGGAACCGTCAGGGGATGAGGTTACGGGAGCCATTGTTGTTTCTCCCGCGCATTGACAATGTATTCCAGCTTGTCGCGGTCGTGCTCCATTTCACCCGGGGTTGAACCCTTGTGGAACAGCGCGCCGGTGGGGCAGGACATCACGCATTTGCCGCAGTCGGTGCAGGTCTCGGAATCGCCCCAGGGCTGGTTGAGATCGGAAATGATCTTGGCGGTGGCCCCGCGGCCGGCCACGTTCTTCGTGCCCGCGCCCTCGATGTGCCAGCACACCCGCACGCAGCGGTTGCAGAGGATGCAGCGGTTGTGATCCATGCCAAACAGCCGGTGCGTGGCGTCCACGTTCCACTTGGGGAAGACGTAATCATAACGGACATGGTCCAGGCCCTGCTGATAAGCGATGGTTTGCAGCTCGCAATGACCGTTGGACACGCACACCGCACAGTTGTGGTTGCGCTCGGCGAACAGCAGTTCCAGCGTCATGCGCCGGTACTTGCGGAGCCGTTCGCTGTCGGTCTTGATGTTCATGCCCTCGCTGATTTTCGTCGTGCAGGCGGGCAGGAGCTTGGGCGTGCCGGTCAGTTCCACCAGGCACAGCCGGCAGGCGCCGATGTCATAAACGCCCTCGAGATGGCAAAGGGTCGGGATCGTAATGCCGTTGTCGCGCGCGACTTTCAGCACGGTCGAGCCTTCCTCGGCACTGACTTCCTTCCCGTCAATAATCAAAGTTTTAACGGCCATAAAATTATTTTGTCGCGTGTTCGGAATGTTTCGCCCCGTTTTTCGCGTTGGCGCCAAACGGATCGGGTTGCAGCAGGGCTTCGTACTCGTTGCGGAAATATTTCAGCGTGCTCGCCACCGGGTTGGGGGCGGTTTGACCCAGCCCGCACAGACTCGTGCTGCGCACCATGTCGCACAGTTCCTCCAGCTTGGCGAGGTCCCGCGCCGTGGCCTGGCGTTGGGTGATCTTTTCGAGCAAATGGAACATCTGCGCCGTGCCCGCGCGGCAGGGAATGCACTTGCCGCACGACTCCTCCATGCAGAATTCCATGTAAAACTTGGCGATCTCCACCATGTTCGTCGAATCGTCCATCACCACCATGCCGCCCGAGCCCATGATGGACCCGAGCTTGGTCAGCGATTCGTAATCCACCGGGGTGTCCAGATAGGCCGCCGGGATGCAACCACCGGAAGGTCCACCGGTTTGCACCGACTTGATTTTCCCGCCGTCCGGCGCGCCCCCGCCCATTTCCTCGACGATCTGGCGAAGCGGGATGCCCATCGGCACTTCGATCAGCCCGTTGTTTTTTATCTTGCCGGTCAGCGCGAACACCTTGGTGCCCTTGCTCTTTTCCGTGCCGATGCTCGCGTACCAGGCCCCGCCCTTGTTGATGATGGCCGTGATGTTGGCAAAGGTCTCGACGTTGTTGATGAGCGTGGGGCAACCCCACAACCCGCTTTCGGCCGGGAACGGCGGACGCGGACGCGGCGTGCCGCGCTTGCCTTCCACCGAGGCCATGAGGGCCGTTTCCTCACCGCAGACAAACGCGCCCGCCCCGATGCGGATGTCCACGTTGAAGTTAAAGGGAGATTCAAAAATGCCGCCGCCGATCAAACCGAGCTGCTTCGCCTGTTTGATGGCCGTTTGCAACCGGGAAATCGCCAGCGGATATTCGGCCCGGACATACAGGAAGCCCTGGTCCGCACCCACCGCATAAGCCGCAATCGCCATGCCTTCCAGCACCTGATGCGGATCGCTTTCCAGCACGCTGCGGTCCATGAACGCACCGGGATCGCCTTCGTCACCGTTGCAGACGATGTATTTCTTGGCCCCGGGGGATTTGGCCACCATGCCCCATTTCAGACCGGTGGGGAAACCCGCACCGCCACGACCGCGCAGACCGCTCTTGGTCACTTCCTCCACCACCTGCGCCGGTTCCAGTTCCGTCAGCACATGATGCAGTGCCTTGTAGCCGCCGACAGCAATGTAATCCTCGATCCGCTCCGGGTCCACGATCCCGCCATGGACGCGCACAATCTTGGTCTGCTTCGCAAAAAACGGGTGATCCGGGTTGCCCACCTGCACCATGCACGGCCCGCCCTTCAGCGAACCCACAATCGAGGCGGCATCCTCGGGTTTGACAAATTCAAACAACTTTTCCTTGGCGCTCAGGCCGTCCGCGCCGACCAGCGGACCCTGTCCGCAAAAGCCCATGCAGCCCACCCGGCGGACTTCCACATCCGCCTCCAGCCCCTGGGCTTTCACCTCCGCCTCGAGATTTTTCTTGATGTCACCGGCCTGCGAGGACATGCAGCCCGCCGACATGCAGGTGCGCAGGATGATTTTTTTGCGGGAACCAGTGTGTTTCGCGGCAATCGCGTTTAGATCGTCCAATTGCATATCAAATCCAGTTTTTCATTTTTTCCAGCGCGGTTTCGGGGGTTTGTTTGGCCGCGACCTGTCCGTCATAAGTCACCGCCGGCGCAATGCCGCACGCGCCAATGCAGCGCGCGGTCAACAGCGACAGCTTGTTGTCCGGCGTCGTTTCGCCGGACTTGATCTTGTACTTGTCAGTGATGGCGGCGATGATCTTGTCCGCCCCCTTGACATAGCACGCCGTGCCCAGGCACACCACACAGGTGTGTTCGCCCTGCGGCTTGAGCGTGAAGAAATGATAGAACGTCGCCACGCCGTAAACCCGGCTGGGCGGCAGTTTCAATTTGGCGGCGATGAAGAGCAGCAGGTCGTCCTCCAGATAACCAAACAGCTCCTGCGCCTTGTGCAGCACCTCGATCAGGGCGTCCTGACGAAACTGGTGCTTCTTCATGTGGACTTCAAGAATCTTGAAGCGCTTGTCACCGCTGGCGTGCAGCATGACCCGCGCGGCATTTTTTTCCCTCGAAAGCGTCGGCAACATAGATTTAATAAAATAATTCGTGTACGACCGTCTTGGATGCAAACTAATGAGTGTCCGCCGTCTGATCTCCACCCCGGTTGGCTTTGATTACACATTTGTTGCCGGCCACCCGAAAACGACCGTCAGTGGCGGGCAGGAAGGTTGATTTATGACAAGTTGCCTTCAGGACCAAAGGCCCGACTTTATATCAGCTTGGGGCGACGCCCCAGGTTCCAAGCCCCATGAATATCCAAAGGCTGAAAGCCCGATCCAGCGCAGCAGCGTTTGTTGATGCGTGCCTGAATCTCCCGGTTCACCGGCAAAAGCCCACCCTCATGGAGCATCACCCTCATGTGACGCCGGCGTTCGCCAGAGGCAGAACCGAAACTCCTGATGGAAGCCGTTACATTGCAGATACTTGTATCCAGGAAGCCACCAGACAATTCCGCCAACCCGGCAGGGTTGCCAGAAAGTAGCCGGGGGTCGAGCGCCAGCGACACCCCCGGTTCTCGCCCAAAAACAAACAGATCGCACCCCGGCGGGGTGCCAGAACGCCCCAACCCGGCGATCAACCCCAATATAAGTTTCTTCCCTGAACACCGCCCGCCCAAGGCGGATCGAGGTTCCCAACCTCATTTCCACCCCTTGAACTGCGCCGCGCACTCCGCCACCAGCGCCGCGTCCGCCGTCCGGTTTCGGCTCTTCAGAAAATCCTCGTACCCCGGCACCGCCTCGGGCAGATACGGACACAGCGCCAGCGCCTGCCGGAAGGCCAAGTCCGCCGCCCGCGCCATCCGCTCTCGCTCCGCCTCGCCCCCGGCGTGGTTCATGCGCCAGACATACATATCGGCCTGGGAACTGCGCAGTTTGGAAAATGACTTGGAAGAATACGGGTCTCTGACAAACCCCGGATCGCCTTGGAATCCGCTGAAGTCATGCTGGAGAAACACCTTGGTGGCAAAATCGGTGACGTCCCGGACCGGGGTGTCATCGCCCAGCCAGTTGCCAATCATTGGCGTGATATACTGGGTCCAATAATCATGGTCCTGCTGCACCTGTTCCGACGACAGGCTGGCCAGCGGCTGCCGGTTGATTTTGAAAATCAGGCCGTGCGGCTCCAGATTCGGGTGCATCCAGTCCAGCGGCCAGCTTTCTTCCAGGTAAAACTCCCGGTTGGGGTTGTTGTCAAACAGGGTTTTGACCAACCGGGCATTGATGGACATGACGGCCACCCGGCCGCTGACCGCCACCCGGCCGGTTTGTTCCACTTTCACGTCCTCACCCGGTTTGAGCTGGCCTGCTTTCAACCGCTGCCGGGCATCCTCAATGTACTCCTGAAAACATTTTTGCTCATCCTCACGGGTAAGCGTTTGGATTTGTTTTCCGTACATGGCTTGCACGTAATCAAGATAGGTTCCATCCGCCAGCGCATTTTGCGTGAGCACAAAAAACGGTTTCCCCTCCGCCTGCGATTCCATCAAGGCCGTGACCATAAACCGTCCGGGATCGGTCCCGCCCAGGTAAATGCTGCCGGGCGGAATGGAGCTGATAATGTCGTGGGCGAAAGCGACGGCATACTTTTCATTGCCATTGACCAGTTGATCCATGGCGTAATAGGTCTCGTTGACCGTTTGCCACCACATGCCGCGCGGAACCGTGGGGTTGGGGTTGGTCTGGCTCCGCTCCACGCGCGCTTTCAGATCCGCATAAAATTTGGACGCCGCGGGCCAGTCGCCCCGGGCGGCGGCGGCAAAAAACGGCTGACAGGCCGGCCGTTCGGATTTGACCGATTCCTTGTTCCAGGCCTTCCCATCCGCCTCCACCAGCACCGCCTCCTGCATCATTTTTTCATGGATAAACTGTTGTAATTGCGCGCCCGCCGGGGACTTCTTCAAAGACCAAGTGTTGGAAGGGACCGCCTTGGAGCAACCTCCCGCCAAGGCGGCCAATGCCAAAACGACCGTGACCAAGCCCGTCAGGGCCATTCTTGAAGTCATGATTTATTCAACGGGTGCAGGACATCCACGAACCGGCGCTCGCTTCGGCTGAACTGTGATTCACGGTTCATGGAAATGCCAGACTTTCAGCACAAGCCATCCCGCCGTCAACCCTTTAATGCCAAACAGTGAGCCGCCATGGCCGGCCGCCAAATTCGACCAGCCCGGCGGATTTGCGGGCGCAGCAGTAGCGGGACCGGAGCGCCGGCTTGCAGCCGGCTTTGGTCGTGCGGATACCGTGCGCAAACCCATCCGGGCAAAGCGTTGGCAGGCTGGCCAGCGGCAGGAGTGGGGACGGCCCCAGTTCGCCAACCCCTCCGCCAACCTGGCGCGGGGGCAAGACCACAACCTTCCTGCTCGCGCTGACGCGCTCGCAACGCCCGGCGGGGCACCGGGTCTGCAGGGCGGGGGGGGGCGCCAACCGGCAGGCCGGGTCCCCTGACCCGGCGTCGGCCAACCCGAA
>CAZUBG010000089.1:0-20171 GCA_964618545.1 uncultured Bifidobacteriaceae bacterium | reverse complement strand
AACGGTCTGCGGGTTGGGAAACCCGCGATACGGCAGACTGGGAAGTCTGCGGTACGAAAAAACGGTGTCGTGGCCGCCGTCGGATTTGAAAACCATGAAATGCTGACAAGGTGCAAAGAGGACTGGCGCAGAACTCTGCGCGCGGGGGATGTTCCGCGTTGGGAGGATGGCGGTGAGCGGCGGCGAAGACAGATTAGGCAGAGCCTCCTTAACGGCGTGTTGCCCAAGTTGAAAACAAGGCAACCCTGGCCTCCGGGAGCAGCAAAACGCCGGACAAACCTTCACTTTTCAACGTGCTGCGGGTCACAGACCCGCGCTCCGGGACTTGGGCAACACGCCCTGACGCCGGCTGCCACGATCAGAACGGGGGGTGAGTTATTTGGGCAGGGGGCCCGGGGCTTCGTCGTCGTTCAACCAGCCCTGGCGGAGGGCGTATTTGACGAGTTGCGTGCGGCTGCGCAGGCCGAGTTTCTCGGCGATGCGCACGCGGTAGGTTTCCACGGTTTTGACGCTGACTTTCAGCTTGTCGGCGGCTTCCTTGTTGCTGTAGCCCCAGGCGAGGAGGCTCAGGACTTCCTTTTCCCGGTTGCTCAGGTGCGCGTTGGCCTTTTCTCCAATGGCGGGGGGGCGGGCCATCTGCCGGACGAGCGCTTTGCCGGCCAGGGCGGGATCAAAATAGACCTGGCCTTGGGCGGCCAGCCGGATGGCCTGAACGAGTTCCTCGCCGGGCGAACGTTTGAGGACATAGCCGGAGGCGCCGGCCTGGCACAACTGGCTGAGGTAGCTTTCATCTTCATGACCGGTGAGCACCACCACCTTGATGGCGGGGTGGCGGGTGCGGAGCAGTCCGGTCGCCTGCAAGCCATTGAGTTCGGGCATGGACAGGTCCATCACCACGACGTCCGGCTTGAGCGCGCCGGCCTTTTGCAGGGCTTCTTTGCCGCTGGCGGCCTCTCCGACCACCTCCAGATCGGGATGGCTGTCGAGCAGGACGCGAAGTCCCTCGCGCAGCATCTTATGATCGTCGGCCAGCAAAATTTTCAGGGTTTTCATGATTTTCCATCCGACGGGACAGCCAACGCCGGGCCGGTGGGCAAGCGGGCGAAGACCGTGGTGCCGGTTCCCAGGGTGGATTCAATGGTGAGGGTGCCGCCGGCGAGCCGGACGCGCTCCTGCATTCCGAGCAAACCCAGCCGGCCGGTGCTGGCGGGCGCGGCCATCATCCCCTGGGAGTCGAATCCCCCGCCATCGTCCTCGACGATGAGGGAGACCTGGTCGGAGCGCCGTTCCAAGAGCAGGCTCACATTTTTTGCGCGGGCATGACGGGCCACATTGGTGAGGGCCTCCTGGGCAAGGCGGTAAAGCGTGGTTTCAAATTCATGGGGCAGCCGGTGGTTTTTCCAGTCACCGCCGGCGTGCAAGTCCACCGGGACGCCGGTGGATTGGGACCAATCGTCGGCATACCGCTGCAACGCCAGGCACAGGCCCAGATCGTCGAGCACGGGGGGCCGGAGCTCCCAGGCCAGGCGGTGGATGTCGCGCATCAATCCTTCGGCCAGTTTCTCGAGTTGGTTGAGACTCTCGCCGGCCGTCACGGCGGGGAAGCCCTGCCGGCGCAAATTTTGCAGGCCCAGCTTGAGGGCGGTCAAATCCTGTCCCAAGCGGTCATGCAACTCGCGCGAGATGCGCCCGCGCTCGGTTTCCTGGGCTTCGGAGAGGCAGCGCAACACCAATTGGTGGGCTGCTTCGGCGCGTTTGCGCTGGAGAATTTCCGCCTGCAACTCGTGATTGAGCACCATCAGTTCGGCGGTGCGCTGCTGGATGCGCGCATCAAGCTGGTCGCGTTCGATTTGGAGGGCCTCCCGGGCCTGCCGGAGATGTTCCTCGGCCCGTTTGCGTTCGATGGCGTGGCGGATGGCGCGGGCGATCTGGCGGCCCTGGGACTGGCCTTTGATGAGGTAATCCTGAATCCCGTGGCTGACGGCTTCCAACGCGATGGCTTCATCGTCAACACTGGTCATGACCACAATCGGCAGGCCCGGGGCTTCGGCCTGCATGCGCAGAAAGGTTTTCCGGCCGGAGCTGTCCGGCAGGGTGAGGTCCAACAGGCACACGTCATGGGCGGCCGGCCGCACCTGTTTGACGGCGTCCGCCAGGGTTTCGACGCGGGTGAATTCGAACCGGCCGGGCCCGTCCAGAGCGAGGGTTTCCTCCACCAGCGCGGCGTCGGACGGACTGTCGTCCACCAACAGTATTTTCACGGCCGGGACGGTCATAAGTTCATTCGCGCCCGGGGCTGGCGTCAGCCCGGTCATTCGGGTCGGCCGGAGCCGTCCTGGGGTTGCCCGGCAGGGTGACCAGCATGAGCCAAAAGGAATCAATGGACCGGACGACGGAGCAAAACTGCTCGAAATCCACCGGCTTGGTGACGTAGCAGTTGGCGTGGTGTTGGTAGGCTTGGAGCACGTCCTGCTCGGCGCGGGAGGTGGTCAGCACCACGACGGGAATGGTCTTGAGGCCGGGATCGGTTTTGATTTCGGCGAGGACTTCCCGGCCGTCTTTGCGGGGGAGATTCAAGTCGAGCATGATGAGGTCAGGCCGGGGCGCCCGGGCGTATTGCCCCTGGCGGCGGAGGAATTCAAGGGCGGCGACGCCGTCTTCGACGACGCTGAGGTGGTTGCGGACTTTGGCCTCGACGAGGGCCTCGATGGTGAGTTCGGTGTCGCTGGGACTGTCTTCGACCAGCAGGATTTCAACCGGTCGCGGGGTGGAGATGTTCATGGTTGTGGTGATGGGGAGGCGGAGTTATCCGGGATTGAAAAGTGGAAGGTCGCGCCCTGGCCGGGGGTGGATTCGACCCAGATGGCGCCGTGATGGCGCTCGACGATTTTCTTGCAGATGGCCAGGCCGATGCCGGTGCCCGGATAATATTTGCGGGTGTGCAGGCGCTGGAAGATCTGGAAGATGCGTTCAAAATACAGGGACTCGATGCCAATGCCGTTGTCGCGGACGGAGAAGACCCAGCGGCCCGGCTCCTGCTGTGCGCCGACATGAATTTCCGGCGGGCGCTCGCCCCGGAATTTGATCGCGTTGCCGATGAGGTTCTGGAAGAGCTGCATCATCTGGGTGGCATCCACGGTCAGGGTTGGCAGGGCGTCGCGGGTGATTTTGGCCTGGGAGTTCTGGAGGCTGGTTTGCAGGTTGTGCAAGGCGGCGTTCAGGATGGTTTCGAGATCGGCCGGGGCGAAATCACCGCCGTGGGAGCCCAGGCGCGAGAAGGCCAGGAGATCGCTGATGAGCCGCTCCATGCGGGCGGCGCCCTCCGCCGCGCCGTTGATGTATTCAATGGCCTTGGCGTCCATGTGTTCGGGAAAGCGGCGGTGGAGCAGCTTGACATAGCCCCCCACGGCCCGCAGCGGCTCCTGGAGGTCGTGGGAGGCAATGTAAGCGAATTGTTCGAGGTCGCGATTGGACCGCCGGACCTCCTCGTTTTTTTGATCCAGGGCGGCCTGCACTCGCTGCCGCTCGCTGATGTCCTGTTTGATGGCGACATAGTGGGTGGTTTTGACGCCGTCCATGCGCACGGGGGTGATGGTCAGTTCTTCCGGATGCAGGGAGCCGTCCTTGTTGCGGTTGACGAGTTCCCCATGCCAGGGTTCGCCCTTCAGGAGAGAGTTCCACATGGCCTGGTACAACTCGGGCGGCGTCCGGCCGGATTGCAGGATGCGCGGATTCCGGCCGACGGCCTCGCCACGGCTGTAACCGGTCAAGCGGGTGAACGCCGGGTTGACCCAAAGAATCCGCCCATCCTGGTCGGTAATGACGATGCCGTTGGCGGCGGACTCGACGGCGGTGGAGAGCAGGCGCAATTGTTCCTCGGCGAGCTGGCGTTCGGCCATGGCGCGGAGACTGCGGACGCAGTAGGAGACATCGTCGGCCAATTCCGTCAGCAGCCGGATCTCGTCCGGGGAGAAGGCCCCGGCCTGCCGCGAATAGATGGTGATGGCACCAAAGGCCCGGCCGCCGGTCAGGAGGGGCAGGACCAAGGAAGCCACATAGCCGCGCTTGAGGGCCTCCGCACGCCAGGGCGCAAAGGCGGGGTCGGTGAGCATGTTCCGGCAGGCGCAGGGCTGGCCGGTGCGAATGGCGGTGCCGGTGGGGCCGCGACCCAGTTCATTGTCCGCCCAGGTGATCTTGAGCGTCTCCAGGTAGCCTTCCTCGAAGCCGGCGCTGGCGACGGGCCGGACGGTGCGGGTTTCATCCGGTTCGGCAAAACCGATCCACACCATCGCATAACCGCAGTTGGCCAGGAGATCCTGGCAGACCTGGTTGAGATAACCCTTTTCCGCCGTGGCGCGGGCCATGGCCTGGCTGCTCTCATGGAGCGCCTTGAGGGTGCGGTTGAGTTTTTGCAGCTCGGTTTCCTTGAGTTTGCTTTCGGTGATGTCGCGAACGATCTTGGACGCACCGATGATCCGGCCACTGGCGTCCCTGAGGGGGGACAACGTTACGGATACGTCCAGGCGGCCTCCCGCTTTGGTCAGGCGGACGGTCTCGAAGTGTTCCACTCGTTCGCCGGACTGCAGGCGCGCCATGATCTGGCTCTCTTCGTCCTGCCGGTCGGCCGGCAGAAGCCGCCTGATGGATTGACCCACCATCTCACTGGCGCGATAACCTAACAGCCGTTCGGCGCCGGCATTCCAACTGAGGATGGTTCCGTCCACGTCTTTGGAAAGAATGGCGTCATCGGAGGACTCGACGATGGCGGCCAACAGCGCGCGGACCTCTTCCGCGCGCTTGTGCTCCGAGATGTCCCAGCAAATCCCGGTCATCCACACCGCCCGGCCGGCGTCGTCGCGCAGGATTTTTCCCCGGGCGGCCATGTAACAGAGGTGGCCATCCGGCCACACGGCGCGGTATTCGGTCTCGTACACGCCGGTTTTCTCGACGGCGCGGGCCAGGGCCGCCTGCACGGTGCGGCGGTCCTCGGGATGGATGATGTTGAAAAATTCCTCGGGGGCGCCGGTAAAGTTCCCGGGGTTGGTGCCCAACAGAGCGTGAACCCCCGGACTCCATGTGCGCTGGTTGGTGACGATGTCCCAGTCAAAGGTGGCCATGCGCGCGGAGAGCAAGGCCAGATCAAGGCGCTCCTTGCTCTGGCGCAAGGCGTCCTGGGCGCGGCGTTTCTCGGTGACATCATGGAAGACGAGCACCACGCCGCAAACCTTCCCGCCCGCGTCCCGGATGGGGGCGGCGCTGTCCTCGATGGGGACCCGGCCGCCGCTGCGGCTGAGGAGGGCGGTGTGATTGGCGAGGGCAACGGTCTGTCCCTCGCGCAGGACACGGGCGACGATGTCTTCGCCCGGCGCGCGGGTTTGCTCGTTGATGATGCGGAAAACGTTCTGCGCCGGCTGGCTGAGGGCTTGCTTCTCCGGCCAGCCGGTGAGCGCTTCGGCCACCGGATTGAGAAAGGCGATGCGACCGGCGGTGTCGGTGACGAGCACGGCGTCGCCGATGCTGGTGAGGGTGACGCGGAGCCATTCGCGCTGTTGGAAGAGGGCTTCCCGGGCCTGCTGATGCCCGGTGATTTCTTCGGTGAGCCGGGCATTGGTCCGGCTGAGTTCGGCGGTGCGCGCGGCCACCAACTCCTGCAGGTGATCGCGGTGAAACCGGACGCTGGCTTCGGCTTTGGTGCGCCGGTGGTTTTCCAGCTTGAGGTAGAAGAAGACGGTGATGAGCAGCAGAAAGCTCAGCACCCCGCCGGCCAGCAGGGCTTGGACGGTTTCGCCGGTGTCGGCGCTTTTGGCGGCGGCGCGCTGTTGGAGCAAGCGTTCCTCATCCGCCTGAGCCGCAGAGATCAGGAGGCGGATTTGGTCCATGAGGGCTTTGCCCTGATCCGTGGTCACCAGGGCGATGGCGGCGGGCAAACCCTGGGAGCGCCGCAACTCGATGGTTTGCCTGAGCACGGCCGTCCTGCCCGCGATGAGGGTTTCCAAGTTGGCAAGCCGTTGCTGTTGGACGGCGTTATCCCGGGTCAGTTGTTTCAGGTTGATGAGGTTGGTTTGGACCTGGCCGAGGGCGTCGTGGCAAGGTTCGAGGTAAGCTTCGTTGGCGGTGAGCAAATAGCCGCGCTGGCCGGTCTCGGCATCCTTCAAGGCGGACAACAAACGGTCCCATTGCTGGATCACGACGTAGGTGTGCGTTTCCCATTGGTCGGCCTGGGCCACCGACCGGAGGCACCGGGTACACTGCCAGACGGCCATGGCCAGGATGACCAGCGCCGTCCCCAGTCCCGCATTCACCAGCAAACCCTGCCGGAACCAGCGGGCCGGGGCATCCCGGCCTGCGCGCACTGGGGCGTCATTTTGTTCCGCCGTGTCTGGCCGGGCGCGGCGGTAAAGTTCCGCAACCATGCTGAGGAAGACGCCCGTGCCGGTGAAAAATGCCAGGCCGACGGCGTCGGTGAGCGTGGCGACGGCGAGCGATCCCTGCGGGGGCAAAATGAAATAATCCACCCCCAGGGCCGCCACGAGAGTGGCGAGGAGTCCCGGACCAAAGCCCCCGATCAGGGCCGAAAGCATGACCGCCGGGTAAAACGTGAGGTAGGGTGGCAGACTGCTGCCGGACAGCCGTTCCAGACCCGAGCGCACCAGGAACGCCGCGGCGACCACCCCCAATGCCAGCGCATGGCGGGTGAGCCAGTGGAGACTGAAATTTCGCCGGGCGGAGGGAGTGGGTTGCGGATTGGTCGTCATGATTCTCGAATTCACCGTGCGGGTCGGGAGGGGGCGGCGTCATGGCCCGGCGGAATCCCCGCCAACCGCCGCCGCCACGGGTCAAAGCCCGCGGGACTGATCACGACCGACTGCAACGGGTGGATAAATGAATGGATTTGGTGTGCCCATCGTGGTTGAGAATGCGTTTTTTGTTCGTTGCTAAATCCGCAATGATTTACCGGTTCAGCATATCTTCCGGATGGTGTTATTTCAATGTCTAATCGGAAGTTTTATTATGATAATGTTAACTGAAGACGATAAGTAGCCGGGTTGAAGGTTTGGCCGTCCGGTTTTAGAAGGGGCGTGGCCGTGAATAAACGCCAATTAACGCGAAGATGAAAGCAGACATGGAAGAAACATTTATGGGGATTGATCGCCGGGTTGGGGAGTTCTGGCACCCCGCCGGGGGGGCGGTCGGTTTCCGGTCGGGTTCCGGGGGTGTCGCTGGCGCCCGACATTCTGGCAACCCTCCGGGTTGGCGGAAGCGCCGGGAGGCCGGCGGGATGCAAGTCAACCGATTCCTGCCATCAGGCGATGCCAAAGATTCTCATCCGGCTTTGGCGGGTTGTGTTCATGGAAGAAACTGGGGAGAGCGTCAAGCTCAACCCTGTTGACCTCTGATTCGGTCGTCCCTTCGGGACTTGAGGGGTTTGGGGAACGCCACCCACGGTTGAAACCGCGGGCTATTATCGGACGTCGCTCCGCGACTCAAGAAAACCCCGTCGGAACGGGTGGAATCCGACCATGAATATCGCATACCGGCGGGAAAATGGGGGAGTCAGGGGGCGCGATTGAAACCGCTCCAGGCTTGCAGTTCGCGGAGCGATGACCGGATCTTAGCCTGCCACACTGGAAAAGCATCGCGCGAAATCAGACCCTCTGTTTTCCAGCGTCCCTTGCGGGACTTTTGATGGTTTAATCGCACCGTTCCAGCCACTTCGCAGCCGGCTAATATCCGGTGTCCCTGCGGGACGACGAACAGGCCAGCCGGACGGGCTGACGGCCATCAAGCGGCAGGCTGGCTGGTGGAAACGCCTTGTCCGGCCGGGGCGACGGGCGCTTTGACGGGACTGGCGGGCAGGGTGAAGAAGAAGGTGGCGCCTTTGCCGGGCTCGCTTTCCACCCATACTTCACCGCCATGGCTTTGAACGATGTGTTTGACGATGGAGAGCCCCAAGCCGGTTCCGCCCTGGTCGCGGGAGCGCGCCTTATCCACGCGGTAGAAGCGCTCAAACACACGGTCCTGGGCCTCGGTGGGGATGCCGGGACCGTCATCGGCCACAAAGGCTTCAATTTTTTTGTCGTCGGTGAGGCGTCCGCCCACGGTGACGCGGCCCTGGGCGCGTCCATATTTGATGGCATTGTCCAGGAGATTGGCGAGCACCTGGTAGAGGCGGTTGACATCGCCGGTGACGGTGAGGGGGGGAAGGACGTTGAGGAGCGTGGTGCCCCGGTCGGCGGCCTTGGAATGCAGGTCGCCGAGGACTTTGTCGGTGAGGGACAGGAGATCCACGGGGAGGAGGTCCAGTTTCATGCGGCCGGATTCGAGGGCGGAAATGGTGAGCAAATCCTGAATGAGGAGATCCAGGCGCAGGGCGTTGCGCTCGATGATTTTGAGAAAGCGCTCGGCGACCTCGGGGTTGTTGCGGGCGCCATCGAGGAGGGTTTCGACGTAGCCTTTGATGAGGGAGAGGGGGGTGCGGAGTTCGTGGCTGACATTGGCGACAAACTCCTCGCGGGTGCGTTCGAGTTGTTTGATGCGGGTCAGGTCATGGAAAACGAGGATGGTGCCGTCGCGTTCGGAGGCGGAATTATAGACGGCGGCGGCGTTGATGCGCAGCCAGCGCTCATTCAGATCCGGCGGTTTCAGGTCGTAGTCAAAGACCTGGCCGTCCACTTCCACGCGGTCCACGAGGGCGGAGAGTTCATGGAGGCGGAGGGCTTCCATGATGGTTTTGCCGCGCAATTCGGCCTTGACGCGAAAGAGGTTCTTAAAGGCGCGGTTGGCGAGGTAAATGCGATGGTGCCGGTCCAGGAGCAGGAGGCCTTCGATCATGGAATTGAAGAGGACCTGCTGCTGCGCGTTGGTGTCGGTCATGGTTTGCTGCTGACGGCGCTGGAGATCCTCCAAATCCCGCAGTTGCTTCTGATGGAGGAGAAATTGTTGCCGACGCCCGAGGACATGCTGGGTGATCAGGGCGGCGGCGAGGAGGATTGCCAGGGCCGGCCACATCATTCAACGAAGCGATAGCCCACGCCCCGGACGGTGTCCAGATGCTTGGACGCGGGGCCGAGTTTTTCGCGCAACCGGCGCATGTGGGTGTCCACGGTGCGGGTGTCAATCATGCTGTCGTACTCCCAGACGTCGCGGAGCAGTTGATCGCGGGATTGCACGCGGCCGGTTCGCTGGGCGAGGATGGTGAGCAGTTTGAATTCGGTGGCGGTGAGGTCAAACGGCTGGTCCCGCCAGCTTGCGACATGACGGGGGGCGTCAATCGCCAGGTCGCCAAAGCGGAGGAGTTGTTCGACGGGTTCGGCGGGCTGGCCGCGGGAGAGGATTTTCTTAATCCGCAACAGCAGTTCCCGGGTGCTGAAGGGCTTGGTCAAATAATCATCGGCTCCGAGTTCGAGTCCGAGGACGCGGTCAATTTCGCCGGCCTTGGCGGTGAGCATGATGATGGGGACCTTGGAGGTGGCGGCATCCTGGCGCAGGGTTTTGCAAATTTCAAACCCGTCCATCTCCGGGAGCATGACGTCCAGAATCACCAAGTCGGGGGTTTGGGCGCGCGCCTTTTTCAAGGCATCGGCCCCGTCACCCGCGGTGCTGACCGTATAGCCTGATTGTTTCAGGTTGAATTCAATCAGTTCCACCGCTTCCGGTTCATCATCCACCACTAAAATACGCGGCTTCATCCCCTGTTGAATAACATGCGCTAAATCGTCACACAATTTCTATTTTCGTTACAATTGGGTTACGGGGTGGTGATTCTGCTTTGATCCCCGGAAAAAAGCGCTAGTTTTAAGCATGCCCGACACCAAACTGAATTGGATTTCACCCGCCGAATTTGACCATTTTCCCCCCGTGCGGGCAGCCGACACGCACAAAGGCACCTACGGGCACCTGGTGGCGCTGGCGGGCAGCATGGGGTACCATGGGGCGGCCATTTTGACGGTGCGCGGGGCGCAGCGGGCGCAACCGGGACTGGTCACGCTGTTCACCCAGGAATCCGTTTATTATCCGGTGGCGGCGCAGTTGCAATCGGCGATGGTGGGCGTGTGGTCGCCGGACATCAACCGGTTTAATTCGGCCAGCGCGATTCTGATGGGGCCCGGGCTGGCGGCCCCGGATTTGACGGATGACATCAAGGGCATCTTCCGCCGCTTGTGGCGCGACGCCCCCGTGCCCGTGGTGGTGGACGCCAGCGCGCTCATCTGGCTTGTGCCGCTCACGCTTGGGAAAAATACGATCCGGGTGCTGACGCCCCATCCCGGCGAAGCGGCCGCGCTGCTCAAGCAGACCGTGGCCCAGGTGCAGGCCAACCGGGAGGAGAGTTTGCTCGAGCTGTCACGACGTTATGGCAATTGCTGGGTGGTGCTCAAAGGGCACCGGACGCTGGTGGGGCGGGTGGGGGAGGCAATTCAGATGAATCCCTCGGGCAATCCGCATCTGGCCCAAGGTGGCAGCGGAGACGTGCTGTCCGGGTTTATTGCCGGTCTGCTGGCCCAGCCGGCGCTGCAGGCGGATCCGGGACGGACGCTGCGCTACGCGGTGTGGCAGCATGGGGCGGCGGCCGACCGGTTGCAGGCGGCGCGGAAGAACTGGGTGGTGGAGGACTTGGTCAATGAATTGGGCAAGAGCCGTTGAATTTGCTTCCAACGAACCCGCGTATTTGTTAAAAGCAGTTTGTGCTTAAATCGTTCTGGGCAATCATGGTAATCTGGTTTTGTGGCCTGATGCTGTCCGTTTCGGCGGCGGACACCTATTCGCTGGCGGATGGCTCCACTCTGACGGGGGATATTGTGACGTTCAGCGATGCCGGCATCAAATTCCGGCTGGCGGATGACCGGTACACGGAGCAGATGCCGTGGACGCAATTTTCGCAGGAGGGCCTGAAGCAACTGGCTCAAAACCCCAAAATCCGGCCCTTGGTGGAACCCTTTCTCGAGCTTCCGCCGGTTGAAAAGGTTCATCAAACGGAAAATATCAAGCTGCAAGAGGTCTCCCGCCTGGACCGGCCGGCCCGGCAATCACTCCTGGCAGCCATGGCCTCCTCCTCGGTGGGGCTCTTTTTGCTGGTGTTAATTTATGCCGCCAATCTCTATGCCGGGTTTGAAATTGCCATCTGCCGCGCCCGCCCGGTGGCGGTCGTGATGGGGATCTCCGCAGTGCTGCCATTTTTTGGCCCCGCTATTTTCTACCTGCTGCCCAGCCTGCAGCAGGAGGCGCAAACCGGAGCGGCTCCGCAGGCCGAAGGGGAGGCCGCCAGTGCGCCCGCAACCCCGGCGAACCCAGCCCCCCTGGCAACCCCTGGCGCCCCGGCCACTCCGGCGGCGGTCGGCACGACGGTCCCCGCAGAGACGGTCGCGACTCAGCAGACTCATGCCACCACGGAGGCGCTGGATCTCTCGGGCATTCAGGTGGCCGCCGTTTCCGCGGCTCCCCAGGCCCCCGCCGTGCTGCAGGTTTTCAAACGGGGACAGTTCACCTTCAACCGCCGGTTTATGGAGACGAAATTTGCGGGTTTTTGCACGCCGGCAAGAAACGAAGCCGACCAAAAGCTGGATTTTTTGCTCAAACTTCCGCAGGGTTACTTTGAGGTGCAACGCATCTTAAATGTCGGCCTGAACGATCTTCAGTTTGAGATTCTGCAGGACGGGCAGCCGCAAGTGATATCGGCTCCGTTCGCTGATATTCAGGAAATCACCCTTAAATCCAAACCGGCTTGAAATACCGCAGCATTTTATTATTTGGCGCCCCCGGCGCGGGCAAGGGCACGCAGGGAAAAATCCTGGGGGTCATCCCGAATTTTTTTCACTGCGCCTGCGGCGATGTGTTCCGCAATTTGCGCACGGACAGTCCGCTCGGCAAGATTTTTCTGGAATACTCCAGCCGGGGAGAGCTGGTGCCGGATGCCCCGGCCATCGAGCTCTGGCGTCAATTCATCGAAAGCAGCATCCAAATCGGGCGCTTTCATCCCGCTCATGACATGCTCGTTTTGGACGGCATTCCCCGCAACCTGGCCCAGGCGAAGATTCTTGATGAGGTGTTGGATGTGGTGGGGGTGTTCTATCTTTATTGCAACAACTTTGACAGTTTGGTGGCGCGCATCCAACGCCGGGCCATCAAGGAAAACCGTCTGGACGATGCCAACCTGGAGGTGATCCGCCAGCGCTTGCAAATCTACGAGGCAGAGACCAAGCCCGTGCTTAGTTTTTACGGCGCGGAATTGGTTCATAAAATTGATGCGGATCAAAGCCCGGCGAAGGTCCTGGGCGATATATTGCTCCACTCGGTGACGCATTAGGAGGCGGTTTGGACCAGCCCTTTAATCCTCAAACCATGGCCCCGGTCAACGTCATTTTCATGGGTACGGCGGAATTATCGTGCGCCAGTCTTGCCGCGCTCCTGGCCGATGTCCGGTTCCGGGTGGTCGCCGTGGTGACGCAGCCGGACAAGCCCAAGGGCCGCAACCTGGAAGCCCAGCCTTCGCCGGTTAAAGTTCTCGCCCTCCAATCGGGCGTGCCCGTTTTGCAACCCCTGCGCGCCCGGGACGAATCGTTTCTGGAACAACTCCGCTTGCTGTCCCCGGACCTTATCGTCGTGGTGGCTTACGGTCAAATTCTGCCGCAAAGTATTTTGGACGTTCCCCGGCACGGCTGTCTGAATGTCCACACCTCGCTCCTGCCGAAGTACCGGGGGGCGGCGCCGATTCAATGGGCCATTGCCAACGGGGAAGCCGAAACCGGGGTGACCATCATGAAAATGGATGCCGGACTTGACACCGGGGCCATCCTCTCGCAGCGCCGCACGCCCATCACCCCCGAAGACGATTCCCCGGTGCTGCACGACCGGCTCGCCCGGATGGGGGCCGAATTGCTGGGGCAAACCATTCCTGATTACCTCGCGGACAACCTTTCCCCGCAACCCCAGCCCGCCGAAGGATCCAGCTATGCGGCTAAAATAAAGAAGGAGGACGGACACATCGTTTGGGCTCAGCCGGCCAGACAGATTTGGAACCGCTTCCGGGCCTTTACCCCCTGGCCGGGAGCCTTTACGTTTTCCAAGGGGGAGTCCAAGCCGCTTCTGCTAAAAATCCGGGGGGCGCGGGTGGTGGAACGCCCAGGGGAGCCGGGTGCAATACTCCAAGCCGACCGGGACGGAATCATCGTTGGCTGCGGCGAAAGCGCCTTGCTCATCACGGAACTGCAGCGGGAGGGGGGGCGTTGTCTGGCCGCCCGGGAATTTCTGGCCGGCCATCCCTTGCGCCCCGGCGGAAAGCTGGGGTGAATTACACCACCGGCGGGCCTTTGGCCCCGGTGTGGCGGATGTCCTGCGCTTCACAAAGATAAACCACATCTTCCGCCACGTTGGTCGCGTGATCCGCGATGCGTTCCAAGCTTTTGGAGACCACCATCAGATGGAGGCACCGGCCGATCGTGCCCGGGTTTTCCACCATGTGTTGCACGAGGATGCGGTGAATTTCCTTGTTGAGCGCATCAACTTCCCGGTCCCTGGGGATGACCGCCCGCGCCGCCGTGGAATCGCGATGCACAAAGGCATCCAGGGCCGCCTTGAGCATGTCCAGGGCCAGACTGGCCAGGCGCGTCAGGTCCAGATGGATTCTCAACGGGGGTTCCTGCGAGAGTTCCACCGCGCGTTTGGCGATTTTGGAGGCCTCGTCGCCAATGCGCTCCAGATTTTGGGCGATTTTCATCGCCACCGTGACGAGCCGCAAATTGGTGGCCAGCGGGGCTTTGGTCAGCAATTGAATGACCAGATCGTCAATCTCCACTTCAAATTGATCAATGATATGGTCGCTTTCCTTGACGGTGACCGCCAGTTGAAAGTCGCGTTGGATGAGCGCTTGCAGCGCTTGATTGACCGCCGTCTCGGTATGGCTGGCCATCGTCAGTAATTTTTGCCTCAAACCGTCCAGCCCAATTTCAAAATGATTGTCCATAGGCGAATCTCAACCGCGTTCAACCAAACCGTCCCGTCACATAGTCCTCTGTTTGTTTCTTGGCGGGGTTGGTGAAGACCTTCGTCGTGGCGTCAAATTCCACGAGTTCCCCGATGTAAAAAAAGGCGGTAAAATCAGAAATTCGCGCGGCCTGCTGCATGTTGTGGGTGACAATGACGATGGTGAAGTTTTGCTTCAATTCCAAAATCAACTCCTCCACGCGCGCCGTGGCAATGGGATCCAGCGCGGAGGCCGGCTCATCCATCAGGATGATTTCGGGCTTGATGGCGATGGCCCGGGCGATGCACAGCCGCTGTTGCTGCCCGCCCGAAAGGCCCAGTGCGCTCGAATGCAGGCGGTCCTTGACCTCGTCCCACAACGCCGCGCCCCGCAAACTTTCCTCCACCGAGGAGGCCAGGGTGGACTTGTCCCGGAGACCATGCAGCCGCAGGCCGTAGGCCACGTTCTCAAAAATGGATTTGGGAAATGGATTGGACTTTTGAAACACCATCCCCACCCGCTTGCGAAGCTCAATCACATCCACATCCGAATGATAAATGTCGTGCCCGCCGATTTTCACGGCCCCCTCAATGCGGACATTGTCAATCAGGTCATTCATCCGGTTGAGGCAGCGGAGCAGGGTGGACTTGCCGCAACCTGAAGGACCGATGAAGGCCGTCACCACCCGCTCCCCCAGCGACAGGTTGATGTTTTTCAACGCCTTTGACGCCCCGTAGTACAGCGAGAGATTGTCAATCGTGATCAACGTCCGGCTGCCGGCGGGAATCCCGGTTCTCGCCTCGGCGGGGATGATTTTGGGCAGGGAAATTTCCGACATAAATCAAGTCATTGCAGTAAACGCATTTTGCGCCGCATGTTGGAACGAACCAGAATCGCCACGATGTTAAGGGCAAACGTCAGCATCAGCAACACCAGCACCGTGGCGTATAAAATCGGCTGGGTCTGGTCAATGTTCGGCGACTGGGTGGAGAGCACAAACACATGGTAGCCCAAATCCATGAACTGGTCGGTCAAATGGGTGGGCAGGGAGGACATGTAGTACGCGACCCCGGTGAACAGAATCGGCGCCACTTCGCCCGCCGCCCGGCTCACCGCCAGGATTCCGCCCGTCAGAATGCCGGGCAGTGCCTGGGGCAGGACAATTTTCATGATGGTCTCCAGCTTGGTCGCCCCCAATGCCAGGCTGGCCTCCCGCAACCCCTGCGGGACGCCTTTGAGGGATTCTTCCGTGGCCACGATCACCACCGGCAGGGTCATGACCGCCAACGTCAGGGACGCCCAGATCAATGAGGGCTGTCCCCAGGCTTTGGACCCGTTGTGGAGCAGCCAATCCATGTTTTTACCCACAAAATTGATGAAGAATCCCAAGCCAAACAAACCAAACACCACCGAGGGAACACCCGCGAGATTGTTCACCGCCGCGCGGATGATCCGCGTCAACAGCGCGGTGTTCGGCGCGTATTCCGTCAAATAAACCGCCGTGATCACGCCCACTGGCAGCACAAAGATCGTCATGACCATCACCCGGATTGTGGTTCCCACAATCATTGGCAGAATGCCCGTGGTTGACGGATCGAACACGTCCTTCTTCGGAATCGTGGAAACAAAATGCCAGGACAATCCCGGCCAGCCGTGAATCACCACATCCGTCAGGATCACCGCCAGAATGGCCAGAATCAGAAAGGTCGCGAGACCGGTGATCCCGGTGAAAAAGAATGAACCCAGGCGAAATTCCTTTGCCCGAAAATGAGTTGTGCCGGGGGGGGTCATCAGGCTTTGCCCTCCAATTTCTTTTTCAAGCGGTCCATCACCAGCGCCGCCGCCATGTTGGAAAAGAAGGTCACCACAAACAGCATCGCTCCAATGAGAAACAGAATCCGATAGTGACTCCCCCCCTCCACCACCTCCCCCATTTCGGCGGCAATCGTGGCGGTGATCGTCCGCGTGGAATCAAACAGGTTCCACGACATGATGCTCGCGTTGCCGCTGGCCAGCAGCACGATCATGGTCTCCCCCATCGCCCGGCCGAATCCCAGCACCACTGCGGCGAACACGCCCGGAATGGCCGCCGGCAGCACCACCTGCCAGGCCGCCTGCCAGCGGGAAGAGCCCAGCGCCAAGGCTGCCTGCGTGTAGCTGCGGGGCACGCTCGTCAGCGAATCCTCGGCAATGGAAAACACCACCGGAATGATCGCAAACCCAAGGGCGATTCCGGCCACAAAAGCATTCAGCCTGGATTCATATCCAAACAAGTGCTGCAGCGTCGTGGCCATGACGATCAAGGCGAAGAACCCCACCACCACCGAGGGGATGCCGGAAAGCATCTCGATGGCCGGCTTGATGATTTCCTTGAATTTGGGGCGCGCCAATTGTGAGACATAGATGGCCGCGCCGAGCGACAGTGGCACCGCAAACAACAGCGCGACCAGCGTGGCTTTGATGCTGCCCACGATCAGCGGCACGATATTGTATTTTTTGATGTTGGAAACCGGCTGCCAGATATATGACGGGTGATTATACCCCGTCCACTGGTGCGGCAGGAGCAGGTAGCGCCATTCGATGGTGTTGACGGTGGCATCCTGGTCGTCGGGCGCCTCCTTGGCGGCATCCACCTTGGTCTCCATCAACAGTTCTTTCGTGTCCCGGTCCATCGCGGCGAATTGTTCGCGCGTCAGCTCCAGATAAACCCGGAGCTGTTCCGGCGGGGTTTTGTCCAGATCCGCCACGGGGATGACTTTCTGACGGGCCGCACTGTTCATCTCCCCCAACAGCAGCGGCAGGGCCTCCCGAGTGACAAATGCGAAAATCAAAAACACCATCAAAATGGCCGTGAGCGAAATCAGAAAAATCCCTTTTTCCGCCAGCCATTCCACCGGTTGCGCATGGTGCCCTCGCTGGATGCCCATCCAGCCTTCTGTGCGCCGGGAGTCGTTGTCGGGATTATTGCTCACTTTTAAATTCGGGACGGGCGGAGCATGGTCGTCAAGGCCCTGGTTGCTCCGCCCGCTGGAATCAATTCATTATTCTGTGAACCGGGGCTCAAGTCAATGGCTGCTGCGCAACGCTGCGGGCAGCGGATAATAGCCCTGATCTTTCACAATTTTCTGGCCGTCATCACTGCGGATCCAGTTTAGATAGGCGGCCACGTCATCCTTGTCCAGCGCCGGATTGACATAAACGTACAAGTAACGCCAAATCGGATAGCTCTGGTTTTCCACATTTTCCTCCGTCGGTTCCACCGCTGCGGAGGCGTCGTCCTTTTTCACGCTCAGGTGCTTCACGCCCTTTCCGTAGGCCGCGCCGCCATACCCGATGGCTCCCTTATCTTTGCCGACCGCCTGCACCAACGCCGCGGTGCCTGGCATCGTTTGGGCGCTGGAAGCGAAATCCTCGCCCTTCAACACGTTTCCTTTGAAGAATTCGTACGTTCCCGAGCTGTTTTCACGGCTGTAAATCGTGATGGGCAAATCCGGTCCGCCGACTTCCTTCCAGTTGGTGATTTTCGCAGTGAAGATGCCCTTCAATTGATCCAGGGTCAGTTCCTTGATGGTGTTGTCCTCGTTCACATAAACGGACAGGCCGTCCAAGGCCACCTTGTATTCCGTCGGCTTTTTGTTGAACGCCATGATGCATTTTTGCAATTCGGCGGCCTTGATCTGCCGGGAGGCATCACACAAATCGGTCGTTTGCGCCTGGAGGGCGGCAAAGCCAATCCCGGAGCCCCCGCCGGTCACTTGGATTTTGACGTCGCCATGCAGACCCATGTAGGTTTCCGCCCATTTTTGGGCCAGAATCACCAGCGTGTCCGAGCCTTTGACCGTGATTTGACCGCAGTGTGCGCTGGCGGTCATGCCGATGGCCAAGGTGGCTGCCAATACCTGAAGGATGAAACGTTTCATTATTTGTCAGTTCAACGATTTTGTTTGTTTAGATTATCACTTTATTCCCCGAAATGTCCATAGCCTGTGTACGGTGCAGGCATCGTAGGGGGCTCCCGTTACAATCCGGCGGCTTAAGTGTGACAATTGTGTGACAACCGGGCGCGCCCGGGCCGTGATTTCAGGCTGGATCCGGGGGGGGCGGCGGGGGGGCGTGGAAAATAAAATATTCCGGCAAATCTCGTTACCTAGTAACGGGCCGGGGTTCGGATTTGGGTTGACACGGTTGACAAGGTGTTGGGGCTGAAGCGGTTAAGTCGTGTCAAGAATTATTGCCGACTTCGAGCGTTTTTCGTTACCTAGTAACGAAGAATTCCCGGGCGGGCCGGATCTGGTCCCGGCGGACCGTCCCGGAGGAACTCCGCCAGCTTGTATCATCCCCTGTCCGTTTTCAGGTGATTTTGATTGTAATCCGCCGCCGTTGGCGGCTCACTGGAGCGGGTCGTTATGCTGAAAGTCAAAGATACGCTCCGGGCGACCGTTCATCTGAGCTTTGATGGCCGGGTGTTCAAGTATTACCACGGACCGGATGCGCGGAAGCGCTTTGACAACGAGGTGCGCATCCTGCGGTATCTGGAAAAGCGCGGCTGTGATTTCGTGCCGCATCTGCTCGAAGCCGACCCCCAAAAGATGCGCATCATCACCAACAATTGCGGCACGCGCGTGGAGCATCTGGATGAGGAACGGCGGCAGGGGCTGTTCGCCGAATTGGAAAGCCACGGCGTGCGGCATGAGGATCCGGACATGCGCAACGTGACCTACCGCCAGACGGACGGGCGTTTTTGTGTGATTGATTTTGAATTTGCCAGCATCCTCCCGAAATCCAAATAATGAACCCATGGCCTTGAACAAAAACGCCGTCCCCGCCGTCGTCCCCGCCCGCAGTTTGAAATGGCATGGATTGACCGATCGCGGCCGGGTGCGGCCCAACAACGAGGATGCCTTTCTGGGCCTCAAATTTGACGCCCGGGAGGTGGAGTTGCTGGGAAAAACCGGCGGAGCCGGGCTGGCCGGCGCGGATTATGCCTTTGCCGTCAGCGATGGCATGGGCGGGGCCATGGCGGGCGAGTATGCCAGCCGGATCACGGTGGACAAGATCACCACGCTGCTGCCGAATTCGTTCCGCAACCCCGACCGTCAGACCGAGGCGGCCGCAGGCAAAACCCTCACGGAGCTCTTTCGGCAGGTCCACCGGGCGTTGAAATACCTCGGCAGTTGCTATGATGAATGTGCGCAGATGGAGGCGACCCTGAGTTTGTGCTGGTTCACCCCCGGCCGGATGTATTTCGGCCATGTGGGGGACAGCCGGATTTATTATTTGCCCAAGCGGACCGGGGGCATCCGGCAATTGAGCGAGGATGACACCCATGTGGCCTGGTTGTTCCGCAATGGCCGGATCAATGAGCGGGAAGCCCGCACGCATCCCCGCCGCAAGGTGCTGCAAAAGGCGCTGGGTGGCGGCAACCAATTTGTGGACCCACAGGTGGGCTGGGTGGCGTGTGAAACGGGGGATTTGTTTCTGATCTGCTCGGATGGTTTGGTGGAAGGATTGCATGACCGCCTGCTGCTGGACCTGCTGCGTCCGGCGCAACCGGAGGGGGCGGAGGAGAACCCGGCCCGGCGGTTGGTGGAAGCGGCCAACGCCCGCGACGGGCAGGATAATATTACGGCGCTGGTAATCGAAGTGGAATAAAGACTTGGTTTGAGGACATGAACTACTGGCTTGTCAAATCGGAACCGGCGGCCTATGACTGGGCGGCCTTCGTCAAGGACGGACGGGCGGCGTGGACGGGGGTGCGCAATTTTCAGGCGCGCAATCATCTGCGCGCGATGAAGACCGGGGAACTGGTTTGCTTTTACCACAGTGTCACCGGCAAGGAGGTGGTGGGCGTGGCCAAAGTGGTGCGGGAGTTTTACGCGGACCCCACTGCGACCGAAGGGGACTGGTCCTGTGTGGATTTGGCGCCGGTGAAAGCGCTGCCCCAGCCGGTGTCGCTGGCGGCCATCAAGGCGGACGCGCTGTTGAAGGCAATGCCGCTGGTGAAGCAGTCCCGGCTCTCGGTGACGCCGCTGAGCGAGGCGCAGTTCCGGCGGTTGCTGAAACTGGCGGGGGATTAGGGGGAGAGCAATCAAGCCGATGCGGACACGGCCGAACTTGGTTTTTGTTGCTGTATAAACAACCACGCCCAGAGGGCGTGGCATGGTGGAAGAGGCCCCTAAAAGGGGCCATGGCCCAGCCCCCAGAGAGGGCTGGG
>CAZUBG010000088.1:0-20246 GCA_964618545.1 uncultured Bifidobacteriaceae bacterium | reverse complement strand
ACGCAACGACCCTCTTTCACTCTGTGCCTAAAAAGAATTTTGTCTCACACCCAACTCCGGAATCGGGCGATTAATTTTACTGCAAGTCACCGGGTTTGGACTTATATTACAACGTTTAATAAGATGACCATTGATACATTCAAAAGCGAGATTGCCGCCGCTGTGAAAGCCTACGACCAGCATGTGGTGTGTTTGGGAAAGTCGCCGGCCGAATTTGAGGCATCACTGATTTCGTTGTTTTCCAAGGCCATCAAAGCCTATGCCAACCGGGGCGAAGGAATGCGACACGGCATTGCATTGGACAAACAGGTGACGGTCATCCTGAGCCAGGGGGACGAAGCCCGTCCTCTGTGCGGCATCTATTTCAACCTCCACTCGCCCTACCAGAAACACGTCCTGCCCAAAACCGTGAAAACTTTGAGTGAAAAACCTCCGGAACCTGAGATTTGACCGGAAGACCGACGCCCGACGGCCTATTCATTACGAACCTCGTCCCCAACCCGGGCTTCGCCACTGACCAACTCAGCCACTAGATTGGCATCACGTTGCGGTCCGGTGATCTTGACTTCGCCCGCCTTTAAACCGTCACGGTAGAGGAACAGCACGCGACCGTTGGGGGGAACTTGTGTCGTCGGAAAAGTGAGCACCACGAATTGCCCGACCGGATTGACCATGGCCACGGTGGCCACCCGGGAATCGTCAGCGGTCACGATGGCCGGGGTCTGAGCGTGGCCTGCCGATGGCTGATGGTGCGCGGCACAACCGGACAGCAGGGCACCGGACAAGGCCAAATACATTCCATCCAGTAATTTCATGACCGTAATTAAACCGGAGTTTGCCGACAGGTCAATTCACGATTCAGTGATAATGGTGTCGGCATGTTCATAAGCAGGCGCGCAGCAACAGAGCAGACGCAGCGTTTCCCCACCGGTGTTCCACAATTTATGCCGCTGGCCCGGGGGGATGGCAATTGCATCGCCGACACACACGGAACGGGTTTCGCCCTCGATGCGGATTTTTCCCGTGCCATGGGTGATATAGTATATTTCCTCGGCCTGCGGATGATAATGTTCCTGGGTGGCCCCTCCCACCGGCAATCGCGCCTCAGCCAGACTCTGGTGGCGGATCACCGAATTGCGGTGGGCCAGCAATTCCCGGATTTCCGAGCCGTCCTTGGTGATGAAACACCCGGCCTCGGCGAGATTTCTGATGTCCATATATTATGCTCCAATTGGCGGTTGACTGTTCCGACTCAAGCCGGTTCGCCCCGCTTGAAAAGATTGGTTTGTCCCAAAATCACCCCGGCGACAATCAAAATCATGGCCGTCCAAAACGTGTGTGTTATTGGCTCACGGAGAAAAATCAGGGCCCAGAGCGAGGTGCTCAACGGGATCAAATTGCTGAACAGCATCACCTGGCCGGATGGCCAGTGGCGCAAGGCACTATTCCAAAGCGCATAGGGAATGACCGCCCCAAAAACAATGCAGAACAACAGAATTCCCAGACTGAGGGAATCAACGGACGGGAGGCGATAATGCCACAGTTCCCATACGCCGTCCGGGATCAACCACACCCCGGCCATCCACATGGTATGCGCCGCGACCTCGGTGCCGTTGAGCTTTGCGCTCAACCGGCGCACCTCATGGCTGTAGACAGCCCATAAAATCCCCGCCCCCAGCCCCAGTAATTCCCCCCAAAAGTTCATTTGGCCCTCCGACAACGCCGGCCACGACAAGACCAAGACCCCGGCCACCGCCAGGCCAGCCGCCGTAAAACGGCGCGCCAGTTCCTGAAACGGCCCCCATTTCCCCTCAGCCAGCAGGGTCCACACTGGAGAAGCCCCTATATACAGTGCCACATGCGACGCGGAGGTCAGCCGCAAGGCCCAGTTAAAGGCAATGATATAAACACCCAGGGCCAGTCCGGGCCGCAACCAAAGAGCTTCGCGCAAAGCAGGGGTTAAAGGTTGAAATTCCCCCAGCGAGGAACTGAAACGGAGCCCGGCCAGCAGGATGCCCCCCGCCGCCAAAAAACGCAGGCTGCCAGTGAACACCGGCGGCCAGGCAGTCACCAGCCACTTTGTTCCGGCATTGTTGCCACCCCATAAAAAGACGACCAGCAACAGGCTGCCGGCAATGGCCGCATGACTTCTCGTTTTCGACACGCACAAAGTAAGCCAACCTCCCGAGGTTTTGCCAATGAAATTTACAGCACGTCCGCCCGGCCGTCAGCCGGCTCTGGCTGAAGCGAAAACCGTAAAAAACGCCGTGTTTGCAAGGCAAAAACCTCCTGTCGAGTCAACAGGACGACCACGGCACGGATGGTTGCCCAACGGCGGAGGACCCCGGGCCTGAATAATTTCACTAAAGTTGGGGGAGGTTGTGCCGATAGCTTCCAATAGTAGAACTAGATGTCCCGGTTCCCATTGGAACCATGAATGAAAAAAATATGAAAACCAGGTTATTGACCGGAAATAATCAGGCCGCCACCGAGATGCTCGCGACGACCAAAGGATGGGTGCGCTTAGTCATGATGACTGTGATTCTCGCGTTTAGCTGTTTGGCGGCGCGGGCGAATGGTCCGGTGATAACCGTGCCCTACACCATCTCCCTCATGGAAGATGGCGTCACCAATGTGCCCGTGGGGGTGAGCGACGACACGTCGTCCTATTTCACCGTGACGATCACCGCCAATTCGTCCCTCAACAGCCTGGTGACCAATGCGACGCTGGCGGTCGGCGGCAATGGGACAAACCGGCTGTTGTTGATCAAGCCTGGGCTGCACCAGTCCGGCTATGCGGTCATCACCCTGATCGCCACCGACGCCCTGAAGGCCAAATCAACCAACACCATTGACCTGACAGTTGTGTACACCAATTACCCGCCGGTATTCACCAAAACCATCGCCAACCGCACCCAGAACGAGAACGCCAATTCCACCAATTTGTCATTTACCATTTCAGATGTGCAGACCCCGGCGGCGAACCTGACAGTGACGGCGACCTCCTCGAACCCCACGCTGGTTCCTGACAGTGATTTGACCATAAGCGGAGCCGGAGCCACGCGGACCTTGACCCTGACTGAGGCTCCTAATGAGAATGGCACGGCGATCATCCAACTCATCGCCACCGACAACGCCGGAGCCACGGGGACAAACAGCTTCACCCTGAACGTCTTGTCGGTAAATCAGCCCCCCACTTTCACTGCGGCCACCAACCGGCTTGTTTACGGCGAAAATTACGGTCCAGTGTCCCTCCCTGCATTTCTCAGCAACGTCACCAGCGGACCGGACAACCAATCCGGCGAGTCTAATTATTTTGTTTTGAATTACCCCGCCGGCTTTTTCCTGTACCCACCAACGCTGGACGCCAATTACGATCTTAATTTCCAAGTGGTGTCGAATCAATTTGGAACCAACACCATTCAATTCATCCTGTACAACACGGGCAGCACCACCAATGGCGGCAAAAACAGCCTCACCAATAATATCACGCTGGCGGTGCCATTTATCAACCAGGCACCCAGCTACTCCATGTACACGAACCTGGTGCAGGTCATGGAGGAATCGGCGGGCGTCACAAACATCCGGTTTTTCTCATCCGTAAGCGTTGGACCGGCCAATCAGAGCGGGCAGACTTGGAGCTTCACCGCCCTGACGCCCACCAACAACGTCGGAAACGCGCTCTTTGCGGCGCCGCCCAAGATGGCCACCAATGTTAACGGCACACTGAGCTTCAAGCCGCTGGCGCATTCCTACGGCACCAACACCGTCACGCTGATCATGACCACCAGCGGAAAAACCAACAACGGCGGCATTACCTCCTTCACCAACACATTCCAAATCGCCGTCGTTCAGACCAGTCACGCCCCGACCATCACCGCGACCAATTTGACCGTGCTGGAAAACTCTGCGGTGACCACCACCATCAATGTCTGGGATTATGATCAGCAGTCCGCCAATCTGAACCTGACCGCCATCTCGCCGAAGACCAATCTGGATACGATCAGCATCACTGCCACCAATATTGCCAGCGTCTCCAACACGCTCTATACGGTGACCTTCACCGCAGGCACCAACGCTTTCGGATCGGTCACCAACCAACTCATTGCCACCGAGGGTGGAACTCCGACCACCAATCTCCTGATCGTGACCATCACGCATGTCAACCAGGCCCCCAGTTTCACCCTGACCACCAATTGGTTCACCGTCGTGGAGGAATCAGGCGTGTCCACCAACAAGGGGATCATCGCCGTCCTGAGCGTCGGACCGACCAATCAGAACGGCCAGACCTGGACTTATACCGCCATCACGGGCACCAATAACGCCACCAACGCTTTATTTGCCACCCTGCCGGCGGTCGCCACCAACGGCACCCTGACCTTCAAGCCGGCGACTCACTCATACGGCACCAACACGGTCACGCTGATCATGACCAGCACCGGCACAACCAACAACGGCGGCGTCAACACCGCCACCAACACCTTCCAGATCGGCGTCAGTGAGACCAGCCACGCACCGACCATCGCCGGCATCACCAATCTAACCGTGCTCGAAAACAGCAGCCCGGTGACCAACACTCTCAATGTTTGGGATTATGATCTGCAATCCTCCAGCCTGGTCCTGACCGCCATTTCTACGAGCACCAACCGGTCCACGGTCAGCATTGTCGCCACGAATATCGCCAGCGCCTCCAACACGCTCTTCACGGTGGTCTTCACGCCATTGACCAATACTTTTGGGACGGTCACCAACCAGTTCATCGCCACCGAGGGTGGCACACCGACCACCAATGCCCTGATTCTGACCATCACCCATGTGAACCAGGCCCCCAGCTTCACCCTGGCCACCAATTGGTTCTTCGTCATGGAAGAATCAGCGGGGTCCACCAACAAGGGCATTATTGCCTCCCTGAGTGTTGGCCCGACCAATGAAAACGGCCAGACTTGGACCTACACCGCCATCACGGGCACCAACAACGCCACCAACTCCATGTTCGCCACGCTCCCGGCGGTCGCCACCAACGGCACGCTGACCTTCAAGCCGCTGGCCCATTCCTACGGCACCAACACCGTCACCCTGATCATGACCGACAACGGCGGCACCGCCAATGGCGGCGTCAATGTCTGCACCAACACCTTCCAGATCGGCGTCGGCGAGACCAGTCACTCCCCCACGATTGTTGGCGCGACCAATCGAACCACCTTCGAAAACACTCCGTTGACCGCCACCCTCAATGTCTGGGATTATGATCTGTTGTCCAGCAACCTGACCCTGGCGGCCAACTCGCTGAACACGAACCTGGTCACGGTCAGCATTACCGCCACCAACATCGCCAGCCTTTCCAACGCCCTGTTTACAGTGGTATTCACTCCGGTCACCAACGTGTTTGGGATCGGAGCCAATGTCATCCAGTTGATCGCCAAAGAGGGCGTCTATTCAACCACCAACCTGATGTCTCTGACCATCACGCATGTGACCCAGCCGCCTGGTTTCACCCCCTCCACCAATGTGGTGCAATTGTTGGAGGAATCGCTGTTGTCAACCAACAAAGGGGTGCTGACGGGGATCAATGTCGGCCCAACGAATCAAACCGGCCTGACTTGGACATTTGCCACCACCACGGCGACCGGCGCGGCAACCAATGCCAGCTTTGCGGTCACTCCGACCGTGACCACCAACGGCTCGTTGATTTGTCAACCGCTGGCCCATTCTTACGGGACCAACCAGATTACCGTCGTGATGACCAGCAGCGGCAGTACCAACAACGGCGGCGTCAACACTTACACCAACAGCTTCCTCCTCGGCATCATCGAGACCAACCACGCCCCCGTCATTATTGGGGCAAACAACCGGACGGCACTGGAAAACGGCACTCCGGTGACCGCGAGCATCACCGTTTGGGATTATGATGTGACCTCTTCCAACCAGATGGCCCTGTCCGTCACTTCGCTAAATACCAACCTGGCCACGGCAAACATCACGCACACCAATTTTGTCAACGCCTCCAACGTCCTCTACACCGTGGTCTTCACCCAGACCACCAACGCCTCCGGGACGGCGTCCCTCCAATTGGTGGCCAGCGAGTTCAATCTTTTCGGCGTCACTTACACCAACTACACCACCAACACCCTGAACCTGGCCATCAGTCTGGTCAATCAGCCGCCCAGTTTCGCCTTCTCCACCAACTATATTTCAACCAATTCCGTTGCCACCAATATCCTGGTGCAGGCGTTGGAGGAATCGTCCATGGTGACCAACACCAACTTCTTGACGAACATCAGCGTCGGCCCGACCAATCAATCCGGCGAGACCTGGACGTTCACCGCCACCACGGCATCGGGCAATCCGGCCACCAACGCCACCTTTGCGATTCTGCCCGCCGTGGACACCAACGGGACACTCACCTTCCAGCCGCAGGCGCATTCGTTCGGCACCAACCTGGTGACGGTGGTCATGGCCACCAGCGGCAATACCGCCAACGGCGGGGTCAACGCCTTTACCAACAACTTCCTCATCGGAATTGCGCAGACCAATCACGCCCCGGTTATCGCGGGCACCAACAGCATCACGGTTCTGGAGAGCGGCACACCGGTGACGGCCAGCTTCAATGTCTGGGATTACGACTTGCAGTCCTCCAACCTGACCCTCACCGCCACCTCATTGAGCAACAATCTGGCCATGGGCGCCATCACCGCCAGAACCACGGCCACTTTTTCCAATGTCCTCTTCACGGTGGCCTTTGCCTGCACAAACATCTCCGGAACATTCCCGATTCAACTCGTGGCCGGCGAAGCCGCGATCAACAACCCCAATTACGCCACCACGCCCACCACGAACTACACCACCAACCTCGTGATGTTGAATGTGAGCTTTGTAAACCAACCGCCCATCTTCACTCCATCCACCAACATGCTCCAGGTCTTGGAGGAATCCCCGGTGGAGACCTTCTCCAACTTTTTGACGGGCATCAGCGTCGGCCCGACGAATCAGGCTGGTGAGACCTGGACCTTCAGCATCTCCACGGACACAAGCCATCCCGCCACCAACGCCGTCTTTGCCATCACGCCCACGGTGGATAACAACGGCACCATCACCTTCAAACCCAAGGCTCATTCCTACGGCACCAACCAGGTGATCGTGGTGATGACGACCAGTGGCGGCACCGCCAACGGCGGCGAAAACATTTACTTCAGCAGTTTCAACATCGGGATCATGCAGACCAATCACGCCCCGCAAATAGATGGGATTAGCGATCAAACCGTGTTTGAAGACGGCACCCCGGTGACGGCCACCATCAGTGTCTGGGATTATGATCTGCAGGCCACGAATCTGACCCTGGCAGGCACCACCAACAGCCAGGCGATGGTTACGATCACCGCAACCAACATCGTCAGCGCCTCAAACGCAGTCTTCACGGTGAGTTTCGCGCCGGGCCTGAACATTTCCGGAACGATCCCGGTCCAATTGACCGCCGCCGAGGGCAGTCTGTCCAGCGTCAGCAACCTGAACCTGAACATCATCCCTGTCAATCAACCGCCCAGTTTCAGCCCGTCCACCAATCTGTTGCTGGGCGTGGAGGAATCACCGATGGTGACCGTGACCAACTTTTTAACGGCGATCAGCGCCGGACCGGCGAATCAAAGCGATGAAAATTGGGCCTTCACCGTCAACACGGACACAAACAATCCCGAGACCAACGCCCTCTTTGCCGTGGCCCCGGTCGTCGACATCAACGGTTCGCTGACCTACCAACCGCTGCCGCATTCATTCGGCACCAACTTGGTGACAGTCACCATGACCACCAGTGGTTCGACCGACAACGGCGGCATCAACACCTACACCACCAACTTCCTCATCGGCATCGTGGCCACCAACCACGTCCCGGAGATTGACGGAGCCACGGACCAGACGGCACTTGAAAACGGCAGCCCGGTGACTGTGTTGATCAATGTTTGGGATTACGACCAGGCGTCCTCCAACCTGGTCCTGGTCGCTAAATCATTGAACACCAATCTGGCCACGGTGAGCATCACCACCACCAACATTGTCAGTTCATCCAACGCCTATTTCACAGTGGTCTTCACCCCCGGTGCCAACACCTTCGGGACGATCACCAATCAATTCATCGCTTGGGAGGGCGGTTTTGGAACCACCAATTACACCACCAACACCCTGAACCTCAACCTCGCCTTCGTTAACCAACCGCCGAGTTTTACCCCGGCCACCAATGTGTTGCAGGTCTTGGAGGAATCGCCGATCGTAACCAACCTGAACTTCTTGACGGGCATGAGCGTCGGCCCGGCCAATCAATCTGGCGAAACTTACACCTTCTCCGTCAACACGGATACGAACAACCTCTTTACCAACGCCCTGTTCGCGGTGTCGCCGACCATTGACAACAGCGGCACGCTGATCTTCCAACCCCTGGCCCATTCGTTCGGCACCAACACGGTGACGGTCACGATGACCACCAGCGGTTCGACGGACAATGGCGGCATCAACACGTATGTCAGCACCTTCATCATCGGCGTCATCACGACCAACCACGCCCCGGTGATCATCAGCACCGACCAGTCTTTCGTCGAAAACGACGGAGCGGCCACCAACGTCATTGAGGTCTGGGATTATGACTTGAACAACACCAATCTGGTCCTGCAGGTTAATCCGTCCGACTCCAACCTGGCCACGGTGAGCATCGTCGCCACCAACCCCGCCAACAGCTACAGCCTCTCCAGCACCTATTTCTCGGTGGCCATCACCCCGACCCCGAATGCCTATGGAACGTTAACCAACCAGTTGATTGCCACCGAGGGTCCCCTCTCAACAACCAACTATCAGGTGGTGACCATCGGCTTCATCAACCAGCCGCCCACCAACACCCTGACCACCAATTGGGTCCAGGCGCTGGAAGAATCGGGGGTGTCCACCACGCCCGCGTTCATCGCCTCGCTGAGCGTCGGACCGTCTAATCAAAACTGGGAAACTTGGGGTTACTATGCCCTTCCAGGGACCGGCGGCGCAGCCAACGTCTTCTTCGCCACACCGCCGGCCGTCTCCACCAACGGCACGCTGACCTTTGCTCCGCTCACCCATTCCTACGGCACCAACACCATCACGCTGGTGATGACCAACAGCGGCGGCACCGCCAACGGCGGAATCAACGCCTTTACCAACACCTTCCAACTCGCCGTCATCCAGACCAACCACGCCCCGGTCATTGCCAATGCCACCAACTTGGCCGCCATCGAAAACGCCGGCCCCGTGACCAACACCATCAGTGTCTGGGATTATGATTCACCCTCCACCAATCTGCTGGCCCTCACCGCCAGTCCCTTGAGCGTCAGTATGGCCACCGTCAGCATCATCGCCACCAACTATCCCAACGCCAGCAACGCGGTGTTCACCGTGGTCTGCACTCCGGCGACCAATTTCTCCGGGACAGCTCCGATCCAATTGGTGGCCAGCGAGACCCCGCTCTCCTCGACCTACTACATCAACCTCAACGTCGGCTTCGTCAACCAACCGCCCAGTTTCAACCCGGCCACCAATCTGGTGCTGGTTCCCGAAGAATCGGCGACGACGACCGATCCCGGATTCTTGAAGAACATCAGTGTCGGCCCGGCTAATCAAAGCGATGAAACCTGGACGTTCACCGCCTCCACCGTCACCACCAACGCCACCAACGCGGTGTTTGTCACCCTGCCGTCCGTCTCCACCAACGGCACCCTGACCTTTGCTCCGCTGGCCCATTCTTATGGGACCAACACCGTCACCGTGGTGATGACCACCAGCGGTCTCACCGACAACGGCGGCGTCAACAGCTACACCAACAGCTTCCAAATCGGCATCGTCGAAACCAATCACATCCCGGCCATCGTCGGGGCCACCAATCAGACGACCTCGGAAAACGGCGCGGCCGTCACCGCCACCATCAATGTCTGGGATTATGACGTGCAGTCCTCGAACCTGGTCCTGGCCGCCAGCGCGTTGAACACCAACCTGGACAGCGTGAGCATCACCGCCACCAATCTCGGGGTGGGCGGCTCCAACGCCGTCTTCACCGTGGTGGTCACCCCGAACAACAACGCGTTCGGCACCAACTCCATTCAATTGACCGCCTCCGAAGGGGCGCTCTCCACCACCACAAACTTTACCGTCGGCATCTCCTTCGTCAACCAGCCGCCCAGTTACACCACCAACTACAGCCTGTTGCAGGTGCTGGAAGAATCAGGCGTGTCCACCACTCCGGGCTTGCTCGCCTCGTTGAGCGTCGGACCGACCAACCAGAACGGGCAGATCTGGGGCTTCACCACCATTACGGCCACCAACAGCGCCGCCGATGCCGTGTTTTACTCCTTGCCGTCCGTTTCCACCAACGGCACCCTGACCTTCCGTCCGCAGATCCATTCCTACGGGACCAATACGATCACACTGGTCATGACCAACAGTGGCGGCACCGCCAACGGGGGTGTCAATGCCTACACCAACACCTTCCAAATCGGCATCATTCAGACCAATCATGCCCCGGTCATCGCCAACGCCACCAACCAGACAACCCTGGAAAACGGCACGCCCATCATCGCCTACCTCAATGTCTGGGACTATGACCCGCAGTCCTCCAATACTTTGTCGCTGACCGCCAGTTCGCTGAACACCAATCTGGCCACCGTCAGCATCACCGCCACCAATGAGGGACCGGCCTCCAACGCCGTCTTCACCGTGGTCATCACCCCGGCCAACAATGCCTTCGGGACCAACAACATCCAGTTGGTCGCCTCCGAGGGGCCCATCTCCGGAGTTCAGACGACGCTCACCACCACCAACAACCTTCAGTTTGGCGTCGTCTTTGTCAACCAGCCCCCCAGTTTCTCCCTGACCACCAATCTGGTGCAGGCCCTGGAGGAATCGGGCTGGGTGAATGATTACGGCTTCCTCGCCTCCCTGAGCGTCGGACCGACCAATCAGAGCGGACAGACCTGGGGCTTCACCGCCATCCCCAGTACGAACAATTACAGCACCAATTTCACCTTTGCCATTCCGCCGGCGGTCACCACCAACGGCACCCTCAGCTTCACCCCGCTGCCCCATTCCTACGGCACCAATACCATCACCCTGGTCATGACCAACAGCGCTGGCACCAACTTCGGTGGCGTCAACGCTTACACGAACACCTTCCTCATCGGCATCATCCAAACCAACCACGCCCCGACCATCGTCGGCGCCACCAATCAGACCGTCAATGAAAACGGCACTCCGGTGACCACCACCATCAATGTCTGGGATTATGATTTGCAGTCCACGAACCTGGTCCTGACCGGTTCCTCGAACAGCCAGGCCGTGGTCAGCATTACCGCCACCAACATCGCCACCGCCTCCAATGCGGTCTTTACGGTGGTCTTCACCCCGGGCACCAATTATTACGGCGCGACCGCCGTCCAGTTGGTGGCCACCGAAGGACCGCTTTCCACGACCAACTCGCTGACGTTTAACATCACGCAGCGCAATCAGCCGCCCAGTTTCACCCCCGCCACCAATCTGCTCCTGGTGCTCGAGGAATCGGCGGCGATGACCAATGCCGGCTTCCTCACCAACATCAGCGTCGGCCCCACCAATCAAAACGGCCAGACCTGGAGCTTTGCCACCACCACGCAAACGAACAACCCCGCCACCAACGCCTCCTTTGCGATCCTGCCGTCCGTGGCCACCAATGGCACGCTGATCTTCCAGCCGCTGGCCCACTCCTACGGCACCAACCTCGTGACGGTCGTGATGACCACCTCCGGCACCACCACCAACGGCGGGGTCAATGCCTGCACCAACAGCTTCCTCATCGGCGTCATCCAGACCAATCATGCCCCCGTCATCGCCGGGGCCGTCAACGAAACCGTGTGGGAAAATGGGGCTCCGGCCACGGCCACCATCAATGTCTGGGATTATGACCTGCAATCCACGAATCTGAACCTGACCGGCACCTCGAACAGCCAGGCCGTGGTGAGCATCATCGCCACCAACGTCGCCAGCGCCTCCAACGTGCTCTTCACCGTGACCTTTGCGGGCACCAACACTTCCGGCGCCATCCCCGTTCAATTGATCGCCACCGAGGGCAGTCTGTCCACTACCAACAACCTGACCCTGACCGTCTCCTTCGTCAACCAGCCGCCCAGCTACACCCTCAGCACCAACCTGTTGCAGGCGCTGGAAGAATCGCCGATCGTGACGAACGCCAGCTTTTTGACCAACCTCATCGTCGGTCCGGCCAATCAAAACGGCCAGACGTGGAGCTTCGTCACCACCACGGCGACCAACAACGCCACCAACGCCTTCTTTGCCGTGGCGCCCTCCGTGGCCACCAACGGCACCCTGACCTTCCAGCCGCTGGCGCATTCCTACGGCACCAACACCGTGACGGTCGTGATGTATAACAGCGGCCTGACCCTGAACGGCGGCGTCATTGCCTTCACCAACAGCTTCACCCTCGGCATCATCGAGACCAACCACGCCCCGTCCATCATCGGGGCCGCCAATGAGACGCTGGCCGAAAGCGGCGCGTCCGTGACCAACACGATCAATGTCTGGGATTACGATCTGAATTCCTCCGCGCTGACGCTGAACGCCTTCTCGATGTACAGCAACACCCTGGCCACCGTCAGCATCATTGCCACCAACATCGCCAGCGTCTCCAACACGCTCTTCACCGTGGTTTACACCCCCGTTGCCCAGGGCGTCGGAACCAACCCGGTCACCTTCGTGGCCACCGAGGGCCTCCTGTCCACCACCAACGTCTTCGACCTGACCCTCGCCTTGTGTACTCAGCCGCCCACTTACACCCTGTCCGCCAATGTTGTGAAAACCCTGGAGGATTCCGGCACGAACATCTACACCGGCTTCATCGCCTCCCAGAGCGTCGGGCCGGCCGTGCAAAACGGCGAGACCTGGGGTTACACCATTGTGAGCTCCAACGCCATCTTTGCCACCCAGCCGTCCGTGACCACCAACGGCGTTCTCACCTTGGTTCCGCTGGCCCATTACTACGGCACCAACATGGTCTCGCTGATCATGACCAACAGCGGCGGCACCGCCAACGGCGGGATCAATGCCTACACCAACACCTTCACCATTGACATCATCCAGACCAATCATGCCCCGTCCATCGTCGGCGCCACCAACCAGGCCACCTTCGAAAATGGCGCGGCCATCACCGCCAGTCTCAATGTCTGGGATTATGACCTGTACTCCTCGAACCTGGTGCTGGTCGCCACCTCGCTGAACACCAACCTGGCCACCGTCAGCATCACTGCCACCAACCTCGCCAGCGTCTCGAATGCTCTCTACACCGTGGTCATCACCCCGGCCCTCAACGCCTTCGGCACCAACGCCATCCAGTTGGTCGCCTCGGAGGGCGGGTTCTCCACCACCAACTACACGACCAACAGCCTGAACTACACCATCACTTTCGTCAACCAGCCGCCCACCAACACCCTGTCCACCAATCTGGTGCTGGTGCCGGAAGAAACCGGGGCGACCACCAATGCCGGCTTCGTCGCCTCCTTGAGCGTCGGACCGACCAACCAGAGCGGCCAGACCTGGAGTTTCACCGCCCAGACCGACACCAGCGAATCCACCAACGCCCTCTTCGCCGCCCTGCCGGCCGTCTCCACCAATGGCACCCTCACGTTTACGCCGCTGGCTCATACCTACGGCACCAACGCGGTCACCCTGATCATGATCAATAGCGGCGGCACCGCCAACGGCGGGGTCAACGCCTTCACCAACACCTTCCTCCTGGGCATCATCCAGACCAATCACGCTCCGGTGATTGCCGGGGCCACCAACCAGACGCTGCTGGAAAACAGCAACCTCACCGCCACCATCAATGTCTGGGATTATGATCCGTCCGCCTCCAATCTCGTGTTAACCGCCACTTCGCTTAACACCAACCTGGCCATCGTCAGCATCACCGCCACCAACATCGCCAGCGTCTCGAACACCCTCTACACCGTGGTCTTCACGGCGGCCACCAACGTCTTCGGGACCACCTCCAACACCATCCAGTTCGTCGCCAGTGAGGTCGCTTATCCCACCACCAACGCCGCCACCCTTTACACCACCAACCTCCTGACCCTGACCGTCACCCACGTCAATCAGGCGCCCAGCTTCACCCTCTCCACCAATGTCGTGCTGGTGGCGGAAAACGCCGGCTTGACCACCAATGCCGGCTTCGTCGCCTCCCTCAGCGTCGGCCCGACCAACCAGAACGGCCAGACCTGGACCTTTGCGGCCACCACCTCCACCAATAGCGCCACCAACGTGACCTTCGCCGCTATCCCGGCCATCTCCACGAATGGCACCCTGACGTTCAACACCGCCAGTTACTCCTTCGGGACCAACCTCGTCACCGTGGTCATGACCACCAGCGGCGGCACCGCCAATGGCGGCGTCAATTCCGCCACCAACTCCTTCCAACTCGAGGTGGCTCAGGTTCAATATCCGCCCGCCTTCACCGGCCTGACCAACAAGACGATTCTGGAGAACGCCCTCACCAACGTGACCCTGCCCTTCACCCTGTTTGATCCGTTGACCACCAACTTCAACGTCTCCTGCTCGGTTTCCTCCAACGCCAGCTTGGTGGCCGTGACGGTCACCGGCACCGGCCGGTACCAAACCCTGAAGTTTGCCCCGACCACCAACTCCAGCGGCAGTTCCATCATCACCGTGACCGCCGATGACGGCGCCTTGGGCAACACCAACAGCACGAACTTCCTCCTGACCGTGCAATGGGTCAACCAGGCGCCCTCGTTCAACCTGGCCATCACCAATGTGAACGTCACCGAATATAAAATGGCGGTTTCCATCCCCGCGGCCGTTACCAATATCCAGGCCGGACCCGTGAACCAAAACACCAACGGTGAGACCGTCAGCTTCGTCGTCACCAATGGCAACTCCAGCCTCTTCCTCTATCCGCCGGCCGTGGATGCCAGCGGCACCCTGACCTTCACCCCGGGCGTCCTGGGCGGCACCGTCACCCTCGGCATCCGGGCGGTCAACTCCGGCGGCACCGCCAACGGCGGCGTCAACACCTCGCTCTACCAGACGATGACGATTAACATCCCCGCCAATCCCTTCGCGGAACTGACCGGACCGTTCACCGGACTGTTCTATGACACCAATAACGCCGGCAACAACAGCTCCGGCTACTTCGACCTGGTGCTCGCCAACGACGCCACCTTTACCGGCTACCTGCTGTGTGAAGGCAACAGCAACGTGTTCAGTGGACGGTTCAACATCACCAACAACACGGCCGTCATCAACGCCTACGCCTACACGCTGAACCTGAGCCTTGACACCAGCGCGGCTTGGACGGAAAGCATCACCGGGTCCGTCACCAACAGCACCGAAAATTGGAACGTGCCGCTGCTGGCCTATCTCGCCGGCTATTCCACCAACATCCCGACGATCCTGGCCGGCGCCTATACCATGACCCTGCCCGGCTTTGAGAATCCCGCCGACGGCCCCGCCGGCAACAGCATCTTTGACCTCTCCGTCAGCGCTGGCGGCACCGTCACCTGGAACGGCAGCCTGGCGGACGACACCGCCGTCAGCGGAACCGGCGAACTCTCCAGCACCGGCTACTACCCGCTCTATGCGCCGCTCTACGACAACGGCGCCGGCGGATCGCTCATCGGCTGGCTCAGCTTCACCGGCAACTCGCAAAGCAGCCTCAGCACCAACTCCGCCCTGACGTGGTTCGATCTGAGCGGTTACACCGGGCTCTATACCGGAGGCTTCACCAACCAGGCCGTCGCCGTGGCGGCCGTCTATGACGACACCCTGAGCGACCTCCTGTCCTTCAGCAGCGGCACCGTCATCCTGACCGGTGGAAACCTGGCGGCCCCCATCACCAATTCCGTTGTGATCAACAACAACCTCATCATCGTCGATCCCGCGGCCACCAACGGCTTGAGTCTGTACATGAATTCCACCAATGGCGAAGTGATGGGATCCTTCATCACCTCGGGCAGCGTGACCAACAACATTGACAGCGTGATCCTGCAAAACAGCACCAACGTCGTCAACGGCTACTTCCTCGGTGCCAGCCAGGGCGGTTCCTTCATCCTGTTTGGCAACTGATCAACTGGGCCAGCCCGGTTCCGGACCGGGCCCGTGAGGCAGGAAACACTTTCCCTTTCATCCAAAAGATGAAAGGGAATTTTCTTTTTCCGGAGGATGCCCAACGGGAATTTGGTTGACCCACCGCCCCGACAATTTACTTTGAGGGCATGGATCATTCACCCGGATTTTTAAAGTTGGTCAACGACGCCAAAAAAAACATCAACGAAATCAGCGTCGCCGAGGCCCGCGCCCTTCTGTCCCAAAATCCCCGCGCCATCCTCCTGGATGTGCGCGAGGATCACGAATGGCAGGCCGGCCACGCCGCGGAAGCCGTCCACCTGGGCCGCGGCATCTTCGAGCGCGACCTGGAGAAATTGTATCCCGACCCCAAAACCGGGCTCATCATGTACTGCGGCGGCGGCTTCCGTTCCGCCCTCACCTGTGATTCCGCGCAAAAAATGGGCTACCGCAACGTCCATTCCGTCATCGGCGGCTACAAGGCGATTGTGCTGACCGGTTGGGCCATCAAAGCCGGCGACTGATCCTCCCCTCGACGCCACCGTATGACCTCCGCTTCACCCTGGTTTGTCTGGGCCCTGTTCTCCGCCGTGTTTGCCGCCCTGACCGCCATCTTTGCCAAGGTGGGGCTGGAAGGAGTGGATTCCGACCTGGCCACCCTCGTCCGAACCGCCGTCATTCTGGCCCTGCTCGCCGGCTTTGTCTGGTCCACGGGCAAATGGAGCAACCCGCTGCAACTGTCCGCCAAAACCTGGCTCTTCTTAATCCTCTCCGGCCTCGCCACCGGAGCCTCCTGGGTTTGTTACTTCCGCGCGCTTAAAATCGGCCTTGCCTCAAAAGTCGCTCCGGTGGACAAATTGAGCCTGCTGCTCGTCGCCGTCTTCGCTTTTCTGTTTCTGCAGGAACGCCCCTCGCTCCGGGAATGGACCGGCATTCTGCTGGTCGGAGCCGGGGTCTTGCTGCTGGCCTTCAAACGGTAAAGGCGCACTCAGCGCCGCCCGTCATACCACAAATAAGACTCCTGACGGCTCGTCAGCGTGCGGCGTTTCCGAAAAATCGCCCGCAGCAAAAAAAACAGGTGTTCGCGGCCCGTGTACAACCGCATTTTGCGCGCGGAAGTCACGAGCGGGTGACGGTGCAGCACCACGATGGACCGGCCTTTGACCGCCGCCAGCCGCTTGAGTCGCGCACTCAATTCCAGTTCCTCCCCCACAAAAAATTCACTGCTGAACCCGCCCAGCTCCCGGAACGCCGCCGTCTCGCAAAAAATGAACGACCCCGCCAGCAACCGCCCCCACCGGCTCGTCAGATTCCATAGTTTCGTGAGGCAGCCCGCCACCAGAAAAGGCTCGTCCATGCGCAGCGTGCAGCCGCCCGCCAGGCAGGTCCCCGTGAGAATCTGAACCGCCACCTCCCCAAAGAGTTCTGCGCTCGGATGCGAATCCGCATCCACAAACACCAGCCAGTCGCCCGTCGCCGCCGCCGCGCCGCAGTTGCGCGCCCGCCCAATCTGGTTGATCGGCTCAAACACCACCCGCGCCCCGGCCCCCCGGGCGATTTCCGCCGTTTTATCCTTGGAATTATTGTCGCAAACAATCAGTTCAACCTCCCACCCGCGCTGAAAAAACGCCCCCGCCGCCGCCCGGATGCTCGTCAGCGACCCCCCCAGCAGCCGTTCCTCGTTGAATGCCGGGATGACAATGGAAATTTTCACCCGCAAAGATTAACATTTTCTGCGTGCATTCTTCACCGATTATTTTTAACTGTATGACATGACCATTTGGATACTGACAGTTTTGCTGGTGGCCTCCACGGTCGGACTGGGCTACCGCCAGGGGGTGATCCGCGCCGCCTGTTCATTCCTCGGCATCCTCTTTGCCACCCTGCTGGCCGCCCCCATCGGAAAGCTGATTCAACCGCTGCTGCCCCATGTCGGCGTTCAAAACCAGATCATGGCTTGGATGACGGCGCCAATCATCGCCTTCCCCCTCGTGCTCCTCCTGTTCAAGGCGGCCGGCGGCTACCTCCATCACAAATCCGAAATGCATTTCAAATACAAGGCCGGTGATTTGGAACTGTCCATCTGGAGCAGACTAAACCACCGCCTGGGAGCCTGCGTGGGGGTTCTCAATGGCACGGCCTATCTGGTGCTGCTCTGCTTCCTCATTTTCAACTTCAGCTTCTGGACCGTTCAGGTCGCCGCCTCCGACGCCGAATCCACCTCCACCCGGTTGCTCAACCGGCTCGGCGAAGACACCCAAAACACCGGCATGTCCAAAACCGCCGCTGCGGTGGGGACCCTGCCCGACGATTACTACAAACTCGCCGATCTCGCCGGTTTGATTTGTCAAAACCCCCGTTTAAGCTCGCGCCTGGCGCAATACCCCATGTTCCTGTCCCTGCTGGAACGCGACGACCTCCAGCAACTCGCCGCCGACAAGGATTTTTCCCATGACTGGGCCGGCCACGCCCCCATGGGCGAACTGCTCAACGAACCCGCCGTCCAAACTGTTTTAAAGGACAACGACCTGATCAACACCGTTTTGGGCGTGGTGGAACCCAACCTGGACGACTTGACGACCTATCTTAAAACCGGCAAATCCCCCAAGTACGACCCGCAAATCATCCTCGGCCATTGGAGCTTTGACGTGCGCGTCACCTTCGCCTACTTGCGCCTGACCCAGCCCAAAATCTCATCCTCGGAAATGCGCAGCGCCCGCGACTGGATGACCCAGGCCTATGCCCAAACCACCCTCATCGTGGCCGCCGACAACCAGGCCTTTTTGAAATATTGGCCGGGGCAGAAAGTCAACCTCCAGACCGGGCAGGCCATGGAAACCATCAATTGGAAGGGCCAGTGGTCCCAGGACGGCACCAACTACCAGTTCATCCTCTCCAACAGTGCGGACAGCAAAACCTTCGCCGCCACCACCACCGATGGTCAGCGTCTCATGTTTAAAGACGACAAAAACATCTATGTCTTTGATCACCAGCAGTAACTCAGCGCCTCAACCCTTTCGATGCTGGTAGAGGGCCGCCAGCGCCGCCCCGATCGCCTGCGAAAGCTCCCCCAGCGAAGCCGGAACAATTTTCAGCGTCTCCCGCTGCGTCGGCCAGAGATACAAGCCCGCAGTCTCCCGGATGATGCCCAGATAACGCTCCCGGAATTCCGCCGTCGTCGCCTCCAAATCCATCAACCCCCCGCCAATCACCACATAACGCGGATCCAGCGCCAGCGCCAGCGCCGCCACATGCACCCCCATGGCCTTGGCCTGAAAATCAAAAATCTCCAACGCCAGCGCATCCCCCTGTTGCGCCCGCCCCCGCAACGAAAGCGCCTTCTCCTTCGGGGTCGCCGTGGATCTGCCCAGCTCATGCCCGGGATGCCGCGGCAGTATTTCCTCCAGCAACAGCGGCAGGCCGGAAATCGTCGTATACGCTTCAATGCAGCCCCAGGTGCGGCCGCAGCCGCAGGGGAAGGGCCTCATCTTCAAAAGCTGCAACGGCGCGGGCATGTGCGCCGTCTCCATCCCCGCCAGCGTATCCCCTTCCAACGGCAAACCGTGCCCGTCAATATAGGCGCTGCCCAGCCCGGAACCCGGGGCCAGCATGAGGACCGAGCACGGTTCCTCGCCGCGCACCGCCGCCGCCTCCGCCACCCCCCCCAGCATGCCGTCATTGCCCACCACCAACGGAATGTTGCGTTGGGAGATTTCCGCCAGCGCGGCGCTGTAAGCCGCGTGGACATTCCATCCCACCAGACTCGCCGGCAGATTGGCCGACCGGCCCAGCACCCCGTAACTTTGATAGGGACCCGGAATCGCCAGCCCCACCCCCTTGACCTGCCCCCAGGTCAGCTCATTCAGTTTCAGAAAATCCGTGATCGCCTCCACCCAGCCCTGAATCACCGCCGCCGCCCCCTGCCGGGCATTGGTCGGACGTTGCAGCAGCTTGGTGGAAATAATGTTCCCCTCCTCATCCACCCCGCCCACCTTGGAAGTCGTGGCACCACTGTCCGTGCCGATGTAGATATTGTGAAATTTGCTCATGCTGTGAAACCCGTTGAAAAAATGGTCGGGGCGGTGAGATTCGAACTCACGACCTCTTGTACCCGAAAC
>CAZUBG010000087.1:0-20332 GCA_964618545.1 uncultured Bifidobacteriaceae bacterium | reverse complement strand
CGTTTTCCAGCGTCACGTCCATCCCGGTACGGGCGAGCACCTCCAGGCCGAGCGCAATGTGGGTTTGAGCCTGGCTCTTGAAGAATGATTGTTCCGTGCGTTGGCCCAAGCTGGTCACCGTGTCCACAATGAATTTGGCGTATGTTGAATAGGGAATGGACGGGTCGGAAATCAGGTTGAACGTGTGCGTCGGTTTCCAATCGTCCGGCGGGTCGTCCGGTTTGATCTGCACCAGGATCAAATCGTTCTCCCGGTGAAAATGCTTCGCCATCTCCACAAGCGTTTCCCAATAGACGCCCTTGTCATCAATACATAGGCCACCCCATTTCGGGTCGTTGGTGAAGACTTGAAAAAGCAATTGGTTGATCCCGGAACGAGTTTTGCCGGAACCAGTGTCGCCGGTGATGAGCCAACCGCGACAAAAATCTTCGCGCGTCCAGGCAAAGCCTTTCAAGCGGACGATGATTTTGCCACCGCTGCCGCCCGCTGATGTCGTGATTGCGTAGGCAGCCAATCCCACAAAGGCGAGTGCAATGAACGACGAGGCAGGTTGATGGAGATGGAGGAATGAGTACACGCCGGCCAAAAGGGAAAGACCTGCGGTGAGAAAGCCGAGCCAGTTTGTGCTCATAATAAAAATTTTCCGATGAGAATGCCCGCGCCAAGGGACGCGATGGCGGTGAGGATGAATGCGGTTATGCGCCCTGAGCGCAACTGCCTGCCGAAATCAGGCAACGCTCGCATTTCCAGCGTTAAATCGCGAGTTTGCTTGGAAAAATCCGTTCCAAGCCGACTTAACTGCTGAATCGTCGCCCGGACTTCAACAAACCGGGCAGAATTTGATTCAGGTGGAAGCTCAATTTTGGCGTTCTGAAAAAATACCTTCAGTAATTCCAGCGCGGCCAAGATAGGGTCGTCATCCCGAATGCGATGGCGATGCTTCCATTCGATAACCACACTTTCAAAATCCGGCGGCTCGGTCATACAAGCAAATCGCTGGGTTTGGACTCGTCCGCAGATTTCCGCGACTTCTTCGCGGGGGGAAGAAGAATGTCCACAACCGATTCAAGCTGTTCGTAAAATTGCCGCTGCCAGTTGGCCAGTCGCTGCCGGTCAAAAAGGGTGAAAGATTCGTTTTGGATGGCGGGCGTAATTGTCATGTCGTTTTTGTTCAGATCGGCGACGAGCCAGTCGTAAAGCTTGGCCATGTGGATTTCCCTCGCCCCGAGTTGCTCAATAAGCCGGGTGCGGGTCTTGCTCTGCTCGTAATTTCCGAATCGCTCTGATAGCGCCTGATTTTTGACGATCAGGTAATTACATTTGTCGTTCAACCGCTCGCTCAGAGTGCGAATCTGTTCGACGCTGTCGGTTTCGTGATTTACCGGGGAAACGACGGTCATCAAAGCCCCCGCCTGTTCGAGCAGTCGGAAAATTTGCAACTCCTCGAAATAATTTAGGAAAATGTCCGTCGAGGCCGCCCGGCAGTCCACCACCACCAAATCTGCTTTGTCGAGGGCGGTGAAGATCGAGTCAATTTCCCTGACGTCCTCAATATCCAGAAAGGCGGCTTCGGGATGGAAGCGTTTGAGAGTTGAATTTGCATTGTCGGTGTCAAAGGCGACGTGGGGAATGGACTTGTCCTTGAGATACTGGACGAGGTTGACGGCAAAAAAACTTTTGCCGACGCCTCCCTTGCCATTAATAATAGTGTCAATTCGCTTTTTCATAGATTTTGCCTCTAAAGGTTTTTTGAGTCAGTGATGTGCGGGCCTCGTTTTCTCGCGGGCCAGGAGCCGGACTCCTTGTCGCGTTGCGCGTTCAACGCTGCGGTTAAGCTAATTGATCCGGCGCTGATTGATGTCGGGTTTGCCTCGGCACTTTTTTTGCGTCGTTTCTCGCTGCCGATTATCTTGCGGCAGAAACGGGAGACCGTCTTCCAGGACGCCTTCACGTTGTCCTTTTGCAGCAATTCGCTGATGGTGTCGAATGAAGCCCCCTTTTGCCGCAATGCGACAATCTCGTCCTTGTACTTCATCAATTCCCGGAACAGTTTTGGCGTGCGGTCATATTCCTGCGCCGCTTCACGAAACGACTGCCTTGTGGGTTGGTTGGCCTCCATAAAATCAAAGCGTTTCTGGCCAGGCTGTGGCCAAGTGATGTCCCAACGCTGTCCAAACCTTGTCCAACCTTTGTCTGGATAATTTCTGGCCGGTGTCCGAGGAGCGTCTGAGTCGCGACCAATTCGCGACCCAAGGCTGTCTAGCCGATCTTCTAACGCACGTTAGAGGTAAGGCGTGCCATGAAAAACCAAGCTTCAGCTTCGCGTTCATACGCCCCATTCAAGCGCATTTCGCGGCTGCATATTGTAATGAATTTGTTACAACTTTATTGGACATGCCGCGTTAAAAATGGGCCGTGCTGACCATCAAGACACAATGCAATCTGAGCAACGCTGAGAAATATTTCGCGGAGCATTTGCAACTTGGCGATTATTACAGCCAGGAGAATCAAGTGCTCGGCCAATGGTTTGGAACCGGCGCTGAATTGCTGGGGCTGGCCAACATCGTCAAAGAGGCGGATTTTTTGAAACTTTGCCGGAATGAACACCCTGACGGTGATGGCATCCTGACGCAAAGGTTGAAATCAACGCGCTGGGATGAAGATCGGATGGCAACAGTCGCCAACCGCCGTGTTTTTTATGACTTCACTTTTTCCCCACCAAAATCGGTTTCCATCCAGGCATTTATTGGCGAGGACCGGAGAATATTGGACGCGCATAACCGCGCGATTCAGATTGCCGCAAGGGAGTTGGAAAGTTTTGCCGGAACGCGGGTTCATCACGGCAAGAAAATCTCGGAACGGCTCACTGGAAAAGTGGTGGGGGCGCTCTTTCGCCATGAAACATCCCGTTCTCTTGACCCGCATTTGCATACGCATTGCATCATGTTCAACGCGACGTATGACCCGGTCGAAAATCGCTGGAAGGCGCTCTCGAATTACGAAATGTTGCAGGCGCGGAAATATGTGGAAAATGTTTATTACCATGAACTGACGCGTGAACTTCACCGGATTGGATATGAAATTGAGAACCATCCAAGAGGGGATTTTCAGATTGCCGGAGTGGCCAAGGAACTCTGCACCCGGTTCTCGAAACGACACAATGAAATTGATGAACGGATTGAAAAGCTCCTGCGCGAAAAGCCCGAACTGGCGCGAGGCAATCTCAAGGAACTACGCGCCCAAATCGCCCAGGCCGAACGCAGCCGGAAAATTTCCGGCATCCGGTTGTCCGAACTGGAACGGCTTTGGGCCAGCCAACTCGCCCAAGAGGAGCGGCAATCGCTGGCCAAGCTGGTCAGGCAAACCAAGCCGGAGAAACTCACAAATCAGCCCCACATTGCCGAAGCGGCCATTCAATGGGCGGAAGATCATTTGTTTGACCGGCATTCCGTCATCTGCGAACACGAGCTTTGGTCCACCGCCTTGGAGCGTGAGCGGGGCCAGCTTTTCGACATTGGCGACCTGAAAATGGCCAGTAATGGTCGCCAATATCTTCGGAGCGAGTATGCGCCCGGAAAGATCACCGTCCGCGAGATTTTGGATCGGGAATGGGAAATCATCTGTCTGGCACAAGATGGCAAGTGGAGGCACCCGGCGTTCAACCCTGAGCATGAAGTTTCATCCGGCTTGATGCCGGACCAAAAAGCAGCGGCGGAAAAAATCCTTCGGTCTGAGGACTTCGTGACTCTTTTTTGTGGCGGTGCGGGAACTGGAAAAAGTCATACCTTGCGTGAAATCGGTAATGGCCTAACTGGCGCTGGCCACTTCATTCAAGTTATCGCTCCGCAACGCCAGCAAGCCTTGGATTTGAAATCGAGTTTCGGTGATACCCAAACCGTTTCGGAATTTTTGACCAAGCACCGAATGATTCCCGGCACGGTCGTAATTGTAGATGAGGCCGGCCAAATCGGCGGCAAGCAGATGCACGAATTACTGACCTTCATTCACCAAAATGGCGGACGGGTGATTCTCTCGGGCGACACCCGCCAGCATGGAGCGGTCGAGGCATCGGATGCTTTGCGCGCCATTGAGAAGTATTCAGGGCTTGAGCCCGTCCGATTGACCAAGATTCGGCGGCAGAATCCCAAATTGGGCGAAACGAAGTCCGAGCGAAAGCGGATTAAGCAATATCGTGCCGCCGTTCGGAAAGCGCAGACCGGCCACTATGCCGAATCGTTTGACCGATTGGACCAGCTTGGCGTGATTGCCGAATGCCGAACCTTGGATGAGCAGCGTGAGCAGTTGGTCGCCGGATATGTGGAACTGGCCCAGCGTAAAAGATCGGTTGTGGTCGTGTCCCAGACTTGGGCGGAGATTCATGAAATCAATGAACGCATTCGTATCGGTCTGCGGAATGCTGGTTTGATCGGGAAAGAAAATGTGACCATCCTGGCCCACGAACGCATTGACCTAACCAACGCCCAAAAGCGCGACCAGCGATATTATCCGGCCAACGCCGTGCTGGTGTTTAATCGGGACACTGGTGAATTCAGGAAAGGCGATCAAGGGAAGCTGTTAAAGGCAACTGCCTCACACCTTTTAGTTGAGACGGAGAAACGAGTTCGGAAAGTCGCATTCAAAAATTTGGAACGGATCACAGTTTGTCAGCCTGTCGAAATGGCACTTGCGCAGGGGGACAGGCTTCAACTCAAGGCCAATTCGGAAGCCTATGACGGAAAGCCACTGGTCAATGGCGAGTTGGTGTCGGTCAAAAGTATTGCCCAAGATGGACGAATTCATCTCCAAGATGGGAGAAGCCTCCCAGTGGATTATCACCAATTCGTCCGTGGCTATGCGGTCACTTCCTACGGATCTCAGGGAAAAACCGTCGAACACGTTTTGTTCTCGGATTCGGCCGTCAAGGCCGCCACGAACAATCAGCAATGGCTTGTCACAATTTCACGGGGAACGCGCGGAGTCAGGATTTTTACCCAGGACAAATCGAGGTTGCAAGAGAATGTCGCCCGGTTGGGAAACCGGGAACTGGCGGTTGAACTTGTCGAGGAGGATATGCCGAAGACACGGGGGCTGACCCCGGCGGTTCGCAACTACATCCAAAAACTGATTCAAAGTCGCCGAAGGGAGACACCAAAACAAAATGAGAGGAACGCCGTATGGAAACAAAACCTCAATCAGACAGCGCCGCGCCAGCAGGCTCGCGGACAAAGGATTTGACTTGCTGGAGCACGGATTCCAGTGCTCATTGCCTGCGGGTGGAAAAGCCTGGGGAAATTCACCTTTTTCCATATGGTTATTTCCAGCACGCCAAACTGGTCAGAAATTCTGATAACGAGGCTCTCCGCATCCGATTCCAGGACTGTTTCATCACTGTTACCGGGAAAGGTTTGGAACCATTGTGCAGCGCATTGGAACGTCTCGCCGTTGATCGAATCAGGCTTCTGCCTTCGGCGCAGCGAACATTCTCGAAAAGTGAAGGCTCTATTGAAAAGATTGAAATCCACGAACCAGAAGAAAAAGGGCTGGAAACGGAATAATGCCAATTCCCCGCTCGTCACTTGCTCGTTGCAAGAGAACGTCGCTTGCGCTGTTTTGCGATGGAAAAAACGATAACGCCCACGGCTCCCGCTGTCAACAAGCGGATTGACGACGGTTCGGGAACCGACGAAGGCGTAAACGGTGAGGACATATCCGCCGCATCAATCAAGCTGCTACCAACTACGATGTTTGTATCAGTCGAATCGCCACAAACAGGCGAAAAATCATTAACGAAAGTCGTGTCGGACAATGCCGTCTGGAGAGCTGAAGGACGCGGTTCGTCGGCGTGTGCGACGGCAACGAAGGCGTTCGCCATCAAAGCGACCGCCAACAAAATAACCGCTGTTCCAAATTCCTTCACAAGCCGTAGCCTATTGAAAAGTTCGTGCTTATGCAATGGAATTTTCAGGCCACGCAAAACAATTAGCTTGTTTGGTCCGCGCCCCTGTTTTTAATGCACTGTTTTGTCTGCGCCAACGCTGACATAACCGCTTACCGTTGGAGCGGCGGACTGTTGGGAGTTTTGCGCTGTTTGACATCCTGACAGGATCGATGCGAGCGCAAGCAAGGCAAACAAGGTAGTGAGCGATAGTGTTTTCATTTTCAAGATCGAGAATATAGCAATATGGGCACAAAACGATTTTATTCCATTCGGTTCAAGTAGCACACCGCTCGGTAATGGGCCATCGTAACGGAACACAGCGCCGAGTTAGCATCGCATCGAGTGATTCTGTCACAAACTGCATAAGGCGTGGCCGAACGGCCTAACTGCGATTAAACAACTGCCTGCGTCCGCAGCCTCAAAGTACCCAGCATCCGTATAAGTTTTCATAACAGTTTGCATTCAAGGCGCGAAAATGCTGGGCGCTCGAATCGTAGCATCAATGGCTGATTGGTATTTCATGAAATTGACCGGTCGCCCGGCCTGTACGCCAAGCTGGCTGGCCAAGTCTGTCAGTCCCAGCTTCTGCAAGTCCGCGCCCGTAATCGGCCCTGTCCGTGCCGTTTTGGGTTGGCATTTCTGGAACCTGTCTGGGACGTCCTCACAATCTTGCGTGTCGCTTCTGTTAGTTGTTCTTTCATAAACAAGTTGCTGGCTGCGCGCTCCATGTCGTTTTCCATATCAAAATTCAATTTCACGCCAGCCGCGCAATTCAGTTTCAGAAAACAATATTTCGTTGGACATAGCCTTTGATGAGGCTATCATAATTGCGATTGCAAACGGTTCGGCGTTTTCCACATCGCCATTCCATGCGTAAGAAACTAATTCGATTGCCAATCCGCTAACACCTAATTTTCGCCGAGCATAAATACCGCCAGAAATACAGGCGGCTTCGATGGCCTTATATGTGAGAAATGGCAACGTGGGATCGACCGGAACATCTAAATTTTTGACATCGAGCATCGCTGTATTTTTAAAATCAATTGGCCGTTGGGCATTACTAATATTGACCAAAATTGAAATTTTTGCCGTTGACTGGCTGTTCTGTAATTCTAATTTGATGGCCATACGAAAGGTTGAATTGCGCCGGGTGCAACAGTTAAGCCTTGTGATTGGATCGCCTGCTGAACTCCATTCAGAGTTGCAGCGGCTGGCTTGAATGTCCCCGACAAGTTGTTAATTTCGACGACGACTCCATTTTGGATTGTAATTTCCCCCGCAGAGGCTACCGCCGTCGCATTCCCCAAAACTTGCGGGTGCATATGCGGCCCGTTTTGTGCTATATGTACAACCCCTCGGACATCCTGGACGAATACATACGTGCCATCTTCGACTCCGGCTCCAAGGACCTGACTTGTTGAGTGCTGCGCATATCGGAACAAATCTGCTGGAAAACGCGCCGGCAGACCGGGCGATGGTGGTCTGACTGACATGAGGCTAGAACCGAAGTTTTCCAAGCCGAAGCCAGTGCCCACGATGCCCAACGTCCCAAATCCAATTCGCGAGTACTTGTCATATGGATTGGTGATTTGATACGCACCTGCAATGTCATAACTCGAAAAACCTTCATATTCGGGGGTGAAGCCGGTAAAGGAACCGAGCAAGTAGCCAGTCCCCTCATACCCAGCTTCAAGGGAACTGGCCCCTTGACTTTTGGCGCGGTCAGAGACCGCTGCCGCATTGAGTCCGATTTGATAGCTGGTGCCTGTTTCCAACTGAATGGTTTGGGTTTCGCCGATAACATAGTTGTTTGCAGCGGTGTTGATCCCATTCCACAAACTATGGCCGACCTTTTTCCCGAACATTCCAGAGGGGTCAAAATAGTCAATCGGATCGCCGGTGCAGAAACTCTGGCCATTGGGGTCACCCGCGTTCCACAGAGGATCGTACGATAACCATTGACCGGCAACCGGGTCATAATCCCGCAAGCCCAAATGATAATAGCCCGTGACATCCACTTCGCGACCGCGCCAGGCCGACGATTGTGCCAGGTCAACCCCATTACCATAAGCCACCGGAAGGTGGCTGGGCACCGCACCGTAGCCGGTTGGTCGTGCCAATGTCCATGAGGCAACCCCATTCGTCACTTCGGCCAGCACGTTGCCACGAGCATCGCTGAGGACCGGATTGAAGGTGCCCAGATAGGGTGACACGCCTTCCAATCCGCCGGTGCCATTTTCACCACCATAGGTGCCGTCCAAATCCGGGCCGTACAGTTTCCAGACGGTTTGGACACTCGGCGAGGCATCCTCTTGCAGGAACTCCACCTGCGGCGCGGAATTCAACAAAACGCCCAGTTCCAGAAAATCCGACTGCGGGTCGAAATAGGAACTGAGGGTTTGCGGAAGAACATTGGACGGCACACCGTTGGAAACAAGCGTGGTGGTGGTGGAAAGCCGCCGCCCCAGTCCATCATAAACCGCCGACCAGTTGAAACCATAATTGTTCGTGTTGCGTTCCATCACCAGGCGCAGCCGGCCCTCGGCATCCCATGAAAGGAATTGGGTGCGATTGGTCGCGCCAGTGGCATTGCGATAAACGCGGTTAGTGATGTTCCCGCTTCCGTCGTATGTATCGAAGGTGACCTGATTCGTAATGTTGTTCGTGAACAAGTTGGTTGCCCAAGCGGTGTACAAGCCGCTGGGATGCAGGGCGCTGACGGCCAATTGATGGGTTCCTTGCGAGAGTTCAATGAAGGTCCGCCATTGAATTGAATTGGTGCCCACAGCCAAAATCTGGATGGGCTGATTGTCCAAATATGCTGACAACGTGGACTGGCCGTTTACCAAACCGAAGGCGAGAAATCCGATAGCGTTGTTGGTTTCGATGTTTACTCGCGAAAAGGCGTCGGGAACGCCGCTCCACCAGAGGCCGAAATTTGCGCCAACCGGGCCATCGGTTGTCAAAGCGCCGGGGCCTCCCGCAACCCCCTCATCATAGGCAAAGGAGTTTGTCCAGGTTGTGCTGGGGCTCAAATTCACCTGTTCCTTGGTCAACCGGCGGCTCAAATTCGCATAGGAGTAATTGCGGTTATCGGTCATCAAATCACCCCTGGCGAGGATATGGTTGGCTAACAATCCGTCTCCCGTCCAGTTTAGCGTTTCACCAAGTTCCGATTGCATGTCAACCGTGGTGGCGATGGCTAATGGACGCCCTTCGCCGTCGCGCGAAATGATGGCGGTGTTGCGGCCCTCGACCAGCCGGTTGGTCAGCAACCCGGCAGTATCGTAGCTGTACGTGCCGCTGCCTGTGGGGTTGCTCGCGTTGGTTAGCACCCCATCGGCCCTCCAAGCAAAACCGTAGCTGGCCCCGTTGATACCCAAGCTGGTGCGCCGTCCGGTGGCGTCCCAGCTTTGGCTGGCACCGTACGTGGAAGCGCCGTTGTTGACCGTTTCGGTCGCCAATTGGCCGTAGGGGTCAAACGTGCGTTGCACGGATGTCATTGGGCCAGTATTGGTGCTCGCGAACTGCTCGGAATAATTGACGAGATAACCACGCGGCTCAAACTGCCAAGCCGTGGTGAGGTTTTGCTCCGGCAACAGGCCGGTGGCCGCCCGATTGGTAACGCGCAGCCAATCATCATACGCGAAAGTGTTAGTGGTAAATCGGCCATCTACCTTTGTTTGGAGCAGACCGGCAAATGGGCTGCCGCTGGCGAAATAGGCGTAGGTATTGGTTCGAGTTCCTGTCCCGGCACTTGTGCCTGCCCACCAATCTTGCACAACCTGCCCGGCATTATTGAACAGCACCAGCATTTGTGCGCCGCCCGGTAGGGTACGACTGGTCAGGTCGCCCAGTGGATCATGTCCATAGGTGGTTGGGGCGTTGTCCCGGTCATATTTGCTGGTTAGCCGGTTTAAACCATCATAAGTGAAGCTGGCCGTCGTCCAGGCGGTAACGGCTCCGCCGGTCGAGGAATTGTGTTGCTCGGACGTCAGGTTTCCGGCGGGGTCGTACTGCCGCGAAACGAATTCAGTGGTGTTGGGGAATGGATAGGCGACATCAAGGACATCCTGGCCGTTGTTGTCGGTGAATGTCGTTTGCACGATCGCGCTGGCACCGGCACCGTTGGTGACCGTGTAGCTGTTGAAATCCGAGGAATAAGCAATGCTCTTCTGGTGGACGAGGCGGCCCGTTGCGCTAAGAATTTCGGATTGAGTCGTGCGCCCCAAGACATCAAACCATGAAACGGTGGTTTCTCCAGCGGCGTTCACATTGGTCATCACCTGCCCGGCGGCATCGAAATAATTGGTGAATCCCTGACACATCGAGTTGGTTTGGTAAGTTGGTGTAGCCGTAGGATTGCCATTGGGATAGGTCTGCGTTACGTTCGTAATGCTTGGGCCGACGGCGTATTTGACGCGGTCCAATCCGTCATACGCGGCCGTGAAGGCGTTTCCACCAGCATCAACGAACTGAACCGGATTTCCCCGGCGGTCAAATTGGAGGGAATTGGTGGCCTCGGGCACTCCCGCTGGCGAACAAAAAATCCGGGTGATGATGCGGTTGACGTCATCATATGTTGACTGCCAGTAAGCACCATTCCCTTGGATTTCGCGGTTAGCACGTCCGTCCAGATAATAGGTCCACCCATTGGTTGAGCCGTCGGCGTTCTGCCTGAACTGCGGCTGGCCGGTGCTGGTATATTGAATTGTGGATATGCCGCCCAAGGCGTTGGTGTGAGCCTGAACCAATCCGCCCGGTTCATAAGCAAAGCCCTCGGTGGCCAGCAGGGCTCCGCCGCCGACATCAAACGATTGGCGCTGAATCAATCTCCCCAAAGCGTCCCAACTGTTGGTCGTTGACGCGCCCCGTTGATCCGTGACCGAGGTGAGGTTGCCGAAATAATCATACGCGGAAAACGTGATGTCATAGAGGCCGCTGCCAGGCACGGCCTGAATGCCTGTGCCCTTGGGATTTGCCTGCGTACGGTAGTGAATCTCTTGAACCTTTCGCCCGGCACCGTCATAGCTAAACCAGACATAATCGTCGGGGTTGGAACGGGGACCGTCATACCATTGCAACTCGCCATTTGAATCGTAATAATACGTTTCGCGAGAAACGTTATTGCCGGACTGGTCAAAAAAATCACGCCATTGCAGTCGTCCCATGTTGTCGTAATCCATGGTCGCCTGCCTTCCATTGGCATCGGTGGCTGTCAAAAGATCGCCCCTCGGCGAAAATGAAAAATACGTGACGACCCCCGGATCGCCATCGCCTGGCAAGTCGGCGGTCGCGGCATAACGGATCACTTGAACCGGGAAGCCGCGTCCATTGTAAACCCAGACGTTGGTGGCAGTACCGGCCCGGACCTCTTGGGCACACAAACCAAAGGAATTGTTGGTTTCAAACCACCCGCCCATGTTCGCAATGGACGTGACGTTGGTGTAGCTCCAAGTGTTGGTGGAAATGCCAATTCCGCCATTAGAACGCTGCAAGCTGGTAAGCTGATAAGCATCGGACGGATTCCCATAAGTGTAAATCAACTGGTTGCCGCTAGGATCAGTGGCCGTCGCGGGGCAATCGTAGGTCGTGTAAGTGTATGTATTGGTAACGCTTTCAATTCCGCTGCCCGTCAAATTGCCATACGTCGTCACATTCGTGATGTTGCCGTTTGAGTCGTAAAGAAACCAATTGGTCAGGTTGCGGGCGTTAACAGAATATTGCAGACTGTTTTGATAATAGCCCGTGCCGTTGGTCTCAATGATGGGATACCAGCTTAGGGTATTCGTTGTGCCCAACGGTTCAATGATCTGCGTGACCAGGTTATTTGTATAATAGTAGAAATAAGAGTTTTGGAACACGTCTTTCACACAAGTGACCCCGCTGACAATGGTGTTGGTCAACGTGGTGCAGTTGTTTGTGTAAAAGAACCAGGCATTCGTGATCAACTGGCGGTTGGCTCCCACCGTCGCCTGCTGGTTGATGACGCGGCGCAGGCTGTCATAGGTGTTGACCAGTTGCCTTCCGTCAGGCTTGGTCTCGGTCGCGAGCAAATGGTACGAGTCCGTATAGGACTGGCTATTGGTCGTGAAGGTGTAATGCTGATAGCCATACTGCCACGAGGTCTCGTCTGGAAGCGTCACATTTACGAGATCGCCATAACTGTCATATTGATAATTGACGACGCGGCTGTCATCGGTGATAACCTGAATGACTCGCCCGTAAAAATCGTATTCAAACGTCAGCGACGTTCCATTTGCGCCTTGGATGCGATACAACTGTCCAAAATTGTCACTGGCCACGTTGGTGCCATAAATGAACTGGTAATTATTGCCCGCGTGGTCTTCCCAAAGGGTGAGGTAAGGGCGGATGCGATTTAGCTGGTTTGTGCCACTAGTAATCGCAAAATTGTTCATGACCTGATATATGCGCTTGCTCCCGTCGGACCCCAGCAACGTGTAAATCTGGCTGTTGGTTGGGTTCTGTTGGATCTGATTGTTAAACAGATTGGCGGTGCCACCAATGCCATTGGGGGTGTAATTCACCAGCCCCGGGTTGTCAGCAGGCATCACGGTCCATAAATTGTTTGTCTGGTAGCGATAGGCCAGAACCGAGCCGTCCATTTCGGCGGCATTGATTATGATATTGGTTGCGGCGTTCGTGGTTATCACCAACCACGGCATAATGCTCATTTTCCAACCCGCGCCGAACTGCTCGTTGGCCAAATTTCGACTTTGGTAATTGCGGCGGAGCTTCAACGGCATAGGCCCGGCTAGAGCGACATCCACACTGTCGGCGCAGAAATCACCAGACACAACCTGCACCGGGTCTGCCACGATCGTTCCGGCCTGCTTGAGGCCGGCCCAAGCACCGCCAAACCAACCGGCATTTGCCTCGGCTTGGATGGCGCTGGCGGTTGAACTTGCCGGCAAATTCAATGCCGACGCAATTACCGTGCCTTGGGTGTTTTGTTGGGGCGTAAATGAAATCTGTTGGACCGTACCACTAGGTGCGGTCATTGTCATTAGGTCATACGGCGAAAAATTTAATACCGGTGTTGGGGTTGTAAAACTATTTAGAATAAATGTATAAGACACGCCCGATGGGTCGTATGAAAGATTATACGCCAAATCGAATGTGGAATCGAAATCATCGTAATCCATGAAGTCGAAATCGTCACTAACGCCTCCGTTAAGGGTGGCCCGATTGTCACCAATAATCGCCCCAGTTTCGGTTTGGCCAAAAATCAACGCAGCCATTCCCTGAAACGAGCCAGTACTGTTCGTCACCAGCCCGGGGGTAATTAGAACCCGGACAAAATTTGAATCCGTCTCAGTCGTAAAAACGCTCTGCACCTGACTCCAAATTGAAGGCATTTGGTTTTTCAAAGCTGTGGACCCATAACCCGTGTATGTTTGATTGCCCAGAGCAGTATAATTATCAATGTTTAGCTCGATTGGTGGCGCGGTTCCATTTGTCTGCCAGGATTGGGCCGCTATTTGGAGCAACCTGATTGTTGAAACCGGGCTTGGGTCCGACCACACGGAAGAAATGACGGAATATTCCGCCGACGAGCCATTTGCCTGCATCATCGTCAAAAAATTGTTCAACCCAACCGCACCTGTGTCGCCCGAAGCCTCTGAGGCTTGCGCATTTCCAATGAGAAACGTGGCAAACCAATCCATATTCAATTTAACTTGCATCTGGTCATATGGTAAATGGGTCAAAGACGCCACTCCCCATGAATCCCATGACAGACTTCGAACATTGTGGAGGTTTTGATTGAGTTGGTTATCGCTCCACAATTTTTGAAAGAAAGTGGATGCCATGATCATTGCGGCATCTCCTGCCTCGGAAGTGACGGGGGGAACGAAACTCGTATTGGTAGCCCGTTCTTGCTGCAAATTCCAATAATCCTGCGCCCAAACTTGCAGCATGGCCGATGAAACGCTGGCGACACTCGGGATAATCGCCGACACGTCACTTGGGTAGCAATTCAGCGTGAAGGAATCCCCATAGTAAGCCAGGCTTGGAAACCAATTTGCGACATCATTTATATTTAGCAATCCGATGCGCTTTTGGTAGGTAATACGCACCACAAAATTGGTCACTGTGTTCGCCACGGTCGCTTGCACGGACTGAACCAGCAGGGCATTTGTGCCAGATGTATAGTTTGTAAAATTGGAGGTATTCGTTATGCCCGACCGGTATGACGACAGCCAAAGACTGACTGTGCTCGGCGTATTCGTATAAAGCAGGAGTTTGCGGTTTTGCAGGTCGCAGTTGTCCCACAAGCCAGAATTGAACAGTTCATTCACGGCGTTGGTATTGCTGTCAAAGACCTCAATACGGACCGCATCAAACATATTCGTCAAAAACGGATAGGTGACGGGACTGTCCGAGAGGGTTTGTATTACGGCCACTTGCGATTGGTTCGCGAGCATATCGGGCACCGGGAGCTGACTCCAGCTAGTGTAGTTGTAGGGTCGTGGAAGTGACCAGACACCAAAGTTCTGTAATGATAAATTGGGTTGAAGCGAGTTTGAATTGATTACGGACGTCAGGTAGCTTTGCCAGATCGGTTCAATCCCGCCGCTTAACGGTCCCAAGGCCATGAGCGCCGGATTCGCCATTGAATAATCCTTCACCCAAGCATAAGCGTTGGGATAATTCGTTGGCATATAATCATAAATGTTTAACCCTTGGCTGACTGCCGTGTTTTTCAGCCATGGGAAAATTTGGACAGAGTTTGTTCCAATGTTGGCCACCACCCAGGGATAGTTCACGACAATCAAACTGTTGGTGATGAGGGGAATTCCCGAGTTCCAGACGATGCCATTGACATTGATCTGCCACAACCGGCTGACCGTGCTGGAAAGCAATTGCAGGTTGCTGTTGGTCGGAAACACGTAGGTGGCCGGATACCCTGCGCTGCGGAGCAGGTAAACGAGCAACGCGCATTGTTCAGCGGGCGAACCTTGCCCTTCCAAATAGGTTCCCAAGGCGGAGCGATTGATTCCGCCGATTTCGACTGAATTGGCCACTTGGTTGGCCGTGCTGCCGTAGGCGATTGGGTCGGTCAGCGCGATATTGTTGATGACGTAATTGGCCAGAGCCAGGGGATTATCGCCCATGTCGGTTACGAACTGGTCCAAAATTGGGCTGCGGCGTAATTCCGGCGACGTGTCCAGATTTGTGTAGGCGGGGTTGTTGGTAAGCCAAATATTGTTCGTAATGACCGCCGTTAAACCGTTCAGTTCGGCGGAGGTTCTGCCGGTATAGCTGGGTGGCACCAGAGTTCCGGCAAAATTGGGATTGTTGAGAAAATGAGACTGCCACTCAGGAAAAACACTAAATCCAAGCGCATACATGGGCAAGTAGGCCCAACCGGTGTTGTTCGTGACGCCCATTGGGGCGAAAACGTTTGCTCCAACTTCACAAGAGCCCAGAGCTTCAATAATATAGCAATAATTCGTTGAGGTTGCCTCATGGGTGAGCCTATACCCGTCAATGGTGACATCGGTGGGCGTGGCAAAAATCCAACCCAACCCCCAAGTACTGTAATCTGGATCAGTGCCTTCACCATAGTTAAATGAAACTGATGTGATTAAACCATTCGATGAGACGACCACTTGGTTCCCGTTCGTGACGTAATTCGACCAGGCCGGATCATCAGCGGCTATGTTGCGCCTTGGCAACGATATGTAAAATATGTTGGTCGGGGTGATGTTGGTTGCTCCTGACGCAAGGGCGCTTGCGCTGTACACCAAAACCCGGATCATGTTGGTTGGGCCGGTCAGTTCGTCATACGCACCCGCGAAAATTCCGAACCGGTACGGCTGGTTAACATAGAGCGGACTCCCGCCAGCGGCGCTGCCAAATGCCACCACCGGATTGCTCACCGGAAAACGAGTGACATTGGTCGTGCCCGGTGTGAGTTGCCATACATGTTGCCGTTGAATCTGTTGAACATTCAAAAACCACGGCGCACCTGCGCCGTAGCAGTAAGCGTCTGTTCCCTGGTTGTTTAATCTCACGCCTTGTTCCATGTCCAAGGGCAGGACAAACGTGTTGTAGGGCAGCATGGGCAGGTAGTTCAGATCGTTGCGATCACCTTGATTCCATCGTGTGGTGACCGGATATGGACTGGCACTAAAGCTGAATTCGGCGTTGGCAAGCTCGTATGACCAGTTGTCGTTTGTGGCATAGACATTCCCGTTTCCCCGCTGGCCAAACTGATTGAACCCCCAGGCCCATGTTGACCCATCCTGCATCCCGGCCAACAAATAGGTGTCCCCATACGTCACGTTTTGGAATACCAAGCCGCTAGTGGCGTTTAATTCCTGCGGCGGTTGGTTGGAAGCCCAAAAAGTTCCGTTTCCATACCACCCCCAATAAAACAACCGCCCGGTTTTGAGAATTGCGGCCGAACCCTCATATCCCGCCGCAATCGTTTTTACGGCCCCTAAATTGGTCGGCGACCCAAAATTTGGAACGACCTCGGGTGCCAGCGCATTGACCGTTGTTCCGTCCCCAAGCTGGCCTTGTGCGTTCCCGCCCCAGGCATAAATAACGCCGCTGCTATTCATCGCGAGACAATGTGAGCTTCCGGCTGCGATTTGGACAATGTTGCTGAGGGTCGTGATTTGGATCGGTGAAAGCTGCCAGGTCGTGGTGCCCAATCCAAGCTGACCCATGTTGTTTGTCCCCCAGCTATAAACGTTTCCATTCGCGGTCAATGCCAGGGAAAAATTTGTGCCCGCGGCCACCGCGATGACATTGGTGAAACTTCCCGCCTGCACCGGCTGATTGGTTGAAATCGTGTTGCCGGTCCCAAGTTGTCCCCCAAGATTTGAACCCCACGCCATCACCTGCCCATTGGCAAGCACTGCCAAGGAATGATTGCCTCCCGCCGCCACCATGACGGCATTGGTGATGCGGGAAACTGGAACGGGATTGGTGGACGTGGTGGAAGTCCCGTTCCCCAGCCGTCCGTCAGTGTTGAGGCCCCAAGCCCATACGATGCCGTTGCTCTGCACGGCCAGCGAGTGCAATGCCCCGGCGGAAATTGAGATAATGTTGGTGACGTTTGCGACCCTTTGGGGGGCCGAAACGAGGTTATTTGTGCCCAAACCAAGTTCGCCATCTCGATTTGTTCCCCACGCCCAAACACTCCCATCCGAACGCAAAGCCAGTGCGTGAGCTTGTCCGGCCGATACGGCGAGCGTCGTCAGGTTTGTTTGCCCGCGAGCGATTGCAACGCTCAACAGGAAGGTGAAAAGGTAAATGAGCCGTTTTGTTTGCATAGTAAATTTAGGGAAAAAGCCTCTGAATGTGGTCAATTAAGCGTGGCCCCGTTCGCCGGACTGATAATGGTAACTTTTAAGATTCCTGTGGCGGGATTGTTCGGATCAGCCGCCTCCCAGAGGGGAATAGCGTTCGTGTCCAAAATCGTTCTGAAGAAGGCCGTCTGCGTATCGAAATCGGCTAGGTTTAGGAGAAAGTTCGTTTGGCCTGCCGTGCCAGGGACCGCCCAAGTCCAGGGATAATTCGGGCTCGCGAGAACCGGTGTCCATTGCAGATCATAATCCGCCGCGCCAATATTATTAGAAATCGTGATTGACAATTGGTTAGTACCCACAGGCTTGATGGTCAAAACCGGTGCGGTTTGCGAGAGTGCCCCCAATGTGGCGGCCAAAATGAGAATGCCGGTCGCTGCGACAGCATTGAAGTGGATACCGTTCCTTTTGATGGTTTTCACGTTGGTTTAATTGCTTGTTGATTGGATTTGAGTAATGTGGCGAAAATGGCCTGTGGCATTCGGAAGTCGCATGTGAGAAACGCATGGCGAAGGCGGTTGGATCCAAGAAGGATTTACCATCCCCTGGGAGCCTACCAGCCAAATTCGTTTGGTCATCTTCACAACTGATGCCCCATCTTTGTTGTCAGTGCCGATAAACGCAAGCACAGACAAGTGACATTCCTGTGAAGCATTGTGTGTGTGTGTGAACACAATTTGCAGCCCCGATCCCGCTAATATCGGGGTTGGTGAAGAAGCCCGCAATGAATTTGGTCGGCCCCCAAGTGCAAGAATTGCGCTCAAAGAGAGGCTGGTCGCAGGAAAAACTCGCCGCGAAGCTTCAATTGCGCGGGTGGAGCATAAGCCGTGATTCGCTGGCCAGTCTGGAATCGCAGCGCCGCCGTGTTCCTGATTGCGAAATGCTCTATCTCGCCCGCGTCCTCCGGGTTCCCATGGGCGATCTATTTCCGAAGAACCTGCCCCTGAACAAAATCGGCGCGCAATTTCAATCAGGCGGAAAGCTGGCGATTTTCCCAACGAGGGCCGAACAATAATCCTCGAAACACTCGTTTCGTCTTCGATGCAGAGGATTCGTCCCTTCATTTTCATATGAATGACACCGTTGTAGCCCTTTCCCCCGGAAGCGCAAGCATGAAACGACCGGCTATCAGCCAGTATTTAACGGCTAATGGCCGGTAGCACGGTTTGTCGGTTCCTGTTTTTCTTATGTAGTGCCGAGTCCCAAAATTTATCAGATCGTCGGAGAAACCATCCGCACCCGTCGGCGTAGGGCTCATTTGAGCCAAGAGAAGCTGGCAGAAAAGACGGACCTTAATCGAAATTATATCGGTGAAATTGAACGTGCGGAAAAGAATATAACCTTGGAGACTTTGGAGAAAATAGCCAAGGCTCTCGGGGTGCGCGTGTGCGACTTGCTGGACGATCTTTGAAGGCCATCGAACCGGATTGTAGCCGGAGCGGTTTGAATTCAGAGGTGGCCAGTTTTCCTCTGCGGTACTTGCCCGGCCGGCTCCGAATTTCAATCTGACCCAAGGGTAGCGATTTTTCCTGCCAAGGCCGAACAGTAGCTGTCCGCGTCGTTTCATGCGGTTGCCCTCTCTGGCGGCAATTGTTTTGCTGGGCGGGTTTTGACCGTGGTGTGTGAAATGATGCGGGCGGCGAAATCCGCCGCCCCAAACGGCTTGGTGATGTAGTCCACCGCCCCCAATTCAAGGCCATGCCGGGCATCTTCTTGGGAAAAGCGCCCCGAAACGAACACCACGGGCGTATGCCGCAAACGCGGTTCTTCCTTCAACCGGTGGCAAATCTCGAAACCGCTCAAGCCGAGGCCGGACAAATCGACGTCCAAGGTGATCAAATCGAAGTTTCCTGCTTCGGCCAGTTCCATGCCCTTGGCGGCGTCCCAAGCCGTTGCCACCTCGCAACCGGCGCGGGTCAGCAAATGCACCATCATCATTGAAACAGCCGGTTCGTCTTCAATAATGAGAATTTTTGCTTTTTTAGGCATACCAATTATCTGTCACTTGCCCGATTTTACAGCACGGCAGGTTTTCCGCAAAGAAAAAACATCACGCATACGTTACGGAGTTTTTGCCACTTTGCCATTGTGAAACGCAATCTTGATCGGCAATTGGCAACGTTCTTGCGAAAAGAGCGTGGTGAGCTTTCCTATGCGGTGTTTGCCAAAAAAGTGGGCATATCCCATCAAACGCTTTTCCGCATCGAGCATGGGGAACATCACCTCACGTTGGATAAATTGGAAACGATTCTTGTGAAGTTGAAAATGCGCATGAAAGATATTTTCCCCAATGAGTTCTGAGAGGGCAAACAATTGGCCGATTTGAAATTTGTCCTTTGGTCTGCGATTCGGGCGGCGGGAAAAGTGGAGCGGAGGCGGAGAGACAACTGGAGCGAAGCCGGAGCGCAACGCCGCTGGCCGAATCGCAGACGAAAGGGCACCGCGACTGCGTTTACTTCCCAATTGCAGTCTGTGACGAGCGCACGGTTTGCGAAGAGGAACAGGCGGGGGACGAGAGGGGGGAGGGCGACCTTCAGCCTGTGAAACGCAGCAAAACCGTGCGCTGGTCACGGCGGAATCAACGTCTCTTCGGCGAAGAACCGGTTCTAAACTGGCTGCGAGAACATTACCGCGAACGCGGCTAACCGCCCTTCGCGGCCTTCACCCTCGCCCATCTCGCTCGGGCCGCAGCCGCAATCTTGGCCCGGCCAGCGGGACTCATCTTCCTCCGACCCTTTTTCACAAGTTTGGCTTCGGTCTTGCCAGCGTTAAATCGCTCCCACCTTGCCTTTTGGGCAGCAACCCTTTTCGCTTTACCCGCCGCACTCAATTTGTATTTCTTCCTATTCTTGAGAGGTTCGGTTACAGGTACAATGTCAAGGGCAGGCATTACGCGGCCACCCAGAATAGCCGTCAGTTGATTGGTTAACAATTCGATTTGCTCTTTAATGCCAGCAGCTTGTCGAAGCAATGCCGGCGTCAATGATGATAGGTCGCTCATGGAAAGCCCCTTGTTCCTTTTAGACCTGCTCACCGGCCATGAACCTTGTAG